>NZ_FNUD01000002.1:1437150-1741975 GCF_900106095.1 Pseudomonas deceptionensis | reverse complement strand
TTTCAACCAGACGCCTTAGCGCTTAGTGGTGCTCACGGGTCGCACGGAACTTCACATCCGGCCAGCGCTCTTCCATCAACGCCAGGTTGACGCGCGTCGGAGCCAGGTAGGTCAGGTGACCGCCACCATCAATGGCCAGGTTTTCCACAGCCTTGATCTTGAACTCTTCGAGCTTCTTCTTATCGTCGCAATCGATCCAGCGGGCCGAGTACACAGTGATTGGCTCGTAGGAGCATTCCACCTTGTATTCGCCCTTCAAGCGGCTCGCGACCACGTCAAACTGCAGAACACCCACGGCACCCAGAATGATGTCGTTGCTGCGCTCCGGGAAGAACACCTGGGTGGCGCCCTCTTCGGCCAGTTGCTGCAAACCCTGACGCAGTTGCTTGGATTTGAGCGGATCGCGCAGACGCACGCGACGGAACAGTTCCGGGGCGAAGTGCGGGATACCGGTAAAGCTCAGGCTTTCACCTTCGGTAAAGGTATCGCCGATCTGGATGGTGCCGTGGTTGTGCAAACCGATGATGTCGCCGGCAAATGCCTCTTCCAGTTGTTCACGTTCGGAGGAGAAGAAGGTCAACGCATCGCCGATACGTACGTCTTTACCGGTTCGTGCATGGCGCATTTTCATGCCTTTTTCGTACTTGCCCGAGCAAATGCGCATAAAGGCAATACGGTCGCGGTGTTTCGGGTCCATGTTCGCCTGGATCTTGAACACAAAGCCGCTGAATTTCTCTTCAGTCGGTTCAACCGTACGTTCATTGGCAACACGGGGCAACGGCTCTGGCGCCCAGTTCACCACGGCGTCCAGAACATGATCGACACCAAAGTTGCCCAGCGCCGTACCGAAGAACACCGGCGTCAGTTGGCCATCAAGGAATTCCTGCTGGTTGAATTCATGGCAGGCGCCCTGCACCAACTCAAGCTGGTCGACAAACCGTTGGTACTCGTCACCCAGGTGGGCACGGGCTTCATCGGAATCGAGCTTTTCGATGATTTTGACATCGGTCCGCTCATGGCCGTGACCGGCGGTGTAGACAATGATGTAGTCGTCTGCCAGGTGGTAAACACCCTTGAAGTCACGGTAGCAACCAATCGGCCAGGTGATCGGAGCAGCCTTGATTTTCAGGACCGCTTCGATCTCGTCCAGCAACTCGATCGGGTCGCGAATATCGCGGTCGAGTTTGTTGATGAAGCTGACGATTGGCGTATCGCGCAGACGGCAAACGTCCATCAGGGCAATGGTCCGTGGCTCAACACCTTTACCGCCATCGAGCACCATCAGGGCCGAATCGACCGCAGTCAATGTGCGGTAGGTGTCTTCCGAGAAGTCTTCGTGGCCCGGGGTGTCGAGCAGGTTGATCATGTGGTCGCGATACGGGAACTGCATGACCGACGTGGTAATCGAAATACCCCGTTGTTTCTCCATTTCCATCCAGTCGGAGGTGGCATGGCGGTCGGACTTTCGCGATTTCACCGTACCGGCGACAGCAATCGCCTTCCCCATCAACAGAAGCTTTTCAGTGATGGTGGTCTTACCCGCATCGGGGTGGGAAATAATAGCGAAAGTGCGGCGTTTCGCGACTTCGGCGGCCTGGTTGGTCATGGGAAATCGCCTGACGATTGATTCAAAAAAGGGCGCGGATTATAGCCCAAAACAGGTGGTTACAGCCACCGTTGGTACCCTTGCTCGTCGGACAAGGGTGGCAATGTGCCGTAAATAATGTGAACCTTTTGAGCAGTGGAGGCGTCCACTCTCCTGATACGACAAACCGTCAGGGGCTGAAATATCAGCAAGTTAGCCTGACGAGGCTGCGCTAATGACAGGTGATGAGGGCGCTTTTCGCCACCGCCTGTTGCTCTTCGCGAACATATTGTCGGCAGCCAGGAATGGTAATGCCACGCGACGATGTGTTCGCCGACTGAAAAAAAGGAGTCCGTCTGTGGCAAATCGCTATGGAAAAGGGCTTATTGGATGTGCGGTTGTTATCGCGCTTCTGGCCCTGTTGGTCCACTGGATCGGCATCAGCACTATCGAACACTATCAAGATGATTTGTTGTTCTACCTGCAAGCCCATCTGTACCTGGTACTCGCTTCAATGCTCGCCGCCCTCCTTGTAGGGATACCCGCTGGCATTTTCCTCAGCCGACCGAATATGGCCGGACGTGCGGAACGCTTTATGCAAGTCTTCAACATCGGCAACACCGTCCCACCGCTGGCCGTACTGGCCATTGCACTGGGTTTTCTGGGGATCGGTAGCGGTCCTGCCATCTTCGCCCTGTTTCTCGCCTCGTTGCTGCCCATTGTGCGCAACACCTACGAAGGCCTGAAAAACGTACAGGGTTCGCTCAAAGAAGCCGCCGTCGGCATCGGCATGACCCCGCGCCAAGTGCTCTGGCGGGTCGAACTGCCCAATGCCGTGCCCATCATCATGGGTGGCGTGCGGGTCGCACTGGCGATCAACGTCGGCACAGCACCGCTGGCGTTCCTTATCGGCGCCAACAGCCTGGGCAGCCTGATTTTCCCCGGCATCGCCCTTAACAATCAGCCGCAATTAATCCTCGGGGCGGCCTGTACCGCACTGCTGGCATTGCTGCTCGACGGCCTGGTGATACTGATCAGCCGCCGGTGGTTGGAACGCGGCCTGCGACCTGTTTAAGGTCTGGCTGAGCAAAGGAATACCCATGAAAAAAATAAGCTTGTTTTTAGGCTGCATCCTGCTGTTCGCAGGAATTGTTCAAGCCGCAGAAAAACCCCTGATCCGGATTGGGGCGCGAGTCTTTACCGAGCAAACCTTGCTCGCGGAAATTACTGCGCAGTACCTCAAGAGCAAGGGCTACAACGCCCAAGTGACGGGTGGACTGGGCAGTAGCCTGGCGCGCAGTGCCCAGGAATCCGGGCAACTGGACTTGATCTGGGAGTACACCGGCGTGTCACTGGTGGCTTACAACCACGTGACCGAAAAACTCGACAGCCAACAATCCTTCGACCGCGTTAAAGAACTCGACGCTAAAAAGGGACTCGTCTGGCTGCACCCGTCCAAGTTCAGCAACACCTATGCCCTGGCGCTGCCAGAAAACGTGGCCAAACAGTTTCCGGACATCAACAGCATCAGCGACTTGAACAAGGCGCTGCGTGAGCCGCAAAACCGCAACGAGCTGGTGGCACTGGATACCGAGTTCGCCAACCGCTCCGACGGTTTGAAAGGCATGGTCGAGCTGTACGACATGGACCTGACGCGCCGCAACATTCGTCAAATGGATGCAGGCCTGGTCTATACCGCCTTGAAAAACGGGCAGGTGTTTGCCGGTCTGGTTTACACCACCGACGGTCGCTTGAGTGCCTTCAACCTCAAGCTGCTGGACGATGACCTGCATTACTTCCCGGACTACACCGCCGCGCCAGTAGTGAGCAAAGCCTATCTCGATGCCCACCCGGACCTGGAAGCGCTGCTCAAACCGCTGGCTGATCTGTTTGACGACGAAACCATGCGCCAGCTCAACGCGCGGGTCGACGTGAACCACGAAAGCCCCTCCACGGTGGCCGCAGATTTCCTGCGCCAGCATCCACTCAACTAAGGAAAAGACATGGAATTTTTAAACGCCTTTTCCCACATGGACTGGTCGCTAGTACTGCATCTGACCTTGCAGCACATCTCCCTGGTCGGCATTGCCGTGATTCTGGCGATCTTGATCGGTGTGCCGCTGGGTGTGCTGATGACACGTTTCCCGTCACTGGCCGGCCCCCTGCAAGCCAGCGCCACTGTGCTGCTGACCATTCCGTCCATCGCCCTGTTCGGCCTGCTCTTGCCGTTCTATTCCAAGTTCGGCCAGGGGCTTGGCCCGATGCCGGCCATCACGGCGGTGTTCCTGTATTCCCTGCTGCCAATCATGCGCAACACGTTCCTGGCCCTCACCGGTGTGGAGCCGGGTATCCGTGAAGCCGCACGCGGCATCGGCATGACCTTCGGCCAGCGCCTGCGCATGGTTGAACTGCCGATCGCGGTACCCGTGATCCTGGCCGGTGTACGCACCGCCGTGGTGATGAATATCGGTGTAATGACCATCGCTGCCACCATCGGTGCCGGCGGTCTGGGTGTACTTATTCTTGCTGCAATCAGCCGTAGCGACATGTCGATGCTGATCGTCGGCGCCGTGCTCGTCAGTGTTCTGGCCATCATCGCTGACCTGCTTCTGCAATGGCTGCAACGCTCGCTGACTCCAAAAGGACTGCTCAAATGATCGAACTTCAAAACCTCAGCAAAACTTTCCAAAGCAACGGCAAAGACGTAAAAGCCGTGGACTCGGTAAGCCTGACCGTCAACGAAGGCGAAATCTGCGTATTCCTCGGGCCTTCGGGTTGCGGCAAAAGCACCACGCTGAAAATGATCAACCGCCTGATCAAGCCAACCTCCGGCAAGATCCTGATCAACGGCGAGGACACCACCGACCTCGACCCGGTGACCCTGCGTCGCAACATCGGTTATGTCATCCAGCAAATCGGTCTGTTCCCCAACATGACCATCGAGGAAAACATCACCATCGTTCCTCGCCTGCTGGGCTGGGACAAGCAAAAGTGCCACGACCGTGCGCGCGAACTGATGAGCATGATCAAGCTCGAACCCAAGCAGTACCTCACGCGCTACCCGCGTGAGCTTTCGGGTGGTCAGCAACAGCGGATCGGAGTGATTCGTGCCCTGGCTGCTGACGCTCCGCTGCTATTAATGGACGAACCTTTTGGCGCGGTCGATCCGATCAACCGCGAGATGATCCAGAACGAGTTCTTCGAGATGCAGCGTGCGCTGAACAAGACCGTAATCATGGTCAGCCACGACATCGACGAAGCCATCAAGCTGGGCGACAAGATTGCGATCTTCCGTGGCGGCAAGTTGTTGCAGATGGATCACCCGGACACCCTGCTCGCCCACCCGGCCGATGATTTTGTCAGCAACTTCGTGGGCCAGGACAGCACGCTCAAACGCCTGTTGCTGGTCAAGGCAGAAGACGCAGCCGACAACGCACCGTCGGTCAGCCCGGAAACTCCGGTGGCTGAAGCACTGGAACTGATGGACGAACTCGACCGTCGTTATGTCGTCGTGACCTGCGCCGACAACAAGGCCCTGGGCTACGTGCGCCGTCGCGATTTGCATCGTCAGACCGGCACCTGTGGCCAGTATCTGCGCGAGTTCACCGCCACTGCCGCGTCCGAGGAACACTTGCGCATCCTGCTGTCACGCATGTACGAGTTCAACCGTTCGTGGTTACCGGTAATGGACGCAGAACGTGTGTTCCAGGGTGAAGTGACCCAAGAGTCGATTGCGGCTTATCTGAGTTCGGGTCGCTCGCGCGGGGCCAAGACCAGCATCGTGTCACCCGCAGATATAGCAGTGGCGTAAGCACGTTTTATTGTGGGGGCTGGCTTGCCAGCTCCCATTGCGGGCGGGTTGCAGGCACACAATCTGTAGCAGCGACCACGCTCAAGGTCAGCGCCCTCAAGCTCAGGCTTGCCCCGGAATTAATCCCTTCTCATCGCTCAACTCTCTCCTGAGCGAACTCCATAACGTCATAAAGGTCGGTTACTTAAATAGCTGACATTTACCCACGACGAAATCGTGCAGAAAGGCGACATTTTTTTGTTGAACAATGTGTCATCACGCCCTAAAGTTCGCGCCGAACATCCATGCTGGAAACGATCCATCCGGCTCAAGTACTGACGACGAGACAGCAAGGTCCATTTACCTTATTTGCTTTCGGCGGACATGCCTTGGGAAGTAGGCGAACCAAAGTGGGGATACGGAGGATGTTCAGTTGCGCCCATTTATTTATGACGTTTGCCACTAGGAGTCCCACAGCATGTCGATCAAGGTCGAAGACTATTACGCGCGCGATACCTTCAACAAAATGAAGGCCTTCGCAGACACCCAGGAAACCCCGTTCGTGGTGATCGACACGGCCATGATCAGCAAGGCTTACGATGACCTGCGTGCAGGCTTCGACTTTGCCAAGGTGTACTACGCCGTTAAAGCCAACCCGGCTGTCGAAATCATCGACCTGCTGCGCGATAAAGGTTCGAGCTTCGACATTGCGTCGATCTACGAGCTGGACAAAGTGATGGACCGTGGCGTTGGCCCGGATCGCATCAGCTACGGCAACACCATCAAAAAATCCAAAGACATTCGCTACTTCTACGAGAAGGGCGTGCGCCTGTTCTCCACCGACTCCGAAGCCGACCTGCGCAACATCGCCAAGGCCGCTCCGGGCTCGAAAATCTACGTGCGGATCCTGACCGAAGGCTCGACGACGGCTGACTGGCCTTTGTCGCGCAAATTTGGCTGCCAGACCGACATGGCAATGGATCTGCTGATCCTGGCCCGTGACCTGGGCCTGGTGCCTTACGGCATTTCGTTCCACGTGGGCTCCCAGCAACGCGATATCAGCGTGTGGGATGCGGCCATTGCCAAGGTCAAAGTGATCTTCGAGCGCCTGAAAGAAGAAGACGGCATCGTCCTCAAGCTGATCAACATGGGCGGCGGCTTCCCGGCCAACTACATCACCCGCACCAACAGCCTGGAAACCTACGCTGAAGAAATCATTCGCTTCCTGAAGGAAGACTTCGGTGACGACCTGCCAGAAATCATTCTGGAGCCGGGCCGTTCGCTGATTGCCAACGCCGGTATTCTGGTCAGTGAAGTGGTACTGGTAGCGCGTAAATCCCGCACCGCCGTGGAGCGTTGGGTTTACACCGACGTGGGCAAATTCTCTGGCCTGATCGAAACCATGGACGAAGCCATCAAGTTTCCGATCTGGACTGAAAAGAAAGGCGAAATGGAAGAAGTCGTCATTGCCGGCCCAACGTGCGACAGCGCCGACATCATGTACGAAAACTACAAGTACGGTCTGCCACTGAACCTGGCTATCGGTGATCGTCTGTACTGGCTATCGACCGGCGCCTACACCACCAGCTACAGCGCCGTTGAGTTCAATGGCTTCCCGCCGCTCAAGTCTTTCTACCTGTAAATACATGCCCCCCGGACAAGCGTCCGGGGGGCTGTCATTACCGCCTAGCGACTGATGCTACGCAAGAAGCGCTGAAACCCTGCCAGCTCTACCGATGCCTGCTGCATCGAGTTCTCATTCACTTCAGTTGTCGAATGAACCCGGGCGATAAACACAGCAAGCCCCTTGGCAACCAGCCTCATGTTGTGAACCCAGTACGCCCGAGCCTCAACCAGCTCAGCATGCCGCCTTATTTTTTCTGCACGCTCTTTCAATACTCTAGCGTCTGTCATGTTTTTGTTTTTCAGGACTCTCAAGTCAGATAACTTGTCGGTTATTTTGTTGCGCGCCTGGGTCAAATTAAACAACCTATAACCACCGTCAAAAAAGCCCAGATACAGCGTAACGCGATCAATGGCAGCCACCACCACATCCGCCTCCGCCTTTCCAACCAACGCCGAAGTTACAAGCGCCTGAGTTTGTTCAGCGGTCGGCAGTAAATCCCTTATATGATCAAGCCATGTTCGGGCTTGAAGGACAGTGACTGCGGCGTCTATGACCTGTTTATCCGCACGCAACTTGTCTTCTTCTACCTGCAGCGTGACAGCCTGCAGTTCCATCTCTTCGAGCCTTGCCACGTCATAAGCGAGCAACGGATCAGAGTAGTGATCCAGATTTAACCCTTCACCCTCACCCGCCCGCAGTACGATGAGCTCTTTTGCTGCCCCGACAGCACTCACGATGCGGCTTATCCGCTGGGCACAGGTGTCATTGAGTGCATTGTTCGCAGAAGTTTGTGTTTCTGCAGTTAATTCAGTGTGTGCCTGAATGGCAACCCATTGTTCCAGCAGCGCATCGAACCCCGAATTTTCAACGACCACATCAAGATGACGTATCTGGTCGACAATAGTGCGCGCCCCATGACTCAAACTTCTGGCTGCCAAATTCAAACGTTCTTGTAACGATGGAATAAAATCGTATTCACGATTAACCGCCACCGTATTGAATTTTTTCAGGCCGGCAAAAACACCCGGCATATCAGGGTTTTCATAATCCATTAGTCCAACTTCCCTATTCATGAATCCAGTCCTTATTCAAAGACGCTCATCGATAATTTCATTGAAAGCGTTGGATATCTGTACGCTATAGTCTTTAACACGCGTCCAGGGATTCAACAGTTGTGAAAAATCAAGTTTGAACCTGTGTAGCCGGGCAAGGTCATCCACACCCTCCAACTGATAGGCGGCTTCATCGAGGTATTTGCCAATGTAGCCCCATACTTGCGCCAACTGTTTGGCCCCCTGCTCGGCGCCGAGCATACGGCTGCGCAAATCTGTAAAACGCTGCTGAGTGGCATCCAGCACCATGGCCAGCCTCTCTTGCTCCTGAGTGCCCTGGCACGCGATCTCGCGCTCGGCAATCAGTTTGTTTTTTCGGGCGCGTGTGGCTTCAGCTTTCGCTCCAAATATCCCACCCGTGATGGCTAATCCGATGGGCCCTAGAAAAACCCCTGAATGGCCATACAACACTTGAGACTTATAGTCCTTGATCAACTGCTCGATTTCACTGTCCAGCTCTTGAATTCGTGCAACTAACGCTTCGCGCTCCTTGGAGTGCACTGCCTTCGCATACGCATCAAGCTTGCTGTTTATTTCGTGAATCAATTCGTCCGACAGCACTCGCTCAAACTCGGCTGCCAACGCACCCACGGCAGTGGCTTTATTGATATAGGAATCGGTATCTTTTTTAATCAACAGCACGTACTCCCGGACAATACGTACCGCTTTAAGCTCCGTTGAGTTCAGAACCTTTGTCTTCAGTACGGCTTCTTCCGCCTCGGTCAATTCATCAAGCGTACCGGTGAGAAAACGTTCGAATTCAATTTTATTGATCAGCTCAATAATACCGTTAGCTGTCGTAATGAAACTGTCCGAGAATCTGTTGAGTTGCCGACTGAGCTCTTTTGTATCACGCTCCAGCGCCGACCATGTTCCGGCGTGTTGCACAACACGCTGATGAAACGACTGAATACTCGCAGGCTCGAGCCCCGGTACGGCCTGCGTATTAGCCCCGAACCAGGCCACGATTTTATTGTAATCGACCGGTAATGCCCGCGATTCACGCACATAAGCACGGACACTGTGTATATCACTGCGCCGGATAATAAACCCCAACTCATCCTTTGAAACCGCAGCATTTTTCTCGCCCGCCAGCACCTGAATATACTGGGACGGCAAATAAATGGCCGCCTCCAGGGAAGTCATTTCTTCAAGTGGCCTGGCATCTTCAATACGTTCAACGAGGGCGTGATTATCACCTTGCATAGTAATTCCCTTTAAATAATTATCCTGCCAAAACAGAATCAGTCTTTAAAGAGCATTAATCAATTACAACACGACTCGGCAACTTGTAAGACAACGACAAAAACAAAAAAGAATACGTACCGAAACAAACCAGTTCCCACGCGAACATGCTAAAACGCCGCGTACGAGCATGACCCGCAGCGACGTAATCATTATCAGTCGTTGCTGCCCTGGAGTGTATTGATACGCGCTTGCCAAAGGTCGCTCATTGCGCTGACACGAGGCTCTTTGGCCTCCAGCAGGGCCTGGTAACTCACTCGCAAGAAGTTCAGATTGCCTCCCGCCAGTGCGCGCTCAAACCAGACCAACGCTTCATCAACATTCCCGGACTCTGCCAGTACCGAGGCATGGCTGAACTGGCCACGAAAATCACCGCCCTGGGCCGAGCGTTCGTACCAAAAGCACGCTGCCTGTTTATCACCCGGGCAATGCACGCCCTCTTCAAGGTAACGGCCCACCAGGTTCATCGACTTGGCATGGCCGGCCTGTGCCGCCACCCAATACAGCTTGAAAGCCGCGCTCTGGTCTTGTGCCACACCGCGACCGGTCGCCAGCAAATTGGCGTAATTGTAGAGCGCCCAATCCAGCCCGCCCTCTGCCGCTTGCCGATATTCAAGACTGGCCAGCGTGAAATCGACGGGCCCGCCCCAGCCATGTTCCCAGCAACGTCCGAGCATGTTACGGGCCATCAGGTGGCCTTCATTTGCCGCGATCTGAAACCAGCGCTTAGCCAGCACGGGATCACCTTTGATCCCCTGCCCGTCGAGCAAAATCTGCCCCAGCAGTGCCTGACCGTCGACGATGCCTTGCTTGGCCGCCATCAAAATGGCCTGGGCGGCTTTCGCCGGGTTTTCAGCCAGCATGGCGCTCAGTTGATCGCCATCGAGCACTTCTTCGCGGCGTAGTTGAAAGCTCATGGGTTACACCTCAGCCCAGCGACGCAACAGGTTGTGATACGTGCCCGTGAGCTGGATCAGCGAGGGATGGTCGGGGACATCACGGGTCAATTGCTGAATCGCGCCGTCCATTTCAAACAGCAACGTACGCTGGCTGTCTTCGCGCACCAGGCTTTGGGTCCAGAAAAACGACGCAAAACGTGCACCACGGGTGACGGCATTGACCTTGTGCAAACTGGTACCGGGGTAAAGCACCATATCGCCAGCAGGCAATTTGACCTGCTGCACGCCGTAGGTGTCCTGAATCACCAACTCCCCGCCGTCGTAGTCTTCAGGCTCGCTGAAAAACAGGGTCGCCGACAGGTCGGTGCGCACTCGCTCGGGGCTGCCTTTGGGCTGGCGTACAGCGTTATCGATATGAAAGTCAAAACTGCCGCCCCCGGTGTAGCAGTTCACTAAAGGCGGGAAGACCTTGTGCGGCAAGGCCGCGGACATGAACTGCGGGTTTTTCCACAACCGGTCGATCATCGCAACGCCGATTTCCTTGGCTAACGGATGGTCTTCGGGCAGTTGCAGATTGTGCTTGGCCTTGGCCGACTGAAAGCCAGCGGTGATTTTGCCGTCGGCCCACTCAGTTTGCTCCAGCGCCTCACGGATGCGCTGCACTTCTTCGCGGGAGAACAAGCCGGGGATATGCAGCAACATGACGCAGCACCTGATAGCAAAGGGATGGCAATGATATTGATTCTTATTGGATGTGTAAAACCCTGTTAAGCGCGCATAGACGAACGAGTGTGAAAAAACCGTAAAGGCAAATTGTAAAGATTGTAAATTTAGCGCTAATAGTAATGCATCTCAATTGATAGCCAGAATTGTTTGCACTATATTTCGCGACTCAAATTCTGGGGGAAGGGATCTTCACATGTCGCGCCAACCAATAAAAATACCTGTCAGCTCACCTCGCCTGCTGGCTTCGGCCATCGGTGTCGCTATCACCGCGACCTCGGCAGCCCACATGGCTCAGGCTGCAGAAAGCACTGATAGCAAAGCTCAAGGCAGCAGTATTTCCCTGGGCGCGACCACTGTTACTGGCGAAGCTCAAGATCAAAAGTCGTATCAGGTCGAGAAGGCCAGCTCCCAGAAGTACACCGCACCACTGATCGACACCCCGCGCTCCGTCACCGTAATCCCCCAGCAAGTGCTGCAAGACACCGCAGCCACCTCGCTGCAAGACGCGTTGCGCACCGTTCCGGGCATCACCTTCGGCGCAGGCGAAGGCGGCAACCCACAGGGCGACCGTCCGTTTATCCGTGGTTTTGATGCACAGGGCGATACTTACCTTGATGGCGTACGCGATACCGGCGGCCAGAGCCGCGAGATTTTTGACGTTGAATCCATCGAAGTCAGCAAAGGCCCGAACTCGTCTTTTGGGGGGCGTGGATCAGCTGGCGGCAGTTTGAACCTGGTTAGCAAGCTGCCTAAACAGGCTGACTTCACCAATGGTGGTTTCACTTACGGTTCTGACCAGACCCGTCGCTATACCGTTGATATTAACCGTCAGTTCCTCGATAACGCAGCGTTCCGCCTTAACCTGTTGAGCCACGAACAAAATGTAGCCGGCCGTGACTCGATCAACTACGACCGTTGGGGCGTAGCGCCATCGCTGACTTTCGGTCTGGGCACAGACACCCGCCTGAACCTCAGCTACTACCACCTGGAAAGCAATGACCTCCCGGACTCCGGCATTCCCTATGGCTATAGCTCTCCAACGGCCACGAGCCACGTCCATGACAAACCGGACGACGGCGGCAACAGCAAAAACTTCTACGGCCTTAAAGACCGTGACTTCCGCAAGACCCGCGCCGATATCAGCACCATCTCGTTTGAGCACGACCTAAACGATTCGATGACTGTGAAAAACACCTTCCGTCATGGCAACACCGGTCAGGACTACATCCTGACCCAGCCAGACGACAGTAAATTTAACGTCAACAAATACGGTACGGTATGGCGCCGAGCCAACTCCCGAGTCTCGACGACTGAAACCACCACTAACCAGACTGATCTATTTGGTAACTTCCAGGCGCTGGGCTTCAAACACAGCTACTCCACGGGTGTTGAATTTACTCGTGAAGAAACACGCGTCAGCAGTTATACCGTCAGCCCAAACAGCAACCCTAACTGCACATTGGACAAAGTCGGCAACAGCGGTGGGCAGTGCACCTCACTATCCAACCCTAATCCAAACGATGTTTGGACCGGTACTGAAACTCGTAACTACAACGGCACCAACACCGTTGGCGTGACCAAAGCAGCCTACGTGTTCGACACGATCGAACTTGATCCAAAGTGGCTGTTAAATGCTGGTTTGCGTTACGACGCGTTTGACACCACGGCTAACACCCATGCAGCAGCAGGTAAAACACAAGCCACCAACGACAGCCAATTCTTCAACTGGCAGGCTGGTCTGGTTTGGAAACCGCTAGAGAACGGTAGCGTTTACGCTTCTTACGCGACCTCTGCTACACCGCCAGGCGGACTAGTCGGTGAAGGCGCAGAAGGTAACACTCTGGTCACGCCGGGGAGTACCGTCAGCAGCGAACTGAAGCCTGAAGAAACTGTTAACTATGAGCTGGGCACCAAGTGGAACGTGTTCCAGGATCGTCTGTCTCTGACAGCTGCGGTGTTCCGTACCGAGAAGAAAAACACTCGCGTTCTGGTTGATACCGGAACGTACCAAAACGCCGGGGAATCTCGCGTTGACGGTCTGGAACTATCGGCCAGCGGCAAAATCACTGAAAAATGGCAGGTGTTCGCCGGTTACAGCTACCTGAAAAGCGAGCTGGTTGACTCGGGTTTGAAGGGCCGTAATGGCGTAGTAAGCGCGGGTTCGGACAAAGGCAACGAAATGCCGAACACGCCGAAAAACTCCTTCAGCCTGTGGACAACTTATGAAGTCATGCCGAAGCTGACTATCGGTGGCGGCGCGTTCTACGTGGACGAAGTGTACGGCGACACCGCCAACACTGTTTACGTCCCGGCCTACACCCGCTACGACGCGATGGCCAGCTACAAGCTGACCAAAAACATCGACCTGCAACTGAACGTGCAAAACCTGACCGACAAGACCTACTACGACAAAGCCTATGCTTCGCATTTTGCAAGCCAGGCAGCAGGCCGTACCGCCTTGTTGACCACCAGCTTCCACTTCTAATCCGAAGCTGAGCTGTACAGAGCCCCGCCCATCTGATGGTCGGGGCTTTTGTGTAGCCGCTGACGAGGCACGAGGCTGCGATGCGGGCCGCAGGACCGCCGACGGGGGCCGCTGCGCAGCCCATCGCAGCCTCGTGCCTCGTCAGCGGCTACAAATCCTGAAGCATTCAATTGAGCAAGCAAGGCGGTCGTCGTGTTTAAGAAAACACTTTTTCAGCTGCACTGGTTTTTCGGGATCACCGCAGGGCTGGTGCTGGCCCTGATGGGGATCACCGGCGCCACGGTATCGTTTCAGGACGAATTGCTGAACTTGCTCAACCCTTCGGTACTCAAGGTCGAGAAACTCGACAGCGGCGTGCTGCCTCCCGCCGAGCTGGTGCGCAGGGTCGAGGCCACCGAAGGCAAACAGGTTTCAATGCTGTGGGTGGGCGTGGACAGTGGCACTGCCGCGCGCATTTTCTTCACCCCGCCACCGGGCGAGCGCCGTGGTCAATTGCGCTACGTCGACCCTTATACCGGCGCCTACCAGGGTGATGCCAGCGGGCAAGGCTTCTTCGACCTGATGCTGCAACTGCACCGCTTTCTGGCCATGGGCCAAACCGGTCGCCAGATCACCGGCGCCTGTACCCTGATGCTGATTTTCTTCTGCCTGTCAGGCCTGTACCTGCGCTGGCCGCGCAAGGCGCTGAACTGGCGGGCCTGGCTGACACTGGACTGGGCGAAAAAAGGCCGCAGCTTTAACTGGGACCTGCACGCGGTCGCTGGCACCTGGTGCATGATCTTTTACCTTCTGGCCGCCCTGACCGGTTTGTCGTGGTCCTACGAGTGGTACAACAAAGGCCTGCAAAAGCTGTTTTCAGACACACCCAACAGCGAGCAACGCAAAGGCGGACGCGGCCAGCCAGGGCCTGCCGGGCCGGCACCGGTTGCCGACTACGACGCCATCTGGGCCAGCATCCAAAAAGCCGCCGGCCCGGACCTGAGCCTGTACAACGTGCGTATGCCCCCTGTGGCAGGGCAGCCGGCAACGGTGTTTTACCTGCTCAACAGCTCGCCCCACGAGCGTGCGTTCAACCAGATCACGCTCGACCCAGCCACCGGCGCGGTAAAGAAACACGACCGCTTCGAAGACAAAAGCTACAAGGCACAATTGCTCAGCAGCATTTACGCACTCCATGTGGGCAGCTACTGGGGCCTGACCGGTCGAATCCTGGTGACCATCGCCAGCCTGACCATGCCGCTGTTCTTCATTACTGGCTGGCTGCTGTACCTGGACCGCCGTCGTAAAAAGCGTCAGATCAAACAGGCACGCCAGGGTTTTGCTGCTGTAAACAACGATGCACCGTCATGGTTGATCGGCTTTGCCAGCCAGAGCGGCTTTGCCGAACAATTGGCCTGGCAGACTGCCGGACAACTGCAGGCTGCCGGTTTGCCGGTGCGGGTTCAGCCCTTGGGGGCGCTCAGCGAAGACGACTTGCAACAGGCGAGCAACGCTCTGTTTGTGGTCAGCACCTTTGGCGATGGGGAAGCGCCCGACAGCGCACGTGGTTTTGAACGCAAAATTCTCGGCCAGCCTTTGGGGCTGAACACGCTCAAGTATTCCGTGCTGGCGCTGGGCGACCGCCAATACCCGCACTTTTGTGGTTTTGCCACCCGGGTCCAGCAATGGCTGAGCGAACGTGGGGCGCAAGCGCTGTTTAGCCCGGTGCAGGTCGACAGCGGTGATGCCGAGGCGCTTCATCAGTGGCAGCAACAGCTCAGCCAGCTCACGGGCGGCGCGCCGAGCGCCAACTGGCAGGCTCCGGGCTACAACAACTGGAGCCTTGAGCAACGCCAATTGCTCAACCCCGGCAGCAGCGGCTCAGGGGTTTACATGTTGGGGCTCAGCGCACCCGCAAGCGGTATGTCCTGGCAGGCCGGAGATCTGGTGGAAGTCATGCCAAGACAGTCCGCCTGGGCGGTTGAGCACTTTCTTGACGGCCTGGGCCTGTCGGCTGACACCCCGGTGCAACTGGACGGTCTGCAAGAAACCCTGGCCCAGGCACTGGCGGGTCGCCAGCTGCCGGAAAACCGCGGCCATCTGGTGGGCATGCACGCCCAGGCACTGGTCGACGCGTTAATCCCGCTGAACATGCGCGAGTACTCCATTGCTTCGATCCCTGAAGACGGCTTGCTGCAATTGATCGTGCGTCAGGAGCGGCATGCGGATGGCAGCCTGGGGATAGGTTCAGGCTGGCTGACGGAACATGCCGACATCGGTTCGGCAATCAGCCTGCGGGTGCGGCGCAACAGCGGCTTCCATCTGCCTGCCGAGCCCTGCCCGCTGATTCTGCTGGGGAATGGCACCGGTCTGGCGGGGCTGCGCAGCTTGCTCAAGGCGCGGATTGCCCAAGGGCAGCAGCGCAACTGGCTGTTCTTTGGCGAACGCAATGCCGAGCACGACTTCTACTGCCGTGATGAGCTGCAAGGCTGGCTGGCCAGCGGTGATCTGACGCATCTGGATCTGGCGTTTTCGCGGGATCAGGCACAGAAGGTCTACGTGCAGGATCGCTTGCGTGAGCGTGGCGATGAAGTGCGCCAATGGCTGGCAGACGGTGCCGCCATTTACATCTGCGGCAGCCTGCAAGGCATGGCAGCGGGTGTGGATCAGGCGCTGACCGACCTGCTGGGTGCGCACGCTGTGGATAAACTGATCGAGCAAGGGCGTTATCGGCGGGATGTGTACTGATCTTTTTATCCACATCCCAACCCTCTCTCCAAGGGGCAGGGCTGATCCGCAACATCGTCTAACCGTAACCGACAGGTACTGAAGGAGATGCGGGGAGTTTTGCAGGAGATATGGCATGTGGCTGAGGCACTGAAAGGCCCCTCACCCTCTCCCGGAGGGAGAGGGGACTGACCGAGTCGATTCCGGATTCAACTCAGTGCCTTCAGACTGACGACATCTTCAAATATCCCCCAATCGGCTCCCTCTCCCTCCGGGAGAGGGCTGGGGTGAGGGGCTCTGGCTGTTTACGCCTTGGCCACCTCCAGCGCCATCTCCACCGGCTCCGGCCGCTTGATCACCGCATACACCACCGCCGTAACCAGACTGCCCGCCACAATCGCCAGCAAGTACAGCAGCGCATGGTTGATCGCGTTCGGGATCAGCAGCACGAACAAACCACCGTGCGGCGCCATCAGTTTGCAGCCGAAGTACATCGACAATGCACCCGTCAACGCACCGCCCAGAATGCTCGCCGGGATAACCCGCAGCGGGTCTTTGGCAGCAAACGGGATCGCGCCTTCAGAAATAAAGCACAGCCCCAGCACCAACGCCGCTTTGCCGGCCTCGCGCTCGGTCTGGGCAAATTTGCGTCGCGCCAGGAAGGTCGCAATCCCCAACCCGATAGGTGGCACCATACCCGCCGCCATGGTCGCCGCCATCGGTGCATAACTTTGTGAGGCCAGCAGCCCTACCGAAAACGCATACGCCGCCTTGTTGATCGGCCCGCCCAAATCGACACACATCATGCCGCCCAGCAACACACCCAACAGGATGGCGTTGGTGGTGCCCATGCTGTCGAGGAAGTGGGTCAAACCTTCAAGCATCCCGGCAACCGGTTTGCCCACCACGTAGATCATCACCAGACCGGTAAACAGGCTGGCAAACAACGGGATGATCAAAATCGGCTTCAACGCTTCCAGACTTTGCGGCAATTGCAGATAGCGATTGATCGCCTTGGCGCAGTAGCCCGCGATAAAGCCGGCGATGATCCCGCCGATAAACCCGGCGCCCAAGGTGCTCGCCAACAGGCCGCCAATCATTCCCGGCGCCAGGCCCGGACGGTCGGCAATCGAATAGGCGATGTAGCCCGCCAGCAGCGGAACCATCAGTTTGAACGCCGCATCACCACCGATTTGCATCAGGGCTGCAGCCAACGTACCCGGCTCTTTATAAGCCGTGATGCCGAACACGAAGGACAACGCGATCATCAAACCGCCCGCCACCACCATCGGCAACATGAACGACACGCCGGTCAGCAAATGCTTGTAGACCCCGGCCTTTTCTTGCTTGGCCGGGCCCGAGCCGCCCGTAGCGGCGCTCTCTTGCTGACCTTCGCTCAATGCCTTGTTCAGCGTGGCTTCGGCTTGTTTGAGGGCGATGCCGGTGCCACAGCGGTAAATCTTTTTGCCTGCGAAGCGCTCTGTAGGCACTTCGATATCTGCCGCCAGCAGCACCACGTCGGCGTCACGAATGGCTTCGGCGCTCAACGGGTTGCGCGCACCGACTGAGCCCTGGGTTTCCACCTGCAGCTCGTAGCCCAAACGCTTGGCCGCCTGCTGCAAGGCCTCGGCCGCCATGAAGGTGTGTGCCACGCCGGTCGGGCACGCGGTGATAGCAACGATTTTAGGCGCGCGCTTCTCGCTTTCGACCGGGGCCGATGAGGGCGCAGGGGCGACATAGACTTGTGCCTCCTGAACCCCGCGCAGCAAGACCGCTTCTACATCTTGCAGGGCCTGGGCCGGGGTGCTCTGAAAGACCCGTTTGCCGATAAACCGCTGCATGTCCAACGGGGTGCTGCTAACCAGCAATACCCATTCGGCTTCATCGATAGTGGCCGCCGACAACTGGCGTTCAGGGTGTTTGGGGTCGTGCACTTCAACGCTGGTGCTCCAACCCTGACGCTGCGCCGCAGCATCGAGCAGACGGGCACACAGCACGCTGGTCACCATGCCGTTAGGGCAGCCCGTCACAATGGCTAATTTCATGTGTATCCCTCTTATTCTTCTGTCAGGGGGCGAACGCTGACGCCGCCTTCAAGCGTCGCCAGGCGCGCCGCATCGCTGATACCAAAACCAATCTGGGTGACCGCCATGGCCGCAATGGCGGTGGCGGTGCGCAAGGTCTGTTCGGGGCTGTGGCCGCTGAGCAAGCCATGGACCATGCCCGCCAGCAGCGAGTCGCCTGCGCCTACCGTGCTGGCTACGCTGACTTTGGGCGGCAACGCCTGCAAGGCCGGGCCGCTGCTGAACCAGTTCACGCCATCGGCACCATGGGAAATAACCACATGCTCAACGCCTTGCGCCTGCAAACGGCTGGCCGCTGCAATCTGGGCCTCAAGGCTGCTGATGTCTCGGCCCAGCGCGTCGCTGAGCTCTTCGGTGTTGGGCTTGATCAGCCACGGACCGGCCGTGAGGCCTTCTTTCAAGGCCTGACCGCTGGTGTCCAGAATCACTTTCAGGCCCAGCGCCTTCAAACGCAGCACCAGGTCGCGCAACCACTGTGGGCTGATGCCCTGGGGCAAGCTGCCGGCCACAACGACCGCGTCATGCCCCACGGCAATCTGGTCGAGGGTGTCGAGCAAGGCTTGCTGCGCCTGGGCGCTGACCTGCGGCCCAAGCCCGTTAAGGTCGGTGACGCGGCCATCGTCTTCGGCGAGCTTGATATTGATGCGGGTTTCACCCGGTACGCGGATGAAGGCATCGACAAAGCCGCGCCGCTTGAACAGCGCATCGAATGCCTGTTGATTGTCTTCCCCCAAAAAGCCGCTCACGGTCAGGGTATGGCCCAGGTCAGCCAGCACTTGCGCGACGTTGACGCCCTTGCCCGCCGCATGGGTCAACATCAACGGGCTGCGATTGACCTCGCCCGGCGCCAGATGCCCAAGGCGCACGGTCAGGTCCAGTGCCGGGTTGAGGGTGATCGTCAATACTCTGGCCATTAGAGCGCCTCCACCAGTGCACGCACTTCTTCCGGGCTACCCAGGCTCAAGGCTTGTTCAGCCAGGGTTTTGAGGCGCTCCATGCTCAGTTCGCGTACCCGCGCCTTGACCTCAGGAATGCTGCGCGCCGAAACGCTCAACTCATCCACCCCCAGGCCGACCAGTACCGGTACCGCCAGAGGGTCGGCCGCCAGTTCGCCGCACACACCCACCCATTTGCCGTGGGCATGGGCGGCACGTACGGTGATGTCGATCAGTTGCAGCACCGCCGGGTGCAGGCCGTCGGCCTGAGCCGACAAGGTCGGGTGACCGCGGTCGATGGCCAGGGTGTATTGGGTCAGGTCGTTGGTGCCGACGCTGAAAAAGTCCACTTCCTTGGCCAGCACTGGCGCCAGCAAGGCTGCGGACGGGACTTCGATCATGATCCCCAGTTGCAGGTCAGCCACCGGGATTTCCAGTCGCAGACGCTCGGTCATGTCGCGAGCGGCCCGCCATTCGGCCACGCTGCCCACCATCGGGAACATGATGCGCAGCGGGCGGTTGTCCGCCGAGCGCAGCAACGCGCGTAACTGGCTTTCCATCACTTGGGGGCGTTGCAGCGTAAGGCGAATGCCACGTACGCCCAAAAACGGGTTTTCTTCTTTCTCGATCGGCCAGTACGGCAACGGTTTGTCGCCGCCCACGTCCAGGGTGCGAACCACCAGCGGCCGGCCGTTCAGGCCGTCGAGTACGCGGCGGTATTCCGCTTCTTGAGTGGCCTCGTCCGGCACCTGGGAATGGGCCATGAAAATCAGCTCGGTGCGCAGCAGGCCAATGCCCTCGGCGCCCTGCTCGACTGCACCGGCCACGCCTTTGCTTTCACCGATATTGGCGAACACTTCGACCGCGTGACCATCAAGGGTCACGGCCAGCTCATGGCGCTGGGCGGAGGCGGCCAGCAAACGCAGCTCGCGGCTGTCGCGCTCTTGCGTGGCGCGCTGCAAGGCGTCGACATCCGGTGACACGTGCAAACGACCACGCTGGCCATCAATCAGCAATTCAGTACCGGGCGCCAGCAACAGCACCGCTTCGCCGGCACCCACCAATGCCGGGATGCCCAGCGCGCGGGCGACGATGGCGCTGTGCGCAGTGGCACCGCCACGGGCAGTCAAAATGCCCGCAACCCGCGCAGGATCAAGGCGCGCCACATCCGACGGGCCTACTTCGTCCATCACCAGTACATAAGGCTGATCAGGTTCGGCCGGGGTTTCAACGCCACACAACTGGGCCAGGACACGGCGGCCGATGTCACGCAGGTCGGCGGCCCGTTCGGCCAGCAGCGCATCCTGCAAGGACTCTTGCTGGCGCGCGGCGGCTTCGATCACTGACATCCACGCAGCTTCGGCACTTTCGCCCTGTTTGAGGCGCGAATCGACTTCGTCGGTCAGTTCCGGGTCGTCGAGCATTTCCTGGTGGGTGATGAAAATCTCACGAATAGCCTTGGACTGGCTGCGCGCAATCAGGCCTTCAATATCCTGACGCACCTCGCCCAGGGCATTTTTCAGGCGCTCGCGCTCAACCACCGACGACTCGCCACGCAGCGGGTAATCGAAGGTTTGCAACACTTGAATGTGGGCCGGGCCAATCGCAATACCGGGCGAGGCCGCAATGGCCTGAACCACGCTACCGGCAACGGGGGCCGTGATGAGTGTGGCGATTTCGGCCACGCCGGGCGCCGCGTCGGTGACGGTCGGCAGAGGCTCGACCTCTTCACCCAACCCCGTTTCCACCGCAGCCAGTAGCGCGGGCAAGGCATCGTTGGCAATGCTCGGCTCGGCGACAAACTCGAGTATTTGGCCGCGACGCGCACCCAGGCTCAGCAACTTGCTCAAGCTCTTGGCAGAGACTGCCGAGTCCTGGCCATCGACGATTCTGACGCGGATATCGCCTTCAAAACTTTTGGCCAGTTGCGCAAGGACCTTGGCCGGGCGTGCATGCAGGCCGTGGGCGTTGGCCAGGGTGATACGGGCACTCGGCCAGTCAGCCGGCAGCTCGCCGCCCAGCACTTCCAGCACCGCACGACGGCTGGTGGCACGGCCCAGCTCGTGACCACGGCCGGCAATCAGCAGCGCACACAAACGCTCCAGCAAGGCCTGATGGGCTTCGCCCAGGCTGGCCAGGCAGAACAGACCGCTCAGCGGCTGGCCCAGGTAGCGCATTGGTTTGTCCGGGGTCACAAACGCCAGCCCCGGGCGCTTGACCGTTTGCTCGCTGTGCAGCCACCACAGGCCATCACCCAGCGGCAGCGCGTCGACTTGCTGCAATACGGCGGCAAAACCGTTGCTCACGCAATCTGCCTGACGCAACAAACGTGCACCACGCCATACCAGTTCTTCGAAGTCATCGGCTGACACGCCGAGGCCAATCATCTGAGCGTCAAGCGCCAGTTCTTGCGGTGCGCCCTGAAGCAGTTTGAGCAAGGCTTCAGCTGAACCGGCACGGCGCAGGGCTTCGCCCAGATCGGTTTCGCCCAAGGCACGGGTCAGCAATTGCAGCAAACGCAGGTGCTCGTCGGACTTGGCCGCAATACCAATGGCCAGGTACACGATTTGGCCATCGCCCCAATCCACCCCTTCGGGGAACTGAAGCAAACGCACACCCGTGGTAAAGACCAGCTCGCGGGTTTCAGGCGTGCCATGGGGGATTGCAATGCCCTGGCCCAAAAAGGTCGAACCCTGAGCCTCACGCGCTTGCAAGCCGCTCAGATAACCTTCGGCCACCAAGCCATCGGCAACCAGTTTATCGGCGAGCAATTGCAGCGCCGCAGACTTATCCACAGCCGTTTGGCCCATGGAAATCTGCTCTATGGTGAGCTCGAGCATGCGTTCTCCTTTTCTGGTACTTCATGGCACCAGGTATTGTTTTGAATGAGGTCAGCTTAGGACGCTCATCCCGGACTGTGTCAGATGATGTGTGGCAAGCACATCGCTACCGGGGCAAGCACCTTTAAACACGCCTGCTGAAACGTTTAATCAAGAATACCCGGCACGTTACTGCATAATTGCTCGCGCTTGAAGCCCAACCTTTCGCATTGACCGGCGCCAGTGGGCTGATACCGCGAAAAAGTACAGTTCCCGTATGGCAGACGATGGTCGGCTGCCTTTATCGGTTAGGATTGGCCAGAATGTCGACACGTACTACAAAAAATAAGGAATTTTCGGCGTGAAACTCAGTGATATCGCTCAATTGGCAGGTGTTTCCGTAACGACTGCCAGCTATGTCATCAATGGAAAAGCCGAACAGCAGCGCATCAGCAGCAGCACGGTCGAGCGCGTGCGCGCTGTGGTCGAAGAGCATGGCTTTACTCCTAACCCGCAGGCCGCCGGGCTGCGCAGCCGGCACACACGCACGCTGGGGTTTATCCTCCCGGACCTCGAAAACCCGAGTTATGCGCGCCTGGCCAAACAGCTAGAACAAGGCGCCCGCGCTCGCGGTTATCAATTGCTGATCGCCAGCTCCGACGACGCCCCGGACAGTGAGCGCCAGTTGCTCAAGTTGTTCCGCGCCCGTCGTTGCGACGCACTGTTCGTGGCCAGTTGCTTGCCTGAAGAAGATGACAGCTACCGCATACTGCAAGACCTGGGTATGCCGATCATTGCCATTGACCGGACCATGGAGCCCGACCGCTTTTGTTCGGTCATCAGCGATGACTGCGAGGCCAGCCTGCAATTGACCCGCAGCCTGTTGCAGCCGGTACCGCGCCAGATTGTATTGATCGGTGCACGCCCCGAGTTGAGCGTCAGCCAGGCCCGTGAAGCAGGGTTCAGACAAGCTGTCGAAGGGTTCAAAGGCGAAGTGCTGATTGAACACGGCGCAGCCTTCAGCCGCGAATGCGGCCGCCGGATCATCGACACATTGCTGGCACGTCAGGGGCACTTCCCCGAGGCGCTGATCACCACGTCATACGTGCTGCTGCAAGGGATGTTCGATGCGCTGCTGGAGCACCCGACCCAGCGCCCGCCACTGCGCCTGGCCACTTTTGGCGACACCCAGTTGCTGGACTTCCTGCCATTGCCCGTCAATGCAATGGGGCAGCAGCACAAGCTGATTGCCGAGAAAGCCCTGAACCTGGCCTTGGCCGCGATTGAAGAGCAGAGCTACGTACCCGGCATTCATGCGATTGCCCGAACCTTCAAACAGCGCATTCATCAGGCCTGAGCATGGGACTGATCGATACCCATACCCACCTCGACTTCCCGGACTTTGACGCGGATCGCCCGCAGTTACTGGCGCGCAGTCGAGCGCTGGAGGTTGGGCAGATGGTGGTTCTGGGGGTCTATCAGCGCAACTGGCAGCGGCTGTGGGACCTGGTCCAAACCGATAGCCAGCTGTATGCAGCGTTTGGCTTGCACCCGGTGTACCTCAACGAACATCGCCCGGCGCATCTGGCAGAGCTTGAGCAATGGCTGGGTCGTCTGGCGGGTCATCCGCAGCTGTGTGCCGTGGGTGAAATCGGCCTCGATTACTTTCTTCCCGAACTCGACCGCGACGGCCAGCAACAGCTGTTTGAAGCCCAGTTGCAATTGGCCACCGACTTTCAGCTGCCCGCCCTGCTCCATGTTCGGCGCAGCCATGCGCAGGTGATTGCGACGCTAAAGCGCTTCAAGCTAAAGCGGGGCGGGATTGTGCATGCGTTTGCCGGCAGCCGCGAAGAAGCGCGCGAGTATATAAAACTGGGGTTCAAACTGGGGCTCGGTGGTGCTGCCACCTGGCCGCAGGCCTTGCGCCTGCGCAAAGTGATCGTCGATTTGCCCCTGGACGCCATCGTGCTGGAAACCGATTCCCCCGACATGGCACCGGCCATGTACCCCAACCAGCGCAACAGCCCGCAGCACCTGCCCGAAATTTGCCAGGCCCTGGCACAAGTGATGGGCATCAGCCCGGAGCAATTGGCCGAGGCCACTACGGCCAATGCCTGTGAGTTGTTTGGCTGGAAGAACCCGACTCAACCCCTGTAGCCACTGACGAGTAGTGCGAGGCTGCGTTCGGCGGCGCAGCAGTCGTAAAACCATGCCCTCCGGTCTTACAGGCATACCCCGGTTACCGGGTTTGCGACTGCTTCGCGCCCGGACGCAGCCTCGCAGGGCTCGTCAGCGGCTACAGGTCTTGTGGGGTGTCAAAGCAACAACGCCCACACCGCAAAACACGCATACCACAGCACCGCAGACCGCAAGAGCAAGGCCCAGAGGGTATCGAGGCTGGACACGCCTTCAGGCCCGACTTGCGGCGCAGGGATTTCTGCGGCGGCACACCCGGCCTTGTCGATCAGTTGTGCGGCGCTGATATCCCAGCTCAGCAACTCATGGAGCATCACCCGGCTGACCGCCGCGAAATTGCCCACCAGTGCAAAACTGGCCGCCAACAACCGAACCGGCAACCAGTCAAAGGCATGACGCAATTGCTCGGCACGCTCAACCAGGGCCGGGCTCTTGCCATGCTCTGCCGCCAGGGCCAGCAAGCGATAGCTCAAGGCCGCCACGGGGCCCAGCAGGAAATACCAGAAAATCACCGCAAAGAAGCTTTGATAAGCCTGCCACAACAAATGGCCCTGCACTTTCTCCAGCAACTGCTCGCCGCTGTCGGCACTGACGCTCAGGTCGCGCTCGGCAACATGGGCAGCGGCCTGCAAATCACCGCGCCGCCAGGCATCGCGAAATGGCCCGAGCCCTCCCAGCAAGTCCCCGCGCCCAAGACTGTAAATTACCACCAGCAGGTGCACCGGCAGGGCCAGCAAGCCATAAGCCACAGGCTGCAGCACCACCAGCAGCAACCCCAGTACCGCTGCGGGCAGTGCAATAAGGATAATCAGCACCCACCACGGCTTGTTACCAAACCCGGAGCCGGTTTCAAGTTTGTTCAGCTCGCGCAGCCAGCCGCCATCACGCTGCAGACGCTGACGCAAAGCCGAGAACTTCTCGACCAGAATCGCCAGCAGTAACACCACAAAACTCATTGTATTTCTCCTGTGTGCTGCAACGCGCTGCGAAAGCGCATCCAGTCAAAAGCCGGCCCCGGATCAGTCTTGCGCCCCGGTGCCACGTCGCTATGGCCACAAATCCTGTGCCCGGTGATGCCGGGATAAGCCGCCTGCAATTGCCGGGTCAAGGCAATGAGCGCCTGGTACTGCGCATCCGTAAAGGGCAGTTCATCGGTGCCCTCAAGCTCGATCCCCAACGAAAAATCATTGCAGGCCTCGCGCCCCTCGAAACTCGAAACACCCGCGTGCCAGGCGCGATCCAGGCAGGAAACAAACTGGATAACCGTACCATCACGCTCGATCAAAAAGTGCGCACTGACCCTGAGCTCGCTGATGCCTTCAAAGTAAGGGTGTTCTGTGACGTCCAGCCGGTTCTGGAAGAACGCCTGAACCTTGCCGGTGGCGAACTGACCCGGCGGCAAGCTGATGTTGTGGATAACCAGCAGGGAGATTTCGCCGCTCGGGCGCGCATTGAAGTTGGGCGACGGGCAATGGCACACGCCTTGACACCAGCCGCTCGCGGGGTCCAGCTGCATACAGGCTCCTTCAACAGGCAAAACGAAAGGCCCAGTATGCCGCGATGAGGACGTCGATGGGGAGCAATCTGCGCTGTACGCGATTACTCGGCGCCGGACTGACGCAGACTGTCTATCACCGACTCCAGGGCCCGGTCGAACAGCAGCCGGTCATCGAGCAGTAAAATAGCGCCGCTGCGCAGTTGGACGATCAGATCGGTGCGGCTTTTCTCCAGCACCTTGGCCCCGGCCCGATTCACGAACACATGCGTACCACCGGGTTCCAGAATCGTGATCAGCTTGCAGCGCAGCCGCGCCGTTTGATCTTCCTGGAGTTCGATCCAGGTCCCGATTCGCAGCTGACTGACCAACAGCAGCCCCAGATGACCCTGCTCGTCCAGAACCGGCAATGGCCATGGCTGTACCGTGCTGGGCAGGAACGCGGACCGGCGACGGGCCTGCTCGGTATCGCGGGTGCGCTGTTCAAGCAGCTCGATGCGGCTGCTCTCACCGCGGGTAAACATCGAAAAATCATGCAGCAAGGATTCAAGCAACGCCGGGTTGTTGCTCGCATACCGGGCCATTTGCAGCACCACGTGCTCGATTTTCCGGAAGAGCGGATCTTTGCAGTCTTCGGCGCTGGCACCCCACCCGATGGCCGCACCCGCAATCACGTTCAGCAAGCGGCGGGCCGGATGGCTGTCACAGCTAAAAAAATTCTGATCGCGCTGCGCGATCTGGAGCAAAGGACCGCGCAGCAATCCGAGCAGTTTTTTCAGCGGCAGTGAGAGGTTGCGGTCATCGCGGATGTACTCGAACAACAGCCCTACCAGGTTGTTCGTATCCCCGCTGGCCCCGGGTGACACCTGCGCAAGCGCATCCACTTTTGCGGCGCAGCATGAAGCCTTGTCCGACAGATCAGGCAGCACGCCCGTGGCGATCAATAACTGGTTGGCATCGGCGTACAGTTGTTCAGTCTGGCTAAGCAGATACTTCTCGAACAAACGCAGCATGATCAGCTTGACCTTGATGTCCACGCCCTGCTCACGCTCGGCCTGCAGAAAATACTCACACAGCATCGCCGGGCCCAACGGGTTGTTGTGCTCATCCAGCGCCAGGCAGCTCAAGGTATTGAGGCGCGCACTCAGCTGGCACAAGGACAACTGGTTGCGGGTCAGCACCCGCTCCACCATGGCATGGGTCACTTGAGTGCGCTCAAGGTCATTGGCCATCAGCGAAAACACCGCCTGCGCCGGGACGACACCCTGCAAGGCAGGCTCACTGGCATCGGGCTGGGCCAGCCGGACAAAGGCATCGAACAACCGCTCAAGAAAGCCGCGTTCAATACTTTTGCGCTTGAGCCTCACATCGCGCATGGCTTCAAAAAACAGGCTCTGTTCGGTGTCGTTCTGCGCCTTGTCTGCCATTTCAAACAGGGTTTCATCGGCATTTTCAAACAGCACCTGCAGCTCATATCTGAGCTGCTGTGCAGCCTTGTCATGCACCTGCAACAGGATCACAGGCAGGCGGGCAAGCGGCGAGTGCATCGCCAACTCCGCAGTGGCCCTGTAGGCAGGTCCCACTTTCCCGTCATTTTGCATCCTGGCCTCCCTGAATGGTTTCTTCGCCCGCAGGTGAACCGCCGGTGGCACTGGCCACTTTTAACGCTCACATGCAGAACCGGCGTGTGCATTGCGCACCCGCCGGCATATCGAAATTAAGGGCAACGGCCGCACGTCAAAGCTATGGCGCCAATTGCAAGGCGGATTATCTTGTAAAAGATGGCGCTTGTACCAGCGGACTCTTCATTTGAATGATTGCGGGGCGGCAGAAAATGCTCAAAGTGCCGAAAGAAGCACATTGCAGGCATTTGCCCGGGGCACGGTGGCGCACCTTGGGTTCCCCTGTGGCATGGCCCTATAATCGACACACTTTGTTTGTGGAGCTCGTTATGCCGAATTTACGCCTGGCCGACCTCACTGCCGAAATCGAAGCCAACGTACGCCGTGCGTTAGCTGAAGACATTGGCAGCGGCGATATCACCGCACGGCTGATCCCGGCCGAACGTCTGGCCAAAGCCACGATTATTACCCGTGAAGCCGCCGTCATCAGTGGCACCGCGTGGGTCGATACAGTGTTTCGCCAGCTTGATCCGCGGGTCGCCGTCCACTGGCAGGTCGCCGATGGCGAGCGCGTGAGCCCCAACCAGGTGTTGTTCCACCTTGAAGGCCCGGCGCGCTCGCTGCTCAGTGGCGAACGAAGCGCGCTCAACTTCCTGCAAATGCTGTCAGGCGTTGCTACCCACGCTCAGTTTCTGGCCGATCAAGTGGCCGATACTCAGGTCAAGTTGCTGGACACCCGCAAAACCCTGCCGGGCTTGCGCCTGGCACAGAAATACGCCGTGACCTGTGGTGGTTGCCACAATCACCGGATCGGTCTGTACGACGCATTCCTGATCAAGGAAAACCACATCGCAGCCTGCGGCGGCATCGCCCAGGCCATCACTGCCGCGCATAACATCGCCCCGGGCAAGCCGGTAGAGATCGAAGTCGAAAGCCTGGCCGAACTCAAAGAGGCCCTGGCAGCAGGCGCCGACATCATCATGCTCGACGAGTTGAGCATGGACGATATGCGCGAAGCGGTGCGCCTGAACGCGGGCAAGGCCAAACTGGAAGCCAGCGGCGGGATCAACGAGACGACCTTGCGCCCAATCGCCGAAACCGGCGTGGACTACATCTCCATTGGTGCCATGACCAAAGATGTGAAGGCGGTGGACCTGTCGATGCGGTTGAGCCTCTAACCGCACGTCACCTTGTGGGAGCGGCCTGCTCCCACAACCTCGCGATCAAGACAGCGCAAAGCCCTGGCATTTCATTTCATGCTCAAGCAGCCATTGCTTGACGGCCAACCCGCCTGCAAACCCCGTCAACGTGCCGTTGCTGCCGATTACACGGTGGCACGGGATGATGATCGGAATCGGGTTGCGCCCATTCGCCGCCCCCACCGCCCGCGACGCCTTGGGCCGTTGGATTTGCTGCGAAATCCGGCCGTAGCTGGTGGTCACCGCGTAGGGGATGGTCGTTAGCGCGTGCCAGACAGACTGTTGAAACTCAGTGCCCAACGGCTTGAGCGGCAAATCAAACGTCAGACGATCGCCCGAAAAGTACTCCTCCAACTGGCGACGAACTTCGGCGAGTTTTTGCGGCGAATGCACCCAGCCTTCCTGCGGCGAATGGGGTCGGCGGTCCAGCTCAAAACGCACCTCGCGCAACCCTTCATCATCGGCAACCAAAAACAGCGGGCCTATCGGTGATGGCATTTGTTCGTAGTAGATCTGCGTCATGTTCATACCTTCCGTGCAGCAGCTGAATCGGTGGCTGCGCGCCATAAATACATCACTGAATAGGCCCGCCACGGGCGCCAGTTTTCGGCCAGCGTTTGCAGCGCCCTGGTGCTTAACGGCTCACCCCGGGGGTTGGCTTCACGCCGCAGAATCAAGTCGGCTGCCGGGAACGCATCAGGGTGTTTGAGCACACGCATGGCAATGTAATGGGCGGTCCAGTCGCCAATGCCGGGCAGTTGCACCCAGCGGCTGATAAAGCGCTCTAACGGTTGCTCCACCGCAAAATCGACCCGACCCTCGATCAGCGCGCGGGCAATCCCTTGAATCGTGTTGATCCGTGCCTGGGTAATGCCCATCTGCCCAAGGTCGGCCACTGCCAGTTGCTCGGGGCCGGGGAACAGGCGGTCCAGATTCGAACCTGCACCGGGCTCAATCGCAACCCCATAGCGTTGCACGATACGGCTGGCCAACGTGCGCGCCGCCGCCACGCTGACTTGCTGACCCAGGACGGCCCGCACGGCCACTTCAAAACCATCCCAGCCCCCGGGCAAACGCAGGCCTGGATAGCGCTCGATCACAGGCGCCAGCAGCGGGCTGCCACCCAAGGTGCGGGCGATGGCGAGCGGGTCGGCGTCCAGATCAAACATCCGTCGGACCCGCGTGACCACTCCCAGCATCTGACCGGGGGGGACGTTGCGCAGCTCCAGCTGTAACGCATGATGCTCACCCGGCCATGCACTGACCCGCAGCCAGCCGGGCGCATCAGGCTGCCCGAAAACCCGCTGATAACTGAGCCCGTCAACCTGCTCAATACCGGGCAAGGCACGGGTTTGCAGAAAGCCCAGCAACGCACTGAAGTCATACGGCGGGCGATAGCCCAAACGCAACACCAGCGCCTTATCCGCCCGCGCCTTTGGGCTGCGCCTGAACGCCCGGGGCTCGGCATGGTTGGCCTCGGCAAACGCCGCATTGAAACGGCGCAGGCTGCCAAAACCCGAAGCCATGGCCACCTCGGTGATCGACAGGTCGGTTTCGGTCAGCAGTTGCTTGGCAAACAGCAGGCGCTGGGTGGCATGAACCGCCATCGGTGGCGCCCCCAGGTACTGCACGAACAAACGACGCACTTGCCGGGCACTGACACTCATGCGCTCGGCCAGGCTCTCCAGCGAGTGATCTGCCAAATAGCCCTCATTGATCAGCTTGAGCGCCCGCGACACCAGATGCTCGCCTTGCAACCAGAGCTGATTGCCCGGCGCCAGCTCCGGCCTGCAGCGCAAACAGGGGCGAAAGCCCTGAGCCTGAGCGGCGGCGGCACTGGGGTAATACACCACATTTTCGGCTTTGGGCGCCCGTGCCGGGCACACCGGACGGCAGTAAATCCGCGTGCTTAGTACAGCAGTAAAAAACACCCCGTCAAAACGCGCATCGCGGCTCAAGCGAGCGATTTCGCAAGCGGCGGTACTGGGCGTGGAGAGGCTGTTATCTGTGCTCATGGGCCGCAGAATAGCACCGAATTTTTGCCGGTTCTCGCCATTTTCGGACATCAATGTACGCCGTCAATCAGACAGACCTTGGCCCGCGATTGCACAGCACGATGCCCGTAATGGCCAGCAAGCCACCCAGCACCATGGGCAGGCTCAGGCGTTCACCCAAAATCAGCATCCCCAGCGCCACCGCCGACAGCGGGTTGAGGGCAATAAATGCACCGGATTGGGTTACTCCGATTTTCAGAATGCCGTCGTAGTACCAGATATACGCCAGTGCCGAGCCAAAGACGCCGAGGTAAACAAGGCTCAGCCACTGTGACTGGCGAAGTTGAGAAACGGCTGAAAGGTTTAAATCGCCCTGAATGATGGCTGCAATTAAAAGCATCAAGGTGCCTGCCAGCACCGAGTACATCACGGTGTGCAGCGGGCCGATTTCCCCGACCAGCTTGCGGGCAAACACGCTGTAGATCACCCAGCTCATAACACAGCCCAGAATCAGCAGATCACCGCGCCAGGCACCCGCCTCCAGGCTGATGGAGCCCGCACTCTTGCTGACAATCACGGTCATTGCACCTGCGATACAGAGGACGATACCCGCCAGATTGACCGGTCTGAGCCGCTCACCCGCAAATGCAAAGGCGGTTAATGCAATCAGCGCCGGATTGAGCGCCACAATCAGCGACGCCCGCGACGAGTTGATGAAATGCAGTCCGTAAAAGAAAAACAGGTTATAGGCAAACACCCCAAAAAAACCGAGCACCGCCAATTGCAGCAGTTGACGCAGGCTCAGCGATATTTTCAGTTTGCGCTGCAGACTCAGGATCAGTACCAGAGTCAAACTCGCCATCAAAAATCTCAGGCAGGCCGAGAGCAGTGGCGCTGTATCCGCCGCGAGATAACGCCCCGCGACAAACGTGCCGCCCCACAAACACGACACCGCTACCAGCTTGGCGTAAACGGTGTATTTCGATGTAACCCAACTCGGTAGGTAGGTGGTGTGCATGCCGATAAGCGCCTGTAAGAAGTGATGCGCCTATACTCGGACAGATACAAACTCATACAGAAATGAGCAAAAGCTCATGGGGCAACTCGATGACGTTTACCCAGCTCGAAATTTTTGCCCGGGTAGCCGAGCTGCGCGGTTTCACCTTGGCCGCCACGCGCCTGGGTATCAGCCAGTCAGCGGTGTCCCACGCACTCAAAACACTGGAACAGGAAATGGGGGTTGAGCTGATTCACCGCCATCAGGTCGGTGTTGAGCTGACCGATATAGGTGCACAACTGCTGCTGCGGGCCCAGGAAATCCTCGGGTTGTCCGAAACCATGCGCCAGGAAGCCGCCGATGCACGCGGGATGAAACGCGGCACACTGCGTATCGGTTCGTTTGGGCCTTCTGCGTCCATGAAGTTGCTGCCTGACATTCTTGAGCACTATCGCCGGACCTATCCGGAGATAGAGGTACGCATCGACGAAGGGACAGACCAGGAGGTCATCAGCTGGATTCAGGAGCGGCGGGTCGATGTGGGATTTGTGGTGCTGCCCGAGGACAAACTCGACACCTTTGTGCTCTGTGAGGACCAAATGGTTGCATTGCTGCCTGCCAACCACCCATTGGCCGGGGCGCAGCATGTCAGCCTTGGAGAACTCTGCGACAGCCCCTTCATCATGACCGAGGCCGGTTCGGGGCCACTGCTGCAACGGCTGTTTTCAGCGCAAAAACTGGCGCCCAACGTGCTTCATCGCAGTGCCCAGTTAATCAGCACACTGGCTATGGTCGAGATGGGTTTCGGGGTCAGCATTCTGGCAGAACAAGCATTGCCAGCGCGTGGCTCACTCCACGCTAAAAGCTATATCAAAAAGATGCTGAGCCCGCCGGTGACACGCCGCGTGGGGCTGGCGGTGCTGGATGAGCGCCAGGCGTCACCTGCGTCCAGGGCCTTTATACGCATTGCCGTGGGTTTGCAGCGACGCACCTGAGCGCATGCATCAACAACTTTCAGATGGTGCCGGAGACAGGAACAAAACCTAGCTACTGAAATCCTTTAATATCAGCAGACACCACTGTTTAAATACAAAAAAGGGTACTCATTTAGGGACTCAGCTACTTCTCCCCCTATGCTCAACTGATGCAGACAGATCTTGCTTAACCGCCATCGATATGCGTAAGGTGTAACCTTACACATTACAAATTGGCGGACCCAGACCATGGAAAAGAAAGATACCTCCCCGCACCCGGGTCACTGGGTCCGAGAAAATATCCTCAAGCCTCGAAAGCTGACGGTGACCGAAGCGGCAAAACTCATCGGTATCAGCCGTCCCGGAGTGTCAAACTTCCTCAACGCGAAGGTGTCAGCGACACCTGATATGGCCGCCCGGCTGGAGCGAGTTTTTGGTGTTCCAGCCACAGATATCCTTAACCTACAGAATTCTTTTGACTCACACGCCGCGAAGGCAGGTGTTTCCACTGCGAACGCGCGCGCCTATGTAGCACCGTTTCTCAGTATTACAGGCAATGACATAAGCGATTGGTTTTCAAAAACAATCGCGGCCCGCACCCAGCTATCGGTTCTGCTTCGCACTCTTGTCAATTCGACTGGCGTTAGCCTGGAGAAGGTTGACTTCCCTGGTAATGATGATGCGGAACGCCCTGGCTGGGATGGCTTCATCAAAGCCTCTTCAGGTACGCCTTGGATTCCTGAAGGCGTGTCAGGATGGGAATTCGGGGTCAATGTTGACATCAAAGGAAAAGCTGACGGCGATTTCTCGAAGAGCGTAAAGGCGATTAAGAAGGCGGATAGTGAAAACACGACATTTGTGTTTGTCACACCGCGGCGATGGCCTGGAAAGACAGCATGGGTTACCACCATGCAGGCAAAGGGGCTTTGGAAGGACGTCCGAGCCTACGACGTCAGCGACCTGGAGCAATGGATGGAAACATCCATTGCGGCACAAACATGGTTTGCCAATCAAACTGAACGCCCTTCGAAAGGCGTTCGAACTCTCGAGAAGTGTTGGACCGATTGGGCCAATGTCGCAACCCCCCCCCTTCACCCGTCACTCTTCAGCACACCGATGGATGTCTGGCGCAGCCGTATAAAATCATTTCTTTCGAAGTGCGACTCAGAGCCACTCGTTATAACGGCCGACTCGGTTGAGGAGGCAATTGCATTCTTGAGCCAGATGTTCAGCGAGCCGGAGTTCCAGATTCACAAAGACCGAGTACTTGTTTTCGACGAATGTGGAGTACTACCAAATCTTGCGCAAAGCACGACTAATTTCATTGCCGTTGCCCATACTCGAAACGTCGAACGGGAATTCGGGCCTTATAGTGGATCCCTGCGAACTATCGTGGTGTACCCGCGCAACGCTGCGAATGCTAACCCGAACATTATCCTAGAGCCATTAGGTTATGAGGCCTTCAACAAAGCTCTTGAGGCGATGAACAAAGGGCGCGACGAAATCAATAGACTTACCAACGCTTCTGGCCGCTCGTTGACTGTGTTGCGGCGGATACTTTCTACAATCCCAGCGATAAAAACCCCTACTTGGGCTGCCGATCATCAGGCCGCCTCTAACCTAGTCCCGCTCGCACTCTTAGGAACTTGGGATACGCGCAATGATGCAGACTATAAAGTTCTATCACTGCTAGCGAATGACCTCTCCTTTGACGCACTGGAAAGACGCGTACAGGAACTACTTCTGCTTAACGATTCACCCATGTGGTCCTTAGGCAACTATCGCGGCGTAATTTCCAAAATTGACTCATTATTTGCGATTGCCGGAGCGGTAACGCTTGGTGACCTCAATCACTTTTTCGACATCGCGAAAATCGTTCTAGGTGAAGACGACCCGGCCCTTGACCTCCCAGAGAAAGATCGCTGGGCGGCGGCAATTCATGGAAAAAAACGAGAGTTCTCCTCAGCTCTGCGCGAAGGTATTTCTGAAACTTTAGTTTTGCTCGCTGTGCATGGAAAGCACCTGTTTGGGCAACGTCTCGGTTTTGATGGGGAAGTAGCGGCCGCCAGACTGGTGTCGGAACTTCTTGAGCCGCTTGAAACCCGCAAACTAGAAGCGAATGATCGCGATCTCCCACTCTATGCAGAAGCTGCCCCGAAGGAGCTCTTGAGCATTATAGAGCGCGACCTCAGATCAGATATGCCTTGCACAATGGACTTGCTACACCCTGTCGCACCAGGCCTCTTTGCATCACCTAAACGCACAGGTCTTCTTTGGGCGCTTGAGGGGCTGGCTTGGAATCCCGCAACCTTTCCTAGAGTAGTCAAAATTTTGGGGCGGCTCGCCGAGGTCAAAATTCAGGACAATTGGGGTAATAAGCCAATCAGCTCTCTGGGGTCGATATTCAGAGCATGGATGCCGCAGACAGCAGCTGATCACGCCTTGCGGTTGAAGGCCATGCATATGTTGATGGAGAAACACCCTTCAGTAGGCTGGGAAATCTGCCTCCAGCAGTTCGGCGATTTCGGTAGTCGGATTGGAGACTACACCCAGAAACCCAAATGGAGGCCAGATGGATACGGCTTTGGTGAGCCATTCAGTACGTGGGAGCCTATCAATGATTATGTCCGCGAAATGGTCAAGATAGCGCTAAGCAGGCCGTCTTATACAGTCGACATGATCTGTGACCTCATAGCGAGGCTTCACGCGCTATCGGTCGAGGACCAAGAGAAGGTCTGGAAACTAATTGGCGAATGGCGGATAGCTGGAGCTACAGATGCCGATATCGCCCGCGTACGTGAAAAAATCCGCGTGACGGTGCTGTCAAGACGCAGACGGAAGCCCCCTCACGACGAAGTTGCTCAGGCAATGCTTACGAAGATCGCGAAGGATGTTTACGCCTCGATGAAGCCAACTGACGTCATCAATAAGCACGAATGGCTGTTCAGGCATGGCTGGGTAGAGGAGTCAGCAGATGAACTCTCTAGTGAGGAGCTTGATTTTGAGGCTCGTGAACGTCGCATTGAAAAACTTCGCCTTGAAGCCTTGAGCGAGATTGTCTCCACTAATGGTTTAGATGGAGTTTTTGATCTTGCTGCTAAGGGCAATTTTCATCGGCAAATCGGCTGGTATCTAGCGCGCGCAATCTTGCAGGCTGAGCAGATTGGAGAACTAGTACTGCAGTGCATAGGCAAGGGGAATGAAAACCCCAGCTATTACTCCATCGCGAGTGGCGTTTTGAAAGGGCTTGATCAAGAACAGCATGCCGCTCTTTTCATGACTTTACTCAATGAGATTTCTGAAAGTGATGCCCTGCACATATTACTTCTTTCACATTATTGCAGAGCGACTTGGGCTCTCTTAGATCAACTCTCAGCCGATGCTCAGGGTAGTTACTGGCGCGATGTAACTCCAGAGTTTGTGTTTGATGCGCCAGACCAGAATAACGAAGGCATCGTGAATCTTCTTAGCGCGGGAAGACCTCGCGCAGCCTTCTCCTCAGTTCATTTCAAGCTTGATGAAGTACGTCCAGAACTACTGGTTCAGATGCTTTCCGGAATCTCAAATGAAAGCAACGATAAAGGCGGTGAGTACCAGCTTCAAAGCTATGAAATCCAACAAGCCTTTAAACTCTTAGATCAAAACCCAGATGTGCTGATTGAGGAAAAAGCCGGACTTGAGTTTATGTTTATTGATGTATTGGCTTCCTCGCTTCGAGGTGGTGATGGACATCAGATCCCTAATCTAGAACGCTATGTCGAGGACCATCCTGAAATATTCGTCCAGGCTATAACCTGGATGTACAAGCGCAATACTCCTGGGAGTGACCCTTCAGAATCAAGCACCGAAGAAGGAAGGCAGCGCTTGGCTAAACAAGGATATCGCTTGCTGACAGCCTTGGAGCGGATACCTGGCGAGAATGAAGCAACTGAGGAACTCGCCCGTGAAAAACTATCTGAATGGATGGCGACAGTCCGCCGAAGCTGCTTCGAACTCGACCGAAGTGAAATAGCCGATATTTGCCTTGGTAAGCTTCTATCCCATGCCCCTGAGGGGAAGGATGGAGTGTGGCCAAATGAAGTTGTTCGCGACGTCATGGAGGAGCTGGGTTCCGAAGAGATTTCGCAAGGAGCTCATACCGGGCTCTACAACTCCCGAGGCGCGCATTGGCGTGGCGAAGGAGGAGGCCAGGAGAGAGAGCTCGCTGCGAAGTATCGCAAATGGGCCGAGGCCCTAAACTTCTCCCATCCGTTCGTATCCTCATCACTTTTAGCATCAATGGTGGAGACCTACGAACATGAAGCGGAGCGGCAGGATACGGAGGCAGGAATTCGGCGACGCCTCAGACATTAAGCTCACCTAATTCACCCATATCCATTGCCTGCTATTCGCGGCGACCGACTATGGCAGACAACGTCCGGGTTGATGATACGCTGTCACAATCCCCTTTCGGTGCCCACCTATCAGAGTCGAGACAGCTCAGAACCGAATCTCGGTATGGACTGTGAAGCCTGAGCTGTGCTTTATGCTTGAAACTAGGCGCTGTGGCCATAAACCGCTATTGAGATTCTGCTGAGCATGCTCAGCCTTCACGCTCTAGGAGCAGCAGCATGCAGTTTGTAGCAGATGGGCCTGACGTCCCCGAAGAGCTTTTGCAGGCACATGAAGAGGGGAAAGTGGTTTTCTTCTGCGGGGCAGGAATTTCGTACCCTGCGGGTCTGCCAGGTTTCAAGGGCCTGGTTGAAGAAATCTATAATCAGTTGGGAACGACAAAAAATGCGATCGAGGAGGAAGCCTTCAAGAGCGAGAAATTCGATGCGACACTCGACCTTCTCGAACGCAGGATGCCCGGCCAACGAGGGAGAGTGAGGTCTGCGCTGGCTGCTGCACTGAAACCTAACCTCAAGCTCAAAGCGGCCACGTCAACACACGAAGCATTGCTTAGGCTTGCACGTACGAGGGAAGATGCACTTCGACTCGTAACCACAAACTTCGACCGGCTATTCGACTCAGCGGCTAAGCGCTCCAAGCAAAAGTTGCAGACCTTCACCGCGCCTATGCTGCCTATCCCCAAAAAAACCCGGTGGAATGGGTTGGTAGCCCTGCACGGTGCGCTGCCGCACAAGCCTGATGAAGATGCGTTGAATCGCTTGGTTGTCACCAGCGGCGATTTCGGACTTGCGTACCTAACCGAACGCTGGGCTGCCCGCTTTGTAAGTGAGCTCTTTCGCAATTATATCGTCTGTTTCGTCGGGTACAGCATCAACGACCCAGTACTCCGCTACATGATGGACGCACTCGCTGCTGACCGGATGCTAGGTGAAACCACACTTCAGGCTTGGGCCTTTGGAGATTGCGTGCCAGGCCAGGAGGAGCTCAAGACAACCGAGTGGAAAGCCAAAGGCGTCACACCCATCCTCTACAAGGTGACACCACACAAAAAACCTCATTGGCGCCTGCATAACACGCTCCAATCATGGAGTGAGACTTACCGGGACGGAATGACCGGAAAGATGCGGATGGTCTCAGAGAGTGCGCTTGCACGCCCCTCCTCCAGCACCACGGAAGATGACTTTGTAGGACGAATGCTTTGGGCGCTGGCAGACAAGACCGGCGCTCCGGCCCGTCACTTCGCGGAGATCAATCCCGTACCTCCTCTGGAATGGCTGACACATGCGTTCTCAGAAGCCCGCTTCAGACACTGTGACCTCAATCGATTTGGCATCCCCGCTTCGCTGGAAGCGGATGAGAAATTGAAATTCAGCCTGATCGATCGCCCCACGCCTTATGGGCTTGCTCCTAAAATGCGGCTTGCTTCCGGCGTCGCGAACACTGTGCAAATGGATAACGTCATGAGCCATCTATCGCGATGGTTGATCAGACATTTAAATGACCCGCAGTTACTGATGTGGATCGTGTCTCAAGGAGGTGTCCCGCATAGCTATCTCGAGTCATTAATCGAGATCCAACTCAATCATCTGGCGTCTCTACGCCGGGACGGGAGAAGCCTGGAGCTAAAAGAAATTTTAACGCACGCTCCCAATGCGGTTCCCACCATTGAGATGGAGGTGTTATGGCGTATTTTGCTCAGCGGTCGAGTCAAGTCGCTCTATCAACATACTGGACTTCACAGCTGGCTTAGCCGCGTCAGAACAGATGGCATGTCAGTACTCCATCGACTCGAGCTTCGTTCATTGCTGGCACCTAAATTACTGCTTCGGGGGCCGATGCATTGGGGAAGTAGTGCCAGCGACAATGATGGGGAAAAGCGCCTCAAAGAGAGCTTGAATTGGGAGGTCGTCTTGGACTCCAACCATGTCCGCTCGACTCTGCAAGACCTAATAAATTGCAACCTGCGCGGGTTTCTACCCGGGCTAATCGATGACTTCGAACGCCTCCTGTTAGAGGTATTGGATCTTGCAAGCCTACTGGGTGATGCGACCAATCGCTCAGACAAGTCTTACCGACACTTGCCCTCAATCCTACCGCACCCTCAGAACCGAGGCTTCCGGGAGTGGGTCACGCTTATCGAACTGTTACGTGATATGTGGCTGGCACTGCGGCTTGAAAAGCCTAGTCACGCTAGCCAAATCGCTGCGCGGTGGTTCGATATACCCTACCCAGCGTTCAAGCGATTAGCATTCTTCGCAGCCAGCCAGGAAAAGTGCATCGACCAGAACCTATGGGTGTCTTGGCTTACATCTGACGAAGGCTGGTGGCTCTGGTCGATTGAAACACGGAGGGAGGTACTGCGTCTGTTAGTCCTTCAGGGTGGCCAGCTATCCAGGACAGTCGGGGCGCAGCTTCAGCGCGCGATCCTCAAAGGCCCTCCACGCGACATTTACCGTACCGATTTGGAGCCTGAACGCATCCAGGGCGCCACTGCGCACTCAATCTGGCTGAACCTGGTAAAGCTCCAAACCTCTGGGTTCAAACTGAATGCCTCCGCCGCCAAACGCCTGCAACATCTGTCAGTGGCCAACCCACTGTGGCGAGTCTCGGAAAATGAGCGAGATGAGTTCTCCTCTTGGATGACTGTTAGTGGTGACCCCGACTTTGAAAGCAGCATTGAAGTCAGCGTCGCGCCTGACAATAAGGCTGAGTTGATTGAATGGCTCAAATTACCGCCGAAGGATTCGTATGGGATCAGCCGGGACACATGGAGCGACACATGTCGAAAGCGCCCGCTGACCACTCTTCACGCTCTCTCCGAACTGTCCTCACAGGGGGAATGGCCGATTGAGCGCTGGCGGGAAGCACTCCGAGCATGGCGGGGTAGACGTTTGCATGCTCGTTTTTGGACGCACGCAGCCCCCGTAGTATTGGCCCTCCCTGATGAGAAATTGGGCGAAATCGCTCATGGCGTTTCCAACTGGTTGGAGGTCCTCTCCGAGAAGACCACGATCAGGGATGAGGATCAGCTCTACGCATTGTGCCGACGTCTAATGGATCTGCCATCTGTATCAGATGCTGAACCAGAGGACGATTCCTCCAATGCTCGCCCCGTTAATGAAGCCATCAACCATCTCGTCGGAATGGTCACTCAAGTTCTCATTAATCATTGGTATCGGCAGTCCCCTCGCGATAATGAAGGGCTCCCACCAGCACTGTCAGACTTCTTCACGGAGCTGACGGACACGAATATCCAACGCTACCGTCATGGTCGAGTGATCCTGGGATCGCACCTGATCTCGCTCTACCGAGTCGACAAGGATTGGACAGAGCACTGTCTGCTCCCTCTGTTGAATTGGGAGCGAGATGCGTTCGAAGCAAAGGGCATCTGGGAAGGATTTCTGTGGTCGCCGCGGCTCTACCAACCGCTGCTAGCCGCCTTCAAACCTGAATTCCTGCAGACTGCACATCACTACGAGGAGCTGGGTGAGCACAAGCAGCAATTCGCCGCTTTCTTCACTTATGTAGCAATAGGCCCAGTTGAAGGCTTCTCCGTCCAAGAACTGCGCACAGCCATTGCGGCGCTGCCCGTCGATGGGCTAGAGGAGTCGGCACAGGCGCTCTCACAAGCCCTGGAAGGTGCAGCGGGTCAACGGGAGGAAAATTGGTCGAACCGTATACAGCCGTTCTGGGAGGGGATATGGCCAAAAAGTTTGGAGCTGAAAACTGAGAGAATCGCAGACTCTCTCGCTCAGTTGGCATTGGCCGCCGGGGAAAAATTCCCTGTAGCCTTAAAGGCCATTTTCGATTGGTTGATGCCATTGGAGTTCTCTTATTCCGTGATGCAAAGCTTGGCTGACTCAGGTCATTGCAGTCTTTATCCAAAGGACTCGCTAGCACTTCTTGAGGCTGTTACCGGGGAGCATCACGTCCTCCCTGAAGAGCTCCGACAATGCTTGAACTCAATCGTGCAGTCAGACCCAACTCTCAGGGACACCGCTCAATTCAGGAGGCTCGACGAGCTTTTACAGCGTATGGGAGGGTAATCCATCGATAGATAAATGGTGCATTCGACTTCAGGCACCTTTCAGACGATCTTCGAGGTGGTCTCAGCTAGGTGACTTCGCCGGGCGCTTACCGTTGAGCTTGGCTGACTGGATCAAACTCATCAGCGCCGCAGCACCGAGCGCCTGGTATGCCGCGATCCACTTTCGAAGCGATGAAACATCGACGCCATGTCTATGCGCAACCTCTCTGTGGCCTGCGCTTCCGGAACAATAATCCCTGACAGCCGAGAGCTTTACCTGCTCTGTATATTTTTCCATGACATCCCCCAATGGTGATGTCCAACTTCTGGGGGTCAGATCAAAATAGGCGGACACCATCGCCCTTAATTTGTGAGATCGGTGGGCGTGTTCACCGCTCGCTTACACATTAACTTTAATTGAAACGAAAAAAACCTAGAGAAAAAAAGCCATTTCGCTATTTGTTCCCCTTGTATTCTAACAACCACTTCCTGACATCGTTAATTTGCGCCTCAAGCATAGCCTGCTTGGCTTCCAACAAATACAGGCTGTATCGCCCAGCAATATCTATTTCGTAGATAGCTGGCACATTGCATTCCTCTACAGGCTTGAGCGAAATCTCAGTAGCAGTAACCGTTTCCACGACATATAACGAGCGTAACTTTTCCGAACCATCAGTGGCACCGAAAGCGAGATACAAGCCTTGCTGAAGTCCGACAACATTTATTTTTAATCCTTCTTTATCCTTTGGCAGGAATGCTGCAATTTTTAAACTTGCATTTGCTCTATAAACAAGAGCACTCCAACCTCTTTTACAATACTGTCTATCCATACTTGAAAAATGAGGATTTTCAACGCAACCGGCATAATCGATAGGTAGCAAAAGCATCATAAACCTCAAAGTTATTTGTAAAAAATAACCCTATCAACTTTCCTTTTTACCCTCCACCGAACTTGATGCAGTTTCGTGTGCTCGGCGGCACACCCACGAGTTCGCGTCAGATGGCCGCAGTTAGACCAGCATCTAGCACCAACCGGCACTGGCAGAGATAGGTCATGGGCATGGGCAGCGGATGGGGCAAAGTCGTTGAATTGCTCCCAATCTGCCTGCGAACCTTGGGTTAATCTGACGTCGACGAGCTCCCGCAAGTATTCACCGACGCCGATCACCAGGAGCTGTAACTAAGGGTTTCCAGCTATCTTCCGGGCGTAATAACGATCACTCAGATCCTTCTTCGGATCAGCCTTGACCCAGCTCACTGGTTTACTACAGCCCACGCAGGTCAGTACATTTTTGTCCGCGCTAAGGGTATACAGGGCAGCGCTAGAACCAGCTCCGACCTTCAAGCCAGTATCCGTCACCTCAAATCCTGGAGACTCATACCCCAGTCGATCCATATTCTCGAACGTGAACGACCAAACCCTGATCTGTTTTCCACGCCAGATGCCCATGATGGTTAAAGGATCATGCTTCGTAGTGCGCTGATATACCCAATCACCTTCATATGGTGTCAGCTTCGGGGCCTCGGAATCCCGGCGTATCTTTTCCAGGGTTTTCTTCTGCATTTTTTCCAACTCGACATTCAGGGCTTCCTCTTTTCTACGGGCTTGCTCCTCAAGCATCTGACCCACGTCATACGGCCCTTTGGGGTCATACTGCCAAACATGCTCATCCGCACTCATGCCTAGAACCTTGCAATTAAGGCAGTCAAGATTCCGCTCATCGACATTACGCTTCATAACCAGACGAGTCGTGCCACTAACAGCATCAAGAAGTAGTTTTTCATCTTTAACCGACACGTTCATTTTACCGAGCGGTTTGATGCCGCCCTTCCCAAAGTCCCCGAAGACTTCTGCTTCAGAGCCATGAATATTGAGAACCATGGTTCCATTCATGCTTGAGTCTTTGAATCGGTATGCACCAGTGAAGTCTTCGGCTCCGCAGCCAGAGAGGAGAGCTCCAGTAACAGCAGCTGTGGCAAATTTTATTAGCGTATGCATAACGTCCTTCATTACTTTTAATTTTTTCGGCGCAGTGATCTTCACTTACGAATTGATGTCATTTTGGCATCACCCACTCAGTTAACGCATCACCATTTCGGTTGAGCTGCCCGATAAAAATCCCGGCGCGATATTCATCCAGGCACAGCAACAAGGGCATCCAGTACAGGCGCAGGACGTTGCCTTCTCTAGAGATGAGTACAGGCCGCGTCACGGAGGACGACCACTTCATACCTGGACACAGACAGCTGACGACCATCAGCTCATCAAGATCAGCCCGCATCATCGGTCAGTCTCCCGCCGCTCTAGCCATTTCGCCAGCAACCACAGGCCAGCTCCGATAAAGGCCAACACCAAGATCGCCCACAACGGCACCAGACGATAGGAGCCCAACCAGAAGCCCGCGCCTACGCAGGTAACACCCACAAAAATTCGCCCCATACAGATCACCTCCGCTCGTAATGAGTCGCCACGCTACCCCGTGGTCCCTATGTGTCATCGAGCAGCAGGGAAAAATCGTCGGCTCCCGCACTGGGATCTGAGAGCGCCGAAGCGGGGTTGAAGGGAATAACCACGGCACCCTGATGGTGAAGCAGTGAAGGCCGTTTACTTCTCAGTGGTTTTTGCGTGATTCCCAATGGCTGGGGGGATTTTCGCCAGGATGCTGCGGCGGATTCACGATGAACTCCCAGCGCCTGGGAAGTGTGAATGCAGTATTTCTCAGTGCATTTCTGCAGCCGCGCAGACGCAGTACGATGCTACCGAGCGGTTTGCCGTTAGATTTCTGAGGTTTCTGGATATGGTGGGCCGTGCCGGCGAGCCCCAACTATCTGACGTCAACGCCGACACCAGGGCGGTCGCTGCCGCCCCTCTTGCCCTGAAACTATTCGCCCTTCAATTCTGAAGGCTCTGAACTTTTACTCTCTGCCTGAGTACGCGCCGTGTGAGTTGTAGAGCACTACGTCAAACGTATTCACATGCTCTCCTGCATCGGTTCATGCCTAGCCCGCGCTGCAACCAAATCGCTGAGGAAGTCTATCCAGAACCCAGCGTATTTGGCGGGGAGAAAAACCTGCTCATGGTGTCCCATCATTGTTGATCTGACCAGCCGAGATAACGAGCGTCAGGTCTGCCTCTACTGAGCCCCTATGTGGTCATCCCCATCATCGCGCGTCGTGTGGGCGCCCCACTCTCTTTTCTGAGCTGAAAGCCAGAAAAGAGAGTGGGGTGAAGCAACTGCACCGAGTTCGGTTGCACTGGGTTTGATGGTCTGCGAGAAATGATCACAGCAGGTGAAGAAAACTTTCGCGCACGACTGATGAGCCCTGCAAAGGGCGAAACTCGCGACAACGAGTCTCGTGCTACAGGTTGTTTGATTCTCTGGAACAACCGCCTCCGCCCTCACCGCGTCATCGCAGTGAGGGCGAAGGTCGATGTGGGTTGAGGCTGTCATCAGCCTGACCTGCAACTACAGACCAAAGGCGTCCGTACCAACGCCCCTGGGTCGTAGTTTGGACGGGTGCCAATCTACGAAGGAGGTGGTTCTCAACGCTTGGCTTGGGATCTCGGTTCGAGCTTGATGCAGTAGTGATGATCCATTGAGAGCGCCTGGCGCTTCCCGCCCAAGGTGTGGTCTGCCAGCGGGGGCAGACAGTGAACGTGGGTGCAAACCGTACTTGCTTCACTGGCACACATCACGTCACGACCAGGGCGGTTGGAGTCCTGGAGCGCACGTTACGTAAATAGCAGTAACCGCATCCAGGTGCGAAGTTAGGGTGCTGGCAATCCCCATCGCGCTTTTCATCGCTGCACGTTTTGAGCATTGCTCGCGGCTCGATGATGACGCAACAGGGTTCGTCACACCGCAGACCGTATCAACGATGCAAAACCAGCCCAGCAGGCTGGCCGGAACCCAAAATGGGTTGTCCGCCCTCCGGGGTGCCTTTGTGTGCGGGAAACCGTGCTACTGGCAGCAAGTTCGCTTTCACGTATCCCCCTGCGCGCAACTACATATTCATTAGAAACACCAGGAGCAGTTATGGCCGGATGGAAATCCTCACTGGCATCCGTGCTCAAAGAGCACAACGGCATTAAGGCCTCGGATGGGACAATTGCCAGTCATGAAACGCAGCACAAGCGCTCGACCGTGCTTTATCAGGCATTCACCGATCTGAGAGAAATGGGCTACAAGCTCGACAGTGTCAGTCAGCTCAAAGGCCGTCATGTGGAGGCGCTGACCCGACACTGGCTGAGCAGGGAGCTCTCCTCCTCGACCCTGCAAAACCGCCTCTCCACCCTAAGAACATTCACCTCCTGGATTGGCAAAGAAGGCATGGTGGAGAGCACCGAGCGTTATTTCCCGAACCATGAGGCCGCCAGAACTTCGATCAATACTCAGGACAAGAGTTGGGAGGCAAACGGAGTTAGCGCGACGCAAAAACTGGATGACCTACGCGCCCTGGATGAACGTGTAGCACTTCAGGTGGAGCTTCAGCTCCGGTTTGGTCTCAGGGTAAAGGAGTCGATCATGCTGCGCCCTCACCTGGCGGACAAGGGCAGCTACTTGGCTGTCAGCATCGGCACGAAAGGCGGGCGGGACCGCACGGTACCCATCGATACTCCTGAGCGCAGAGAGCTGATTGATAGAGCTAAGGCTTATGCAGATCGCCGTACCGCGAGCACTTCCGATCCAAGTAAGTCGTTGAAACAAGCGCTGGGCCACTACAGCCGTATTGTCGCCAAAGCTGGGCTGACCAAGGTTCAGCTTGGCGTTACCTCACATGGCCTGCGTCACGCCTTCGCCAATGAGCGTTATACCCACTACTCAGGTAACAGCTCACCGATTGAAGGAGGAAACCTCAGATCCCATAACTGGGAGTTGGATCGTTTTGCACGCATGGCGGTTGTCGAAGAATTGGGACACTCTCGTGAGGACGTGTCCACGCATTATCTCGGACGTTAGAAATAGCGCTTTAGGGACTGAAGATTAAGAATGATTAAAAACTGATTAGTGCCTCCTGCAAAAATCTGTGCAACGCCTATTCCTACTGGGCTCCGGAGCGATCTCAGCACCGTGATACAGGAGTGCTGGAACGGTAACCATAGGGGGGCAAGAACTATATTGTCGGAGTGCTGGAACGGTAGTCACGGGTGCTAGAACGGTATCGAACGGGCGCTGGAACGGCATCAGCACTTATTGGCTAGATGTCGACGCTGCGAAGAGCTCGGAGTAGTTTTGACTCGCACCAAGGCACCCTCAATTGCATAGCTGAAGGGCTGACCTGCGGCGTTGCTTGCTCGTGCCAAGGAATCGAGCGCTTTGACCAGATCCGTCTTGAAGTCATCTAGAGATTTGGCTCTACTCCCACATAGTCGGTGCAGAGTTTCGATTTTTAAACGAAATGGATTGGCATGGGATGCATAGAAACCATGCAACCACTTCGCAATTGGTTTTCCACGCAGTTCCTGACGAATAGACCAATCAACATCAGTGAACTGGTCGCCCTCAAATAATTTAAGGAGTTTTGGATTTAGTCGAATCACATAACTTTTACTACGAGCGCCGTGATCACGATATATCTCATCAATCAGGCTTCCCTCATATGCATAGTCACCGACTCTTAGCTGTAGTGCGGTCGCCGTAATTCGACTAAGTTGCCCACTAAGGACTTTACGATTTTTCCCAGAATCAGTTTTACCGAGTACTTTCAGTAGTTGATAGGCTGTTATCCTGCATTCAGCGCCGAGCTCCTGAAAGCGCGCAATATGCAGCACTGCCTCCCATACATCCAAATCAAGCTGATCAAGCAAAACTCCTGTGTACATGATGCTGATGCCACCTTGTGAATGGATTTCAAGTTGCACCACATATGGGCGTGGATCTTTGCCCATTGCACTAAATAGCGCTGAACGAAGAACAAGGTTCGGCACGCGCCGAACCGAGTCTGACCAGTTCGGTAGTACACTACGAATATGTGCCGCCTCAACATCTCTCGGCTTTGTACAAGAGCGTTTTACATGCCTTGCTAGTATGGCAGAGGTACGGGGAGAAATTGGCATATTGGTATGCCATCATTAACGAGTGGATGCACTGATTTTTTCAGCAACCCAAGCATTAACTTGCTCAGAAGGCCATGCTACAGAATTCGCTCCGAGAGAAATCCCAGCGGGAAACTCGCCCGCCCGAATAAGCCGATAAATTTGCGATTTGCTCAGCCCCACTTGGGCACAGACATTAGGAAGGCGAAGCAGTAAAGGTGAGGCGAATTGAGTAGCCATCTGGACGGGTCTCCTAAGAACCGGATTGGATGGCTAAGGATTTAATGGCATCTCGGGCGGTGAGTCGTGGCAATTGCTATTTTTTCAGAGGAAATTCCAATTTTTCCTATGACTCATCTTCACCATAGGAAAAATCATCCCCCATATATTTTCGAAGGGTTTTTTGAGTTTTGGGCATGTCAATGTCTGCTGCATCTGCGAGAGATAAAACTGCCAAACCCAAATCAAAACTCTTACGAGACGAGCGAAGCTTTGAAACACGATGTTTAATACTAGTTGCACGTCTTCTAGCCGCATCATCAAGGGGCTGCTCGACATGGACTTTATCAACCTCCTTTATCAGGCTAATCAAACCGTTGATGATCAGGCTAATTGAGTTTAACTCTTTTGTTTGAAACCCCTTCCGCTCGTCACCGCCTTCATTTTCCTCACCTGCAATACCATTCAGCAGAAAACTCGGAACTTCAATTCCTGCATCAAGAGCCCACTTACCAAGAGCAGCTTTAGAAAAATATACAATACTTGCTGGGATATTCTTAGATTGCTGATCGTCCTCACAGTAACAATTCACCAGGCTTTTATCGATTTCAGCTGGAGAATCAAAAAGATCGTAGAAATACTTACTAAGCAACTGAAAATAGAACACGTATGACCTAGGAGAGCGCTTCGCACTCCCCGACTTTCCGACCCAAAAAAAATTATTGACTGAGCTGGGGAGCCACTGGTTAACACCGTATTCAACATATAGTTCTTCAATTAGTTCATGGAGAGCAAATGCAGCTTCTTGGGTGCTGACCTTGTAGCAACGAACGTACTCTGGAACCAAATCAGACAGACGCATCAAATCATCATTCATACGCGCTCTCCCCACTTTCAGAGGATGCTCCGGTAGCGCGGCATGACAAAATATCTAAATGGTCGGCATACCACTGAAGCATCTCGCGCCTCCCCTCCAGATACTGGGCATGGTTGTAGGTACCGCGAATACTGTTCTTATCCACATGCGCCAATTGAGTTTCGACCCACTCACTGCGGTATCCCTGCTCATGCAGAGTGGTAGACATCGTGTGACGGAATCCATGACCCGTAGCACGACCGTCGTAACCGGAGCGCTTGAGCAGTTGGTTGATGGCGGCCTCGCTCATGGGTTTTGCCGGATCATTACGACCAGGTAGTGCAAGCGTGTAACCACCAGTAATGCTTTCCAACTCACGCAGTGCAGCTACTGCCTGTTTACAGAGCGGTATCAGATGGGCGCGGCGCATCTTCATACGCACAGCTGGGATCAGCCACAGCGCCTTGTCGAGATCAAACTCCGACCAAGGTGCGCCTCTGAGCTCAGCCGTGCGCACTCCAGTGAGAATTAGCAGGCGGGTTGCGATCTTAACTACGTCATGGCCAGAGCAAGCTTGAAAACTGCGTATGAGCGCCGGGATTTCTGAAATAGGCAAGAAGGGATAGTGTCGAGATATAGGGGTTTGAAGAGCCCCTCCGATGTCTGCGATTGGGTTGTAGTCCGCGCGACCAGTGGCAATCGCGAAGCGGTAGACCTCCTGGCAGCGCTGCCGGACCTTGCGCAGCTTCTCCAAAGCACCTCGCGACTCTATGCGGCGAAAAACCTGTAGCCACTGCATGGGCTTGATTTCGGCTAAGGGGAAACTTCCCACATGGGGGAAAATATCTAACTCAAAGGCTTCTGTAACGTCATCAGCATAACCTGCTGACCAGCGTGGCGACTTATGTTGATGCCACTCCAGCGCAAGGCTCTTGAACGTATTGGCGCGAGAGATTGCGGCTTGGGCTCGCGTAGCCTTACGCTCGACCCCAGGATGCCGCCCTTGTGCCACAAGCTGGCGAGCGTCAGAAGCAAGCTGCCGCGCCTGTGCGAGGGTTACCTTATCGATAGTGCCAAGAGAAATGTGCGACTGCTTGCCATCGAGACGGAATCGCAAACGCCAAGACTTACCGCCCACCGTGCGAATCCATAGAAAGAGACCACCGCCGTCGGCAAGGCCATAGTCCCTCTCGCGCGGCGCAGCATTCTTTACCTGCAAAGCCGTCAAAGACATCCTGAGTACCCATAGATTATTGAACCATCTAAAGGTACTCGTTAGGGCACTCATAAGACAAGCGCTCGGGCTGGACTAGGTGGCACCAGCCTGAACAGGAAACCCGCATTAAGCGGGCTTCTTGGGGTTACATGATACTGCCTGGCACTGCCTAAACCTATTAACTGGTGCCGGAGACAGGAATCGAACCTGCGACCTTCGCGTTACGAGTGCGCTGCTCTACCGACTGAGCTACACCGGCGGTGCCCGTAAAACTAGCACCGCAGGGAAAGCGCGGCAATCAGCAGCTATTTACAGGCACCACTGGCCAGGCATGTGCCGTTTTGGGTCCAGGTCAGCGTACTGCCATTCAACGTTGGCACTAGCACGCTGACCCAGCCGCCTGCGGCCTGAGTGCCAGCCATGGTTATGACGCCATCGATCACCGTCATGCCTGCCGCCAGGTTGTCCGTCGGTTCCGCCGGGGCCGGAATGCCGTGGGTGCCTGCATCGCAGACCGTCAGATCGTTGCTCTCGCTCAAGCACAGGGCGACAGCGGTCTTGTAGGTGTTGGCGATCGTGTTCACTTCGGCAAAACGGGTCTTCATGACATGGTCGTTGTAAGCCGGAAATGCAAATGAAGCGATCAGACCAATGATTGCCACCACAATCATCAATTCGATCAGGGTGAAGCCTTTTTGTTGTTTCACGTGAAGCCTCCGAATAAAGGGCACGACGAGGTGCCATAGCAATGCTGTGCAGCCAAAAAAGTGCGCACAGGCTATCAAGGTTAGTGGGCGGATGCTCCACAACTGCATCGTTGACACCTTTGGACATGCTCGAGCGGACAAGTCGAGGCTCAAGGCATCTAGTCTTTGAGACTCACACACAGCCGGGCGCGAAGCGCGCCAGGGATGGACCCATGGCAACACAGGCCGTCAAAACCAGCCTTTATCGGTGGGAAGGCACTGACCTCAAGGGGGCTCAAATCAGCGGCCAGACCACGGCAGCCAGCCAGGCCATGGTCCGGGTTCAGCTACGCCGCCAAGGTATTACCGTTGGTAAAATCCGGCGCCATACGAACGGACAGCCTCCTGCCGGAAAATCCATCAACGCCCTGCAAATCACCCTGTTTACCCGCCAGCTGGCCACCTTGATCACCGCCGGCGTTCCACTGCTGCAAGCTCTGCAAGTGATTGCCAACGGTCTGGAGCATCCGGCAATGCGCCAGCTGGTAACCGGGCTCCAGCAGGACATCAACGCCGGTACCAGCCTGGCAACAGCACTGCGTAAAAAGCCGGCACATTTCGACCCACTGTTTTGCAGCCTCATAGAAGCAGGCGAGCAGGCAGGTGCCCTGGATGTGTTATTGCAACGGGTGGCGACCTACAAGGAAAAAACCCGGGCCCTGAAAAAGAAGATCAAAAAAGCCATGACCTACCCCATCGCCGTGCTGCTGGTGGCATTGGTGGTGTGCACGATTTTATTGGTTGAAGTGGTGCCGCAGTTTCAGGGCATCTTCCGCTCATTCGACGCACAGCTTCCTGAGTTCACTTTGTGGGTAATCAGCCTGTCAGAGGTACTTCAAGCTTACGGCGTGTGGGGGCTGCTGATCTTTTGCTGCGCCCTTGTTTGCCTGCACCATCGTTACAAGTACTCTGCCCCGTTGCGCAACCGGGTTGATCGATGGTTATTGAAACTGCCCGTAATGGGTAACCTGCTGCACTTGTCCGCCATGGCCCGCTTTGCCCGCACGCTGTCGACCATGATCGCTGCCGGTGTGCCGCTGCTTGAAGCGCTGAACTCGGTGGCCAGCGCCACGGGCAATAGCCTGTACAAAGACGCGGTGCTGCGAGTCAGGCAACAGGTAGCAACCGGCAGCCAGATCCATGTAGCCATGGGTAATGTCCGCGTGTTTCCGGGCATGGCCATTCAGATGACCGCCATTGGCGAGGAATCCGGCACACTGGACGATATGCTTGACCACGTTGCCACCTATTATGAAAGCGAGGTCGACACCCTGGTCGACAACCTGACAGCGCTGATGGAGCCGGTGATCATGGCGGTACTTGGAGTCATGGTTGGCGGGCTGGTCATCGCCATGTATTTACCGATTTTCAACCTGGGCCGAGTGATCTGAGCATGATTGACCTGTTTAACCATCACCCCGACGCTTTTATCGCCTGCGCCCTGATACTCGGCTTGCTGGTGGGCAGCTTTCTCAATGTGCTGGCGTGGCGCTTGCCAAAAATGCTCGAACAGGACTGGCAGGCACAGGCCCGCGAGCTGCTGGACCTGCCCGCCCCCGCCCAAAGCCCTGTGTATAACTTGCTGCTGCCCCGCTCCCACTGCCCCAAGTGCCAGCACTCACTGCGGCCCTGGGAAAACATTCCGTTACTGAGCTATCTGCTCTTACGTGGCAAGTGCTCACACTGCAAAAGCGCTATCGGCCCGCGCTACCCCCTTACCGAACTGGCATGCGGGCTCTTGTCGGCTTTTGTCGCCTGGCATCTGGGGTTTGGCGCACAAGCGGGCTGGATGCTTGTGCTGACCTGGGGGTTGCTGGCTATTTGCCTGATCGATGCCGAACATCAAATCGTGCCCGACATGCTGGTCTTTCCCCTGCTCTGGCTCGGGTTGCTGCTGAACAGTTTCGAGGTGTTCACCACCCTGCCCCAGGCCGTGTGGGGCGCGGCGCTGGGTTATGCCAGCCTGTGGTCGGTGTTCTGGATATTCAAACTGATTACCGGCAAGGACGGCATGGGCCATGGTGATTTCAAGTTACTGGCCGTGCTCGGCGCTTGGGGCGGGATGGCGATTTTGCCGTTGACCATTGTGCTCTCCTCGCTATTGGGCGCGATTGTGGGCTTGAGCCTTCTGGCTTTGCGCCGCGCCCAGACGTCCACCCCGATCCCCTTTGCGCCGTATCTGGCAATTGCCGGCTGGATTGCATTGCTCTGGGGTGGTCAAATAACCGGCTTCTATTGGCAGATTTCGGTTTGACGTGATGACTGCACCTTCCACTCCCTGGATTCTCGGGCTGACCGGCGGCATCGGAAGCGGTAAAAGCGCCGCTGCCGAACATTTTTGCGCGCTCGGCGTGCACGTGGTGGACGCCGATCATGCGGCACGCTGGGTCGTCGAACCAGGGCGCCCGGCACTGGCCAAAATTGCCGAGCACTTTGGCAATGATGTGCTGCAAGCCGATGGTCAGCTCAATCGCGGCGCTTTGCGCAACCTGATCTTTACCGACCCCGAGCAACGCCGCTGGCTTGAAGCCCTGCTGCACCCGCTGATTCGTGAAGAGATCGCGAGCAACCTGGCCCAGGCACAATCGCCTTACGCCATTTTGGTCTCTCCGCTGCTGATCGAGTCCGGGCAGTACACGACAACCCAGCGCGTGCTGGTGATCGATGCCCCGCAAGCCCTGCAGATTCAACGCACCCTGGCGCGCGACAACACCAGCGAGCAGCAAGTACTGGCCATTCTCAAGGCACAGGCCAGCCGCGAAGAACGCCTTCGCCACGCTGACGATGTGTTGGTCAATGACAACGATTTAAAAGCGCTGCAGACTGAAGTCGAGCGCCTGCATCACTTCTATTTAACTTTGCGTGGAGGCCAACCATGACCAAACCTATGACCGTAGACTGCCCGACCTGCGGCACAGCCGTGCAGTGGGATACCAGCAACGCTTTCCGGCCTTTTTGCTCTGACCGCTGCAAATTGATCGATCTGGGTGCCTGGGCATCGGAAGAGCACAAGATTCCGGTCAGCCCGGATGCTGAAGACGATTTGTTCTCCGAGGATTTGCCCGAGCGCTTCCATTAATCACAGGCACCATTGGGGGGGTGGCGCGGGCAAGTCCGACTCCCCCAAACAGAAGTAGCCGTCAGCCCTGGTTGGGCCCGTCATCCTTCCACGGCGCAGCCAGGTAGCGCGTGCGGTTGAAGGTTTCCAGCCACTCAGGGCAAAACACCACCAGTGCTGTGACCAGCATCCCGTTGATAAACGCTTCGGGAAAGATGATCAGCCACAGATAGCCCACAAAGTCTTCCAGCCACTCCGGCATTACGAACAACCCGTCCAGCCACAACACGCCCAGTACCGCCAGCACACACAGCAGCGCGGCCAGGGCTGCCGCAAAGAAGCCCGAGCAAAAGATATACACGAAGGGATTTCGCGGCTGCGCCCGCTCGACCATGCGCGCACAGCATTCGGTGACGGCGATCGGCAACACAATCAGCAACACGCCATTGACGCCCATCGCGGCAAGATCCTGACGCCCCAGCACCACCAGCCCGACCTGGGCAACAAGCGCACCCACAATCGCCAGCGGCCAATCGAGCAGCAAGGTGACTACGGTCAGGCCAATAAAGTGATAAGACACGCCGCTGTCAAAGTCGCGCCGCACCAGCCACAGCAAAAATAACGAGAACACCGTACCGAACAGCAAGTGCTGGCGCCGTGTGTCGGCAAACAGTTCAACCCAGGGCGCTCGCCAGATCGCCCACAGCACAACAGGGGCATAGAGCAGCCAGCCGATTACCTGCGTTTGTGTGGATAACACCTCGGCCCCGATCATCTGCGCACCTGTAACCCAGCCTTGTTAAAGCACACCGCTCAACCCTCCTTGTTTGATGCCAATGCTGCTGATGCGCCTGAGTCTACACCCGGACTTTCAGTAACACCTGTTTCGGGGCTAAGCTGCCCCCATGGACGACTCAGATTATTTACGCCTGCTCACCATTCAGGCCGAACAGGCCAATGCCTTTTTATCCAATGCCCGCAAATGGGAGCGTGAGCGTTGGGTCTGCCAGCGCCTGCTGCAAGGCCTGAACATCCCGTATCACACCGAAGACTTCACCCAGGCGGGGCAAGAGCCGCCGGATGTGTTGTTCGGCGACGCGCGCTTTGAGGTGTTCTTTGTGCTCGATGAAGGCCGACGCCTTAACGACGAATGGCGCGAAGAGCTGCAGCGTCGTCGCAGCGCCTACTCCCTGAGCCAGCTGGTACGCCGCGAAGCACGGCCCAAGCGGATTCCGGCGAGCAAGCTGTTGCAGCGTTTAGGCCCCACCCTGCACAAAAAAGCCAACAACTATAAAGAACGCGATATCGACTTGGGGCAACTGGACATCATTGCGTTTTCCAGCCTCAAGCGCGAAGTACTGGACCTCAACAGCCACTTTCCGCCGCCTACCGAATACCTGCGCCAGGGCTGGCGCTCGCTGTCGCTGGTAGGGCCGACGTTTGCCCGTGTGCTGTTTGCGCAACCCGATGCACCGGACTTCCTGCGCAATAACCTGGGGCGCAGCATTATTTTCGATGTCGGTATCAGCCTGTGAGTCCCCTGCAAGAGCTGATTGCTGACGTTCCGCAAACCGGTCGAGTGCGCTGGATTGGGGTGCGCCCCGAGTCACGCGCCGACATGCTTGAGCTGGACGCCGTAGAAGCCCGTCGTGAAGCCGGACTGACTGGCGATCATGCCCGGCCCGGCGCCCGTAATGCCCGACAAGTGACGCTGATTCAGTGGGAGCACATCGCCGTCATCAACTCCCTGCTGGGGCGATCCAGGGAGCATCCGGTCCTGGCCCAGGATTTACGACGCAATCTGGTGATCAGCGGGATCAACCTGTTCAGCCTCAAAGGCCGACGTTTCAAGATTGGCCAAGCCATTTTTGAAACCACTGGCTGGTGCCAGCCGTGTGCGCGACTGGAACAGCGCCTGGGTCGGGGCACGTTCCAGGCAGTACGTGGCCACGGAGGAATCACGGCCCGGGTGATCGAAAGCGGGATCATTCGTCTGGAGGACGAACTGCGGGTCGAGCCATTGGGACCTGACGGCTATGCTTCTTTTCATCCCGGTTAATCAATGCTGTAGCTTTTACACTTCCTGCAACGTCTATTTGACGAGGCCAAAAAAATGCCCAGCCGCCTGAACCCAGATGATCTGAAGCATGTCGAAGAGTACCTGCAACTGCCACAAAACCAGGTTGAGCGCCGGCCTTTCAGGCCCTGGCTGCTCCTTGGGGCGGTGGTGATCGCGGTGATTGGCATGGGCCTGTTGAGCCGCCTACTGAGTTACCTGGTGCTATGAGCTGCGTTGCGCTCGCCCGGGTCACTGAGCACAGAATTCTTTTAAGCCTTGTGAGTGATACCCATGACCCATCGTATTGTTATCGTCGGCGGCGGCGCCGGCGGCCTGGAGTTGGCGACCCGCCTGGGCAAGACTCTGGGCAAGCGCGGCAAAGCCAGCGTCACGCTGGTGGATGCCAACCTGACCCACATCTGGAAACCGCTGCTGCATGAAGTTGCTGCCGGCTCGCTGAACTCATCGGAAGACGAACTCAACTACGTCGCCCAGGCCAAATGGAATCACTTTCAATTCCAGCTGGGCCGCATGAGCGGTCTGGATCGTGAGCTGAAAAAGATCTCATTGTCGGCAACCCTCGATGAAAACGGCCAGGAACTGGTTCCTGCCCGCGAGCTGGCTTACGACACCCTGGTGATTGCCGTGGGCAGTACCACCAACGACTTCGGCACCCTGGGCGCGGCCGAACATTGCCTGTTCCTCGATACCCGCAAGCAGGCCGAGCGATTCCATCAGCAACTGCTCAACCACTACCTTCGTGCGCACGCAGGGCAAAGCGATACGGTCGAGCAGATCAGCGTCGCCATTGTCGGCGCGGGCGCCACCGGGGTAGAGCTGGCCGCCGAACTGCACAACGCGGCACACGAACTGGCCGCTTACGGTCTGGACCGCATCAAGCCTGAAAACATGCACATCACCCTGATCGAAGCCGGCCCACGGGTGTTGCCCGCACTGCCGGACCGTATTGGCGGGCCTGTGCACAAAACCCTGGAAAAACTCGGGGTGAGAGTGCTCACCAACTCCGCCGTCAGTGAAGTCACTGCTGACAGCTTGATCACTAAAGATGGTCAGGTAATTCCTGCCAGCCTGAAAGTGTGGGCTGCGGGGATTCGTGCACCGGGCTTTCTCAAGGAAATCGCCGGCCTGGAAACCAATCGCATCAACCAGCTCGTGGTGCGCCCTACCCTGCAAACCACCCGGGACGACAATATTTTCGCCTTTGGTGACTGCGCGGCCTGCCCGCAACCGGGCACAGACAAAATGGTGCCGCCTCGCGCCCAAGCGGCTCACCAGCAAGCGTCACTGCTGGCCAAATCGCTGAAACTGCGAATTGAAGGCAAATCGCAACTGCCAGACTACAAGTACCGCGATTATGGCTCGCTGATTTCCCTGTCGAGCTTTTCGGCTGTGGGTAACTTGATGGGCAGCCTGATGGGCTCGGTAATGCTGGAAGGCTGGTTGGCACGGATGTTTTACATCTCGCTGTACCGCATGCACCAAATGGCGCTGTACGGCACGTTCCGTACCTTGATGCTGATGTTGGGCAGCAGAATCGGACGCGGCACCGAGCCACGTCTGAAACTGCACTAAGCGCCCACATACCTTGTAGCCGCTGCCGCAGACTGCGATAGCACCAAACCCATCGCAGCCTTCGGCAGCGGCTACAGGTGTAAACGTCAGCGCCCGGCGTGGTTTCCAGCCTCGGCCTCACGGCCTTTAAAGCCGTGGGGCTGATGCTCTGCAAAGAACTGGATATCCCGAGCGAAGTCCGCCAGCAGCAATTTGGCCATGTCAATCGACATGCCCTGCCTCACCAGAATCCGCTGCACCACAACCTTTTCGACGTTGGCCGGCAAGCTATAAGCCGGCACCAGCCAACCGCGTATGCGCAGGCGATCTGCCAGGTCATACAGTGAGTAGCTGGTTTTTGCTCCCGGCTTCAAACGCCAGGTCAGCGCCGGAATCCCCAATTGCGGGTCGCCGTTGTAGAGCATCTCAAACGGCCCGATCTTGACCAGTTCCTTGGCCAAAAACTGCGCTGTTTCGTAGCACGCCGAGTGAATACGCTCATACCCCTCACGGCCCAGACGCAAAAAGTTGTAGTACTGAGCAATGATCTGCCCGGCCGGACGCGAGAAGTTCAAGGCGAAGGTCGGCATATCACCGCCCAGGTAATTGACGTGGAAAATCAGCCCCTCAGGCAGCTCCTTCACGTCGCGCCATACCACCCAGCCCGCTCCCAACGGCGCCAGCCCGAACTTGTGACCGGACGTGCTGATGGACTTGACCCGTGGCACCCTGAAGTCCCAAAGAATATCGGGCGCACAGAACGGTGCCAGCATCGCGCCACTGGCGCCGTCGACGTGAATATCAACACTCAGACCGGTGCTTTTCTCAAGATCGTCCAGCGCATCGGACAGCGGTTTTACGGGTTCATACAGACCGGTAAACGTCTGACCGAAGGTTGGCACAACCACGATGGTGTTTTCATCGACCCGCTCCAGCATGTCTTCAGGCGTCATGAACCAATGCCCTTCCGACATCGGTACTTCACGGATTTCTATGTCCCAGTAACGGGCAAATTTGTGCCAGCAAACCTGTACCGGCCCGCACACCATATTCGGCGTCGAGGTCGGCTTCCCTGCCGCCTTTCGCACCGCCCGCCAGCGCCACAACGCAGCCAGGCCACCGAGCATGCAAGCTTCGCTGGAGCCCACCGTCGAGGTGCCGAGAGTGCTGGCCGCCGACGGGGAATGCCATAAGTCCGCCAGCATGTGGATACAGCGGCTCTCCAGTTCAGCTGATTGCGGGTATTCGTCCTTGTCGATCATGTTCTTGTCGATCGACAGGTCCATCAGCTTGTGAACTTCATCCTCCTCCCAGGTTTGGCAGAAGGTGGCGAGGTTCTGGCGGGCGTTGCCATCCAGGTACAACTCATCGTGTACCAGTTGGTAAACCTCTCGCGCCGGTTGCTCGGCTTCGGGGAATTTTTTGGTCGCCGCGGCGTGAGCCAGAGCAGAAGAACCAAATACGGGATCGACGTCCGTGTTGCGCTTGATGCGGTGCAGTGCCATGTGAACTCTCCTTGAGTAATGGACAACAACCGAGCCTGGCTTTTCCCCACGGACTCAGCTTCGACCCAGCCAGCATAGACAAGCATTTCGAGTCTGCCGTCCGATTTCCGACCACCGTGAATTTTCCGATCTATAGTCTCGATTCCTGAAAGCACTCACGGAGCGAGCGCAATGAAACAAAGACCCACAACCGTCGACAGCACGGTGAAACAGGCGCTGGAGGAAGCCCTGCAACGGTTTTCCAGCAATCATCACGGCAAAAATGCCAGCTATATCCCTTACCTGGCCTCGGTGCCCTCCCATTTATTCGGCATCAGCATCATGTTTTGTGATGGCACCCATGCGCAGGTCGGTGACACCGATTACGCCTTCGCCATCGAGTCGATTTCCAAGGTATTTACCCTTGCTCACGTACTGGATGAGTTAGGGCCACAGGCCTTGCGCAGCAAAATCGGCTGCGACCCGACGGGCGAACCTTTCAACTCGGTCGTTGCCCTGGAACTGCACAAGGGCCGACCGCTCAACCCCTTTGTAAACGCCGGCGCGATGGCCACTGTCAGCCTGCTTGAAGCCCAGACGCCGCAAGCCCGCTGGGAGCAGATCCAGGCCACTTACAACGCTTTTGCCGGGCGCCAATTGAGCGTTAACGAAGAGGTGTACGCCTCCGAAGCCTCCAGCAATCAACACAACCGCGGCATTGCCTGGCTGCTGCAAAGTTACGGCTACATGTACGCAGACCCTATGGAGGTGTGCGCCGTGTATACCCGCCAATGTTCGGTTTCGATTACCTGCCATGACCTGGTGACCATGGGCGCAGCGCTGGCCAACGGCGGCGTCAACCCAGTCACCGGCAAGCAAGTCGTGGCGGCCAAAAACGTGGCGCCAATCCTCAGCGAGATGACGTTGAACGGGCTGTATGACACCACGGGCGACTGGTACTACAAGGTCGGACTGCCAGGAAAAAGCGGAGTCGGCGGCGGAATTCTGGCCGTGGTGCCCGGTGTGTGCGCCATCGCCGCTTTTGCCCCGCCACTGGATGCGGCGGGTAACAGCGTGCGCGGTCAATTGGCCGCCGAACACCTCAGCCGCACGCTCAACCTGAGCCTGCTGCACTAATCACGCGAAATGAAGGGAGGCATTTATGGCTACCGCCAGCAAAGGTAAAACTTACATGTCGTGGCTCACCATCTGTTTCATGATGGTTGCAGCCGTTGCCAGTATCCGCTCACTGCCGAGCATGGCCGTATATGGCCTGGGCTCAGTATTTCTCTACGTCATTCCGGCACTGCTGTTTTTCATCCCGGTTTCGCTGGTCGCTTCTGAACTGGGAACGGGCTGGAACGGCGGGATTTATGGCTGGGTGAGGCAAGCCTACGGCGATCGGCCCGGCTTTTTCATCATGTGGTTCATGTGGATTCAGGTGGTGGTCTGGTACCCCATCGTGCTCGGCTTTGCCGCCAGTACCATGGCCTATCTGATCAACCCGGAACTGGCCAAGAGTGGAGTCTTCACTGCAGCGGTGATCATCGTGCTGTATTGGCTATCAACCTTTGTAGCGCTCAATGGGCTGACTACGCTGTCGAAACTGACGTCATGGTTCATGTTGCTGGGTACCGCCTTACCTGCTGCATTGCTGGTACTGCTTGGTGTGGCCTGGCTGGTGCTGGGGCATAAATCCGCCGCGCCGCTGACCTGGGAGGCCTTGATTCCGGCCATTTTCGACACTCATTCCACCGTCAGAGCCGGCTCACACAACCTGCACCCGGACCTGTGGCGCGAATTCACGGGCGCCATCACCGGCCTGGTACTGATTGTGAGTAACTTTCTGGCGTTTGCCGGTATCGAAATGAACGCCATTCACGCTCGCGAATTGCGTAACCCGCAAAAAGAAATGCCCCGGGCGATTCTGCTGGCCTTCTTTATGATCCTGCTGGTGTTTATCCCACCGACCGTGGCGATTTCGCTGGTAGTCCCTGCTGACTCCACCAGCCTGACTGCCGGTGTGATTCAGGCTTATGCCGCCTTCTTCGCTGGCTTCAACATGCCGTGGGCAACGCCCATCATGGCAATTTTGCTGATCATCGGCGCATTGGGCGGGGTATTGGCCTGGACTGCGGGCCCATCCACAGGCCTGCTGTTTGTCGGCAAGGCCGGGATGCTTCCACCCGTGATGCAAAAAGTGAACAGCAAGGGTGTGCAAAAAAACATTTTGTATTTACAGGCGGTGATCGTGACGTTGCTGTCGACTATCTACATCTTTATCGACAACGTGTCGGATGCGTTCTGGATGATCAGTGCCATGGCCGCGCTGATGTACCTGATCATTTACGTCTTTATGTTTATGTCCGCCATGAAACTGCGCAGGACACAGCCCAACGTCAAACGCGGCTATGTGCTTAAAGGGCTTCACGGCTGGTGCTACCTGGGGCTGTTTTCGACCTGCGTGGCGTTGATTTTCGGCTTTATCCCGCCAAATAATTTCAGCAGCATGCCGTTTTTCGAGTACGCGGGAGTTTTATTGCTGGGGCTGGTGGTAGCAGGTGCGCCACCGTTTATCTTCTACGCGCTGCGCAAGCCGTCGTGGCAGATGGTGCCCAAGGCCGAGTCCGATCAGTATTCTGCGGCCTTGCAGGATCTTCAAGCCGCGGACGACAAGGCTGCAACCGCGGGTACAAGTACGCCTCCTGCATCCGCAGCTCCTGCAACCTGAGGCAGCGGCGACAGGTTTTCTACAGGCATAAAAAAAGCGTCCCGAAGGACGCTTTTTTTATGGCATCTGATGCGATTGGCATCAGTACCTTATTTTCTACACCCATTACTGCCGGGCAGAAAATGGTCGGGGTAAGGGGATTCGAACTCCTGACATCCTGCTCCCAAAGCAGGCGCGCTACCGGACTGCGCTATACCCCGGTAAAAAAAAGGCACCTTCTAGAGGCGCCTTCTGCGATCAGTGCTTTTGGCCTCTGATCTTAAGATCTAGCTCCAGGGTTAGCTGGAGCCAAAAATGGTGGGTCGTGTGGGATTCGAACCTACGACCAATTGGTTAAAAGCCAACTGCTCTACCAACTGAGCTAACGACCCAAAAATGGTCGGGGTAAGGGGATTCGAACTCCTGACATCCTGCTCCCAAAGCAGGCGCGCTACCGGACTGCGCTATACCCCGGCTTGAAAATGGCTCCACGACCTGGACTCGAACCAGGGACCCAATGATTAACAGTCATTTGCTCTACCAACTGAGCTATCGCGGAACTACATATTTCAATCTACAACGGTGCTTCTTTACTACCTTTACAACACTCTTCGAGTTCTTCGCATCGCTGCGTTGGCGTCTCTGAGGTCGGCTATTCTACAAGCTTTAAAACCCTTGTCAACCCTTATTTTTCGTTAGAAGACAATTACTTAGCTCTTCTAGCGGGCTTCTCGGTTTGGGCCAAGTTGCCATTGCGGGTGACTTACTGCGGGGCGCATCTTACAAGCGTTTTCCTTACAGATCAACACCCTAAGCAAAAAAAGGCCTCGCAAAGCGAGGCCTTCTTTAAAACACCGGTTTAGAGCCTTATACGAAGACGATTTCGTCGTCTTTCACACTGGCTACAACCGTGGTGCCTGGCAAGAACTGACCGGACAGAATCAGTTGAGCCAACGGGTTTTCGATCCAGCGCTGGATCGCACGTTTCAGAGGGCGTGCGCCATACACAGGGTCGTAACCCACCGCGATCAGCTTATCCAGAGCCTCCTGGTTCAACTCAAGGCTCAGGTCTCGCTCAGCCAGACGGCTACGCAGACGACCCAACTGGATATCAGCGATGCCGGCAATCTGATCTCGGGCCAGAGGCTCGAAGATCACCACTTCGTCGATCCGGTTTACAAACTCCGGACGGAAGTGCGTACTCACTGCATCCATCACCGCAGCACGCTGTGCTTCACGATCACCTACCAGCTCCTGGATCTGTGCAGAGCCCAGGTTGGAGGTCATCACGATCACCGTGTTGCGGAAGTCCACCGTACGGCCATGGCTATCAGTCAGTCGACCGTCTTCAAGCACTTGCAGCAACACGTTGAACACATCCGGGTGAGCCTTCTCGACTTCGTCCAGCAAGATCACCGAGTAAGGCTTGCGCCGTACTGCTTCGGTCAGGTACCCGCCTTCTTCGTAGCCCACATAGCCTGGTGGAGCACCAATGAGTCGAGCGACAGAGTGTTTCTCCATGAACTCGGACATATCGATACGCACCATCGCCTCTTCAGTATCAAAGAGGAACTCCGCCAGCGCCTTGCACAACTCGGTTTTACCCACACCGGTAGGGCCCAGAAACATGAACGAGCCGCTTGGACGGTTCGGATCACTCAAGCCGGCACGCGAACGGCGAACGGCGTTGGACACGGCCACAACCGCCTCGTCCTGACCAATTACGCGCTCATGCAGCAAGCTTTCCATCTTCATGAGCTTGTCGCGCTCGCCTTCAAGCATCTTGGAGACCGGGATACCGGTCCACTTCGACACCACTTCAGCGATTTCCTCTTCGGTGACTTTGCTGCGCAACAACTGGTTTTCAGTTTTGCTGCTGTGCTCGTCGACCATCTGCAGGCTGCGCTCCAGATCGGGAATGATCCCGTACTGCAACTCGGCCATGCGGTTGAGGTTGCCGCTGCGACGCGCTACTTCAAGCTCCTGGCGGGCCTGCTCGATCTTTTGCTGGATCTGGGCAGAACCCTGCACTTCGGCTTTTTCCGAAGTCCAGATTTCTTCCAGGTCAGAGTACTCGCGCTCGTGACGCTGGATTTCTTCCTGCAGTTTCTCGAGGCGTTTTTTCGCCGCCTCGTCTTCTTCTTTCTTCAGCGCCTGAGCTTCAACTTTCAGCTGAATCAAACGACGCTCCAGACGGTCCAGCACCTCAGGCTTGGAGTCGATCTCCATGCGGATACGGCTGGCCGCTTCGTCCATCAGGTCAATCGCCTTGTCAGGCAACTGCCGGTCGGTGATGTAGCGGTGGCTGAGCTTGACCGCTGCAATGATTGCACCGTCGGTGATCGCAACCTTGTGGTGAACCTCATAGCGCTCTTTCAAGCCACGCAGGATCGCGATGGTGTCTTCTTCGCTCGGCTCGTCTACCAATACTTTCTGGAAGCGACGCTCAAGCGCTGCGTCCTTCTCAATGTATTGGCGGTACTCGTTGAGCGTGGTGGCACCCACACAGTGCAACTCACCACGGGCCAGCGCAGGCTTGAGCATATTGCCCGCGTCCATTGCGCCCTCGCCTTTACCGGCACCCACCATCACGTGCAATTCGTCGATGAACAGGATGATTTGCCCTTCCTGCTTCGACAGCTCGTTCAGCAATGCTTTGAGGCGCTCTTCGAACTCACCGCGGAATTTGGCACCGGCAATCAACGCACCGATGTCCAAAGACAGCAGGCGTTTGCCTTTGAGACCGTCAGGCACTTCGCCATTGATGATCCGTTGCGCCAAGCCCTCGGCAATTGCGGTTTTACCCACACCAGGCTCACCGATCAGTACCGGGTTGTTCTTGGTACGGCGCTGCAAGACCTGAATGGTGCGGCGAATTTCATCGTCACGACCAATCACCGGATCGAGCTTGCCTTCTTCGGCGCGCTTGGTCAGGTCGATGGTGTATTTGTCCAGCGCCTGACGCGACTCTTCGACGTTGGGGTCATTGACCGCTTCGCCGCCGCGCAAGTTGTTGATGGCGTTTTCCAGGGCTTTTTTGGTCACGCCCTGGCCCAGCAACAATTTACCCAGTTTGCTGTTGTCGTCCATCGCGGCCAGCAACACCATTTCACTGGTGATGTACTGATCGCCTTTTTGTTGCGCCAGACGGTCAGCCTGGTTCAACAGACGCGCCAGATCCTGCGACATATTCACGTCGCCAGTAGGGTTCTGGATTTTTGGCAGCTGATCGAGCTCTTTAGTCAGTTCTTTGCGCAGGCTGTTTACATCAAAACCGACTTGCATCAGCAATGGTTTGATCGAACCACCCTGCTGATCCAGTAATGCCTGCATCAAGTGCGCTGGCTCAATGGCCGGATGGTCAAGGCCAACGGCCAAAGACTGAGCATCGGACAACGCCAACTGCAACTTGCTGGTTAATCTATCTATACGCATTCGTCACCTTCCTTATGAGCAGGCCGGAGGGATGGAAACTCCTGAATGAAGAAACCTGCCAGATACCATAGTAGATGCGGGCGATTACGGGAGTTTCAAGCGTTTGGAAAATGACGCAGATCAGCTGGACGGTCTTTCGATCCAAACCAGTGATGCAAAACGGCCAGTGCGGGGACTGCGCCGGTAGGAGAAAAAACGCGGGTCGGACACAGTGCAGAAACCGCCACCGTATACCGCGGTGATGCCAAAACGAGCCAAACGCAGACGCGCCAGCTCATAGATGTCGGCCATGTAGCGCCCGGCATTGACACTGGGCACAAAGGCGCCAGCCGCTTCGGGCATGCCCGTGACAAAGACTTCCCGAACCTCGGCACCCACTTCAAATGCCTTGGGGCCAATCGTCGGCCCCAGCCACACCAGGATATCCCGGGGCTCAACATTGAGGCTTTGCGCTGCAGCTTCAAGCACCCCTGCCGCCAGCCCGCGCCAACCTGCATGGGCTGCTGCAACGCGAGTACCGGCACGATCGCAAAACAGCGCAGGCAGGCAGTCAGCCGTCATCGCCGTGCAGGCAATGCCTGGGGTTGCCGTCCAGCTCGCGTCGGCTTCGACAATCAGGTCGGGATTGGCAGGTGCGACCACAACCCCGTGAACCTGGCTAAGCCAAGCGGGCTGTACGTCAAAAATATGGGTGAGGCGCTGGCGGTTATGCGCAACGGCCACAGGGTCGTCGCCAACATGGTCGCCCAGGTTGAAGCTGTCGAACGGCGCCAGACTGACGCCGCCCGCACGGGTGGTCACACAGGCCCTGATGCCTGCCGGCGCAGGCCAGTCAGGAATCAGGAAAGTGTTCACCCGATGAATGCCTCACGGTCTTGCTTGAGCAACGTCAACAACCAGACAAAGTCGTCCGGAAGTGGCGATTCCCAGCTCATGCGCTTACCGGTCGTCGGATGATCCAGCTCGAGGAAACGAGCATGGAGTGCCTGACGCGGGAAGGACTTCAGGGATTCAACCATCGTCACACTGGCAGACGGCGGAATACGGAAGCGACCACCGTAGGCAGGGTCTCCGACCAACGGGAAGTTGATGTGGGACATATGCACACGAATCTGGTGCGTACGACCGGTTTCCAGCTTGACCCGCACATGGGTGTGGGAACGGAAACGTTCAAGCACACGGTAATGACTTACCGCCTGCTTGCCGCCCTCCATTACCGCCATGCGCTGGCGCTGCTGGCCGTGACGGCCGATGGGCGCGTCGATCTTGCCCCCGGCGGTGACGACACCGATAACAATGCACTCATAGATCCGGCTGACACTGCGGCTCTGCAACTGTGTAACAAGTTGCGTCTGCGCCTGAATGGTCTTGGCGACCACCATCAGACCAGTGGTGTCTTTGTCCAGGCGATGCACGATCCCCGCACGCGGCACATTGATAATGTCCGGTACGTGATGCAGCAAGGCATTGAGCAAAGTGCCACTGGCATGCCCTGCAGCCGGGTGCACCACCAGGCCCGCAGGCTTGTTGATGACCAGGATGTCATCGTCTTCGTAGACGATATCCAGGGGAATGTCTTCAGCGATCCACTCACCCTGTGCTTCCTGCTCTGCAGTCAGCTCCAGGATGCAACCACCGTGCACAGTGTCACGGGGGCGTATGACGGCTCCGTCCACAGTAAGGCGGCCGTCTTTGATCCAGGCGGAAAGGCGCGAGCGCGAGTGCTCAGCGAATAATTGTGCGGCGACTTGATCGAGGCGTTGGCCACCCAGTTCGGACGGCACCTCTTCGCGAAGTTGAATTTTCTCGGACATGCTCATCAGGACCGCGCCAAGCCTTTGGTTTCGGCTGCGCGCTTGTGGTTAAATACGGCGTCTTTTGCCCCGAGGCTTTTCACGGGGCGCTCATCATAACAGGACGGACCCGCCCAAGACAGCGGCCGTCATAGGGACGCAAGCCGCCATGCAAGTGAGACACCTGCTGCTGATCGCCATCCTCGCACTGACTGCCGCTTGCTCGTCGACAAAAGAAGTAGTTGACGAAAACCTCAGCGAAGTCGAGCTGTACCAGCAGGCACAGGCCGACCTGGACAACCACAGCTATACCAGTGCTACCGCCAAACTCAAGGCCCTTGAGTCACGCTACCCGTTCGGTCGCTATGCCGACCAGGCCCAGCTTGAACTGATTTACGCCTACTACAAAAACTCCGAACCGGAAGCTGCCAAGTCCGCTGCCGAGCGGTTTATCCGCCTGCATCCACAGCATCCCAACGTCGATTACGCCTATTACCTGAAAGGTTTGACCTCGTTCGACCAGGACGTAGGCCTGCTGGCGCGTTTTCTGCCGCTGGACATGACCAAGCGCGACCCGGGCGCTGCACGTGACTCTTACAACGAGTTCGCCCAGCTCACCAGCCGCTACCCCAACAGCCGTTACGCACCTGACGCCAAGCAGCGCATGATCTACCTGCGCAACCTGCTGGCAGCGTATGAAATCCACGTAGCCGATTACTACCTGACTCGTCAGGCTTATGTAGCTGCTGCCAACCGTGGCCGCTATGTAGTCGAAAACTTCCAGGAAACCCCTTCGGTCGGTGACGGCCTGGCGGTAATGGTTGAATCGTATCAGCGCATGCACCTCGACCAGTTGGCCAACACTAGCCTCGAAGTGCTCAAAGCCAACTACCCGGACCACCCGAGCCTGGTTGACGGTCAGTTCGTACCTCAGGTTTCCGAGTCGGACAACCGTTCGTGGCTGAGCAAGGCCACTTTGGGCCTGATCGAGTCCACCACGCCGCTGCCACCGGGTGAAACCCGCGCCAACATGGACATCCAGAAGCAGTATCAGGATGCCAAGGACGCAATCCCTGCTGAATTGAAGCCAAAAGATGCCGATGGCAACATCATCGAAGCACCTGAAGCTCAAACCCCAAGCCGTTCGTGGTTCAGCTACATGACACTTGGCCTGTTCGACTGATTGTTCGGCGCCAAAAAAAAGAGCCCTTCGGGGCTCTTTTTTTATGTTTGATTTGGCGCTGTGCGCCTGCCAAGTCCTTGGCTAAACTGATACATCTTTTCTCGAATAGCGAATAACCATGTTTCGTTTACTGATCTGGGCTGCCTTGATCGCTGCAGGTGTGTGGCTCTGGCGCAAATACAAAGCCAATCTGGCCGAGACTAAAAAGCCGGTAGATCCAGGCGTCCTGCCGATGGTGCGCTGCGCCCACTGCGGCGTGCACCTGCCCCGCGATCGCGCCCTGAGCCAGCAGCAAGAGTGGTATTGCACCCAGAACCATCTGGAGCAAGGGCCCAAGCCGCGAGGCTAGGCCTGCACAAACACTTGTAGCGGCTGCGTCGGCAGCTGCTACAGGGTTTCTGCCAGCCTATGTTCAGATACGCCCCTCTGGCGCATAAGGCGCGGGGTCAATGATTGGCTCACGCCCCAACAGCAAGTCAGCGAACAACTGGCAGGAAGCCGGCGCCAGCACCAGCCCGTTACGATAATGCCCGCAGTTGAGCCATAGCCCTTCGAAACCCGACACCCTCCCGATATAGGGAATGCCTTCAGGCGAGCCTGGGCGCAAGCCAGCCCAATGCCCTACCACTTCAGCATCAGCCAATGCCGGGATCAGCTCGACGGCCGAAGCTTTCAGGCTCTCAAGGGCCGTTTGGGTCGGGGTTTTATCAAAACCTTCGTGCTCCAGCGTGCTCCCGATCAAGATATGACCATCACGACGCGGAATGGCATAACGCCCTTTTGCCAGCACCATGCACGGCAAAAAGTCGGAAGCGCACTTGTACAAGATCATTTGCCCTTTAACTGGCTCCACCGGCAGTTCAAGACCGAGCCCGCTGAGCAGTTCACCGCTCCAGGCTCCAGCCGACAAAACCACCTCATCGCCAAGAATCTCGCCGCGTACCGTATTAACACCCGAGATTTTTTCGCCTTCGCGGATAAACCCCAGCACTTCGCATTGCTCATGGATCGTGACATTGGGCATTGCTTGCAGCGCAGCCTTGAGCGATTTCACCAGTCGCGGATTTCGCACATTAGCCACATCGGCCATATAGATCGCGCGGGAATAGCCCCCACCCAGCACCGGTACCGCATCGGCAACCGCCGAAATATCAGCCACGGCCAGCGGCCGACCCTCTCGCCGGGCCCACTCCAGAGCCTGCGCTTCATCGTCCAGATCCAGCCAATACAAACCGGTGGTGTGAACTTCCGGGTCAACACCCGTGGAGGTAAACAAACGCTCGGCCAACTGTGGATAAAAATCCTGGGACCAGTGCGCCAACGCCGTCACCGCACCGTTGTAGCGCCATGGGTAGAGCGGCGAAACGATCCCGCCGCCGGCCCATGAAGACTCCTGCCCTACCCCGCCACGATCCAGCAGGACTACCTGCTCTACATCAGCAGCCAGATTAAACGCAGTCAGCAGGCCGATAACCCCGCCCCCGACAATCACCACCCGTTGCTGCCTTGCCATCTATTGATCCAGCCCGTCATTCAAAATAAAGCGTTAGCGCCCCCAACACTGCTGCACTGTCATGCCAGGGACGGCCTGGGTAATCGCAGCCAGACCCGTGTGGGCCAGCGTAAAGCTGCCACAAGGGTCTCCCGCCATTGCAGCGCCCTCTTTGGGCGTCGCCGTTAGCAAGAAGGTGTGGTCTGCAAGATCGGACGTAATGTCGTAATACTGATTACCTGAACTGAGGTCTTGCCCGCCGTTATATACCGCGTTCCTTGCATAAAACCGCTCAAGACTTTGGGCTTGCTCCGACAGCTGGACGATGATTTGAGCGCGATAAGCCCGCTTCACATAATCGCTGTACTGCGGATAAACGAATGCTCCAAGGATACCGATGATCAGCACCACGATCATCAGTTCGATCAGGGTAAAACCTGCTCCATATCTATACATTGCGTGCTCACTATTGCAGTTGCCGCCACATGATCCTGCGAAAACGCTGTGGCACTCCCGCTTCAGAGCTGTCATCCGCGCCTTGATAACGCGCATGGATGCTTTCCAGTACTGTGCGCGACTGCCCGCGAATACCAATGCCTGTCACTCGGTACAAATGACTAACCACCGCTTCAGGCAGATGGGCCGCCCCAGTACTGGGGCCAAGGCTCTGCACGCCAAACAGCCCATCCGGAACTCGTATCCAGCGCACCCTGGACACCGGGTCAATTGCAGGCCCGGCCTGAGCCCCCACCGTCACTGGCGGAGTACAGCCGGAGGGCGAAGTACAACCCACCATGGTGCGCCATTCGACCTGAAGCCAATACTCACCACTACGCAGTGCAGATTCTGCGGCCTGAAATGAGTGATTGGCGTGTTGAACGCTGCCGGCCATTTTTACCTGTTGAGTCGCGCTGACCATTGATGCCAGACCGATCAGGCTCAGCAGCAGCATAAAAACCAGGCTGACCAGTAATGCCATACCGCTCTGAGAGTTCAAAGGAGCCCCCCCTAAGCCAGCCGATTACGTAAAGCGACAACCAGGAGATAGGCCTGGTCCCTGACTCGCGCGCCAGAATCTCGCAGCGTCAAGGCGATCCGTACACTGCGGATACTGGCAACATCAGCCGGGCGAGCCTCATAGCGCAGTACCGATTGCGCACTCGCCGAACCGGCCACGCCAAAACTCACATCAAACGCAGCAACATTGTCGAGCAACACGGCTTTTTGGGGGCCGAGCTTCAATTGCCCGTTTTCAAAACGGTAAAACACCTCGCGCACGGGTAAAGCGGTTTCGCCGGGAGCGACGGATAGCCGCGCTCCCGGATACGCTTTTGCAAAAGTGGTGCAGTCAGTCACGATCGTCCAGTCCGGCCTGCCCCCCTGAGGCCCCACATCCGCACTGATCATTCGCAACGAGCCCGCAGCCCCTTGCCAGGACACAGGCGCCTGAAACGCTGCGGGCGCATCAAGAATGCGATCACTCGAAAGGCAGCCAAGCATGCCCGCCATGCGGATTTCCTGAGCCATTTTGCTCAGAACATAACGCGCGTCCTCCTGCAGCAACGCCGATGAACGCTGGCTCAAGTAAGTCTCACGGGTGCTTAAAAACACCTGGGTCAGCCCCAACACCACCAGCAACCCCAACGCCAGCGCCACCATCAGTTCAATCAGCCCGAAACCTGAACTCGAACTTCTCACGACGCGCTCACCCCTGCATTGCCAGCAATGCGGCTACTCAGGGTAAATGCGCCCGAGTCGCCTTCATGCTTGCCAGCGCGAGCGTCATCCCATTGCAGCGTGATATTCACCTGTTGGCCAATGACAGCAATTTCGCCGCGGGCGGTCTCCCCGCCGAAATCACGAATATTGCGTTTGAACTCACTCAGGTCATGGCCGACAACCCCCGTGACCGTTGGGCTGACCTGTTCCACGGCCGAAACCCGGTAATCACCGCCTGAGTTGGCGCGCATTCGATCCAGCATGGCGTAGGCAACAAAGCTGGCCTGGGTGCTCATCAACGCACTGGCGGTGTATTTCAGGGCATTGAGCTGCATGCCGGCAGCACCCAGCAGGCTGATCACCAAGATCAACAGCGCAATCAGAACTTCGATCAGGGTCATGCCGGCTTGCCGGTTTCTATAGAGGTGAGCCATCTGCGTCTTCCATGTCTGAGGGGACAGCGACACGTCCTGTATCGCCCAGCCAAAAGCCTAGCGTCAGCCGTAGCTGTTACTGGTAGGACGCAGCCAAACAGAATGAGCAGCTTTCTCGCCTCATTTCGTGGGCCATAGCCCGGCAAAAAAACCTGAATACATGATGAAACCATTACCGGGTATCGACAGCTTCCGAGTCAGCTATACCGAGAAAACACACCAAAAGACCTCCAGGGAAATCATCGTGTATCAACGCGGCATGAGCCTGATCCAATTGCTGATAACGCTGTTGATCGTGGCGATCACAGCCCGGCTTGCAGGCCCGGCCTATAACGCACTCATTGAACAGCAACGCCGGCAGGTCATTGCCGAACAACTGGCCAGCAGCCTGCGCAATGCACGCACCGAGGCACTGTTGCGTCATCAATATGTGGTGATTCATGCCCGGGAGGAGGATTGGAGCCGGGGCTGGACGACGATTCTGGACTTGAGTGGCAGGGGCCATCTCGACAAGAGCAACCCGGTGCTGGTCGAAACACGGGACAGCTCACGCATACCCATTGCGGGCAATGCACCGGTTAAACACTATGTTCGATTCAGCCCGCTGGGCGAGCCCATACTGAGCGGGGGAGCATTTCAGGCCGGGACGCTGCATGTTTGCGAGGCAAGGACCGGACAGAGCCACTATCAGGTAGTGCTAGCAAAAAGCGGACGTATCAGCCTGCGCAGCGATCAAGCTGCGCAGGCCTTGTGCGCGTCAACTTAGGTGATGGCGCGTACACGCAACTCTTTGGGCATGGAGAATGTGACGTTCTCTTCGCGGCCCGCCAGCTCGTCGGCACCGGTTGCACCCCAGGCATGCAGCTGCTGAATCACGCCACGGACCAGCACTTCAGGAGCTGAAGCGCCCGCCGTGATACCAATGCTCTGCACGCCGTCGAACCAGCTTTTTTGCAAGTCTTCGGCACCGTCGATCAAGTAGGCAGGGGTTTGCATACGCTCCGCCAGCTCGCGCAGGCGGTTGGAGTTGGAGCTGTTAGGGCTGCCCACCACGAGTACCACATCGCACTCATCGGCCAGCTGCTTGACCGCATCCTGACGGTTTTGCGTCGCGTAACAGATGTCGTCCTTGCGTGGCCCGCCTATAGCCGGGAAGCGCGCGCGCAGGGCGTCGATCACACGACTGGTATCGTCCATCGACAAGGTGGTCTGAGTCACAAACGCCAGCTTTTCCGGGTCGTTGACCTGCAGATTGGCAACGTCCTTTTCATCTTCGACCAGATAAATAGCGCCGCCATTACCGGCATCGTACTGGCCCATGGTGCCTTCTACTTCAGGGTGACCGGCGTGGCCGATCAGGATGCACTCACGACCGTCACGGCTGTAGCGCGCCACTTCGATATGCACCTTTGTGACCAGCGGGCAGGTAGCGTCAAACACTTTAAGGCCACGGCCTGCAGCTTCTGTGCGCACGGCCTGGGAAACACCGTGGGCGCTGAAAATCACGATGACGTCGTCCGGCACCTGATCCAGCTCTTCGACAAAGATCGCGCCGCGGGAGCGCAGATCTTCAACAACAAATTTGTTGTGCACCACTTCGTGGCGAACATAGATAGGCGGACCGAATACTTCCAGAGCGCGATTAACGATTTCAATCGCACGGTCCACCCCAGCGCAGAAGCCACGGGGGTTGGCGAGTTTGATATGCATGCTGGGCCTCGTGGGACGCGCAAAAAAATAATGCCTGTCAGGCCCGGCCGGAGCCGGGCACTGGATTACAGCGCTTTAACGTCTTTGATTTCCACGTCGAAGGTCAGGGTCTTGCCTGCCAACGGGTGATTGAAATCGATGGTGACCTGCTCGTCATCAAAGGCTTTGACCACACCCGGAAGCTCGGTGTTGGCCGCATCATTGAAAATCACCAGCAAACCTTGCGACAACTCCATGTCCTTGAACTGCGAACGCGGAATAATCTGTACGTTTTGCGGGTTAGGCTGGCCGAACGCGTTTTCCGGAAGGATTTCCAGAGTGCGCTTGTCACCCGCCTTGAAACCGAACAATGCTGCTTCAAAACCTGGCAGCAGGCTGCCATCGCCGACCTTGAAGGTGGCCGGGGATTTGTCGAAGGTGCTGTCGACAGTGTCGCCATTCTCAAGTCGCAAAGCGAAATGCAGGGTGACCTGAGTGTTCTGACCAATACGCTGCTCAGTCATGAGCGGGCTCTCCAGTCTTTTTACTTTTAAACATATCCAGCGCCAGCATCACGGCACCTACGCAAATCGCACTGTCGGCGAAGTTGAATGCAGGGAAGTACCAGCGATTTTGCCAATGCACCAGAATGAAATCGACTACATGGCCGTAGGCAATGCGGTCATACAGGTTACCCAGCGCACCACCCAGGATCAGGGCAAGTGCAATGGCCAGCCAGGTGTCATTGCGCCCAAGACGCTTGAGCCAGACCACCAGCACCCCACTGACCACGACAGCAATCAGCGCAAATAGCCAACGCTGCCAGCCGGCACTGTCAGCCAGAAAGCTGAAGGCCGCGCCGGTGTTGTAAGCCAGGGTCCAGCTGAAGAGATCAGGGATCACCACAATCTGCTGGTACATCTGCAGCGAGTTATCGAAGTAGACCTTGCTGGTCAGGTCAATGACCAGAACCAGCAGAGTCAACCAGAGCCAGCCCAGGCGCCCGAAGCGCCCGGCAGTGCTGGTGTTAGGCATAGTGACGTACCTCGCCGGCGCCGCTGATGTTGTCGACGCAACGACCGCAGATTTCCGGATGCTCCGGATTCACGCCGACGTCTTCACGGCAGTGCCAGCAACGAGCGCACTTGGCGTGTGCCGACTTGACCACTTTAAGCTTGAGACCGGCCACTTCGGTAACCACGGCATCCACAGGCGCAAGCGAGAACGGTGCAACGCTGGCAGTGGAGGTGATCAGCACGAAGCGCAGTTCGTTGCTCAGTTTGGACAGGTCAGCTGCCAGTTCATCTTCGGCGAACAAGGTGACTTCAGCCTGCAAGTTGCCGCCAATGGCCTTGGCTGCACGCAGGTTTTCCATTTCCTTGTTGACCGCAACCTTGACCGCCATGATCCGTTCCCAGTAGGCACGGTCCATCTCGGTGCCTTGCGGCATCTCGGTCAGGCCTTCATACCAGGTGTTGAGCATCACCGATTCGTTGCGCTCGCCCGGCAGGTATTGCCACAGTTCGTCAGCAGTGAACGACAGGATCGGCGCGATCCAGCGCACCAGCGCTTCGGAGATGTGGAACAGCGCGGTCTGGCACGAACGACGGGCCTTGCTGTCGGCACCCGTGGTGTATTGACGATCCTTGATGATATCGAGGTAGAAACCGCCCAGCTCCTGCACACAGAAGTTGTGCACTTTGGAGTACACGTTCCAGAAGCGGTACTCGCCGTAATGCAGCTCCAGCTCGCGTTGCAGCAGCAAAGCGCGATCCACGGCCCAACGATCCAGTGCCAGCATTTCTTCGGCAGGCAGGATGTCGGTGGCCGGGTTAAAGCCGGTCAGGTTCGACAGCAGGAAGCGCGCGGTGTTACGGATACGCCGGTAGGCGTCCGCACTGCGTTGCAGGATCTGGTCGGAAACCGCGATTTCGCCCGAGTAGTCAGTGGATGCAACCCACAGACGCATGATGTCGGCGCCCAGGGTGTCGTTGACCTTTTGCGGTGCAATCACGTTGCCCAGGGACTTGGACATTTTGCGACCGGCTTCGTCCACGGTGAAACCGTGGGTCAGCAGTTCGCGGTACGGCGCGTGGTTGTCGATGGCGCAACCGGTCAGCAACGAGGAGTGGAACCAGCCACGGTGCTGGTCGGAACCCTCAAGGTACAGGTCGGCACGCGGGCCGGTCTCGTGACCCATAGGGTGCGAACCGCGCAGGACGTGCCAGTGCGTGGTGCCCGAATCGAACCATACGTCCAGGGTGTCACTGATTTTGTCGTACAGCGGCGCTTCGTCGCCCAACAGCTCGGCAGCGTCCATTTTGAACCAGGCTTCGATGCCTTCGACTTCAACGCGCTTGGCCACTTCTTCCATCATTTCGACGGTACGTGGGTGCAGCTCGCCGCTTTCCTTGTGCAGGAAGAACGGGATCGGCACGCCCCAGTTGCGTTGACGCGAGATGCACCAGTCCGGACGGTTGGCGATCATCGAGTGCAGGCGCGCCTGGCCCCAGGCAGGAATGAACTGGGTGTTTTCGATAGCCTGAAGTGCACGGGTGCGCAGGGTATCGCCGTCAGTCGGCTGCTTGTCCATACCGATAAACCACTGCGCGGTGGCGCGGTAGATCAGCGGAGTCTTGTGACGCCAGCAGTGCATGTAGCTGTGGCTGATGGTTTCGGTGAACATCAGCGCACCGGCTTCGATCAGCTTGTCGATGATGTTCTGGTTGGCCTTCCAGATGAACTGGCCACCGAAGAACTCCAGCGACGGAACGTATACGCCGTTGCTTTGCACCGGGTTGATGATGTCATCGTTGACCATGCCATAGGCTTTGCAGGTCACGAAGTCGTCCACGCCGTATGCCGGGGCGGAGTGAACCACGCCGGTGCCAGCGCCCAGCTCAACGTACTCGGCCAGGTAAACTGGCGACAGACGGTCGTAGAACGGGTGACGGAAATTGATCAGTTCCAGAGCTGCACCGGTGGTAGTCGCGATGACCGAACCTTGCAGGTTGTAACGAACCAGACAGGACTCGACCAGCTCTTCAGCCAGCACCAGCAGCTTGTCGCCCACGTCGACCAGCGCGTAGGTGAATTCCGGGTGCACGTTAAGTGCCTGGTTGGCCGGGATGGTCCACGGGGTGGTGGTCCAGATCACGATAGAAGCAGGCTTGCTCAGTGCTGCCAGGCCAAAGGCTTCGGCCAGTTTGGCGTCATCTGCAATCGGGAACGCAACGTCGATGGCTGCGGACTTTTTGTCCTGGTACTCAACTTCCGCTTCTGCCAGGGCCGAACCGCAATCGAAACACCAGTTCACAGGCTTGAGGCCTTTGAACACGAAGCCGCCTTTGACGATTTCGGCCAAAGCACGGATTTCACCGGCTTCGTTTTTGAAGTCCATGGTCTTGTACGGGTTAGCGAAGTCACCCAGCACGCCCAAACGGATGAACTCGGACTTCTGGCCCTCGATCTGCTCGGTGGCGTAGGCACGGCACAGCTCGCGGGTTTTGTCCGCAGGCAGGTTTTTACCGTGGGTCACTTCGACCTTGTGTTCGATTGGCAGACCGTGGCAATCCCAACCCGGCACGTACGGCGCATCAAAACCCGACAGGGTTTTGGAGCGGATGATCATGTCCTTCAGAATCTTGTTCAGCGCATGACCGATGTGGATCGTGCCGTTGGCATACGGAGGACCGTCGTGAAGTACGAACTTCGGACGATCCTTGCCAATCTCGCGCAACTTCCCGTACAGGCCAATGCTGTCCCAGCGCTGCAAAATTTGCGGTTCGCGCTGTGGCAGGCCGGCCTTCATTGGGAAGGCTGTGTCCGGAAGGTTTAGCGTGGCTTTGTAGTCGGTCATTTCAGGCTCTTTTTAAGCGGTTGACCCAGCCAAAAGGCTCGGGCGGCGGCGACGTCCGCATTGATCGCCGTCTTGAGCGCCTCCAGGGAGGCGAAACGCTGCTCATCACGCAGCTTGTGGTGGAATGCCACGGTCAGACGCCGGCCATACACATCACCGGCGAAATCCAATAGATGTACTTCAAGATGGGCACTGCCATCCCCTGCAACAGTTGGCCGCACGCCAATATTGGCGACACCGGGCCAGATTTTACCGTCGATTTCAACACTGACCAGATACACCCCGGTCAATGGCACACGACGACGCTTGAGCTGGATATTGGCGGTCGGCGTGCCCAATTGGCGCGCCAGCTTCTGCCCGTGCAATACCCTGCCGGCGATTTGAAAAGGGCGCCCCAGCAAACGCTCTGCAAGGGAGAAATCTGCAGCGGCCAAGGCATCACGCACCTTGGTACTGCTGATTCGCACACCATCAAGTTCGACCGTTTGCGCCGCCTCGACGGTGAAACCCTGCATCTGGCCTGCTTGCTGCAAAAAGTCGAAATCGCCCACACGGTCGCAGCCAAAACGGAAGTCGTCACCGACCTCCAGATGCTGCACACCCAGGCCATCAACCAGAATGGTATCGACGAACTCGGCAGCGCTGAGCTTGCACAGGCGTTGATTGAACGCCAGGCAAAGCACCCGATCAACCCCGGCGTCAGCCAGCAGCTGCAGCTTGTCGCGCAGCCGGGCCAGACGTGCCGGAGCCGTATCCGGGTTGAAGAACTCGCGCGGCTGCGGCTCGAAAATCACCACGCAGCTGGGCACGCCCAACTCCAGTGCACGCTCACGCAGCCGGTCCAGGATAGCCTGGTGACCACGGTGTACACCGTCAAAGTTGCCAATAGTGGCGACACAGCCCCGATGCTGGGGCCGCAGATTGTGAAGGCCTAGAACCAGCTGCATAACGCGCTTCTTGCTCATAAAGTGGTCGATTATAACCACACCCGGCCCGGTACGACAGGCAACAGCGCAAGGCAAATCAGGTCATTTCGACAAAATAGACGTCTGACCTGCGATTACCCTACATAAGAGACTTGCGTGCGAAATCCTTCAAACGCAGGCCCAGCAGCAGCAACATGCCGAAATAAGCCAGCACACCCGCAATGACCAAGCCGCCCAGACGGATAAACCGCTCCAGCATATTGCCGTGATCCCAGGCAGGCATCAGCTGCATCAAGCCCAGCAGTACTGCAGACATCACGAGCACCGCCAACACCAGCTTGAACAGGTATTTGGTCCAGCCCGGCTGCGCGACAAACAGCTTTTGCCGACGCATCTGCCAGAACAGCAAACCAGCATTGATACAGGCACCCACGCTAATGGCCAACGCCAAACCGGCGTGCTGTAACGGCCCAATAAATACCAGATTGAGCAACTGCGTCACCACCAGGGTAAAAATCGCAATTTTTACCGGCGTGCGAATGTTTTGTTGCGCATAAAAGCCCGGCGCCAGCACCTTGATCATGATGATACCGAGCAACCCAAGCGAATAAGCGATCAATGCGCGCTGGGTCATGGCCGCATCCAGGGCCGTGAACTGACCGTACTGGAACAGCGAAACGGTGAGCGGCTCGGACAAAATGGCCAGCGCCAACGAGCACGGCAGCACCAGCACAAAGCACAGGCGCAAGCCCCAATCGAGGATCCGCGAATACTCCTGACGATCTTTATTGGCGTAGGTTTTGGACAGGGTCGGCAGCAGGATGGTCCCGAGCGCCACGCCCAGCACACCGGATGGCAACTCCATCAAGCGGTCTGCGTAGTACATCCAGGACACGGAACCTGCGACAAGGAAGGAGGCAAATATTGTATTGATGATCAGCGAAATCTGACTGACCGAGACGCCGATAATGGCCGGCACCATGTGTTTCATCACCCGCCACACCCCGGTGTCACGCAGATTGAGGCGCGGCAACACCAGCATGCCGATCTTCTTCAGATGCGGCAGCTGGAAGAGCAACTGGGCCAAACCACCGACCAGCACCGCCCAACCCAACGCCATGATCGGAGGATCGAAATACGGCGTCAGGAACAACGCAAAAATAATCATGCTGACATTGAGCAGGGTCGGCACAAAGGCCGGCACTGCAAAACGGTTCCAGGTATTGAGGATCGCCCCCGCCAGCGATGACAGCGAGATCAGCAATATATAAGGGAACGTGACCCGCAACATGTCACTGGTCAGCTCGAACTTCTCTGGCGTCGTGGCAAACCCCGGCGCGGTTGCCCAGATGACCCAGGGAGCAGCCACCATGCCCAGTACGGTAACAATGGCCAGTACCAGCGTTAAAAGCCCGGCGACATAAGCGACAAAAGTACGGGCCGCCTCCTCACCCTGCTGGCTTTTGTATTCCGCCAGAATCGGCACAAAAGCCTGGGAAAAAGCACCCTCGGCGAAAATCCTGCGCAGCAGATTAGGCAGTTTGAAGGCAATAAAGAACGCATCCGTGGCCATACCGGCACCAAAGGCGCGCGCAATAATGGTGTCGCGAATGAAGCCCAGAACCCTGGAAATCATGGTGATTGAGCTGACGGCAGCCAACGACTTGAGCAGGTTCATTGAAAGAGTTTTTGCCTATAGAGAAAGAGCAGGCGAACAAAGCGCCCACTTATGCGATACTGCGCGCCGCAACAGCACAGAGCCAAGCTCGCGAGTTTACAGGTCAAGCGCCGGAAATAAATATCCCGTCTGCCTCGATCCACCACTCAGCGGATCGCATCAAACGCCCTTGACAAGAGTTCTCGTCATCGGCATGATTCGCGGCCTATTTTGTTTGTTATTTCCCAAAAGTCTTTCGAGGAGCTCGACGGTGGCCAACACACCTTCCGCCAAAAAACGTGCAAAACAGGCTGAGAAGCGTCGCAGCCACAACGCCAGCCTGCGTTCCATGGTTCGTACCTACATCAAGAATGTAGTTAAGGCCATCGACGCAAAAGACGCTGCTAAAGCGCAAGCTGCCTATGTTCTGGCTGTTCCTGTTATCGACCGTATGGCCGATAAAGGTATCATCCACAAGAACAAAGCTGCTCGCCATAAGAGCCGCCTGAATGGCCACGTCAAGGCGTTGAACCTTGCGACTGCTGCTTAAGCGATAAGCTTTTTAAAAAACCGACCTCAGGGTCGGTTTTTTATTGCCTGCGATTTGATATTCACCCCCCCCCGAACGCAGATCCTGTAGCCGCTGACGAGCGTAGCGAGGCTGCGCTCGAGCGCGAAGCGGTCGTAATCTCACAACCTTCACCTTACCTCAATGACCGCACCCTCCGGCTTTGCGACGGCTTCGCCGTCGAACGCAGCCTCGCTGCGCTCGTCTGCGTCTACAAAAACGTCAAAGCAGTAAAAATTTGGCAAAAAAAAAAGCTGCGATAAACGCAGCTTTTTTTATTGAGACCCGTTACTCGTGCGCCCACGGCAAAATCGGAATCGCGGTGACTGCGTTCTGCGGACTGCCTTCGATCAGGCGGTCGCTGTACACCAGATACACCAGCGTATTGCGCTTCTTGTCGAGGAAACGCACAACCTGCATGGTCTTGAACACCAGCGAAGTGCGCTCTTTGAACACCTCTTCACCATCCTTCAGATCACCCTTGAAGCTGATCGGCCCGGTCTGACGGCACGCAATCGAAGCTTCGGCGCGATCTTCAGCCAAACCCAAGCCGCCTTTCATACCGCCCGTCTTGGCGCGGGACAAGTAGCAGGTCACACCGTCAACCTTCGGATCATCGAACGCTTCGACCACGATACGATCATTGGGCCCGACAAACTTGAAGACCGTCGACACCGTGCCGATTTCTTCAGCCGACGCCAGCAACGGCATCGCCAGCATCAACCCCAGCAAACCTTTAATCAGACGCATTCGACACCTCTAAATCAAACCAGAATCAAGTTATCGCGGTGAACCAGCTCCGGCTCCGCCATATAACCCAACAAACCAACTATCGCATCCGACGATTGCCCAATAATTTTCTGGGCCTCTGCAGCACTGTAGTTGGCCAGGCCGCGGGCGATCTCCCGCCCGTCCGGCGCCACACAGACCACCATCTCACCGCGACGGAAACCGCCCTGCACCGCCTTGACGCCCACCGGCAGCAAACTTTTATTGCCCTGGGACAATGCCGCCACGGCACCATCGTCCAGCACCAGCGTGCCGCGGGTTTGCAGATGCCCGGCCAGCCACTGTTTGCGCGCCGCCAGCAGGCCGCGCTCAGGGGACAGCAACGTACCCAGGCGCTCACCCGCCTTCAGACGATCCAGCACACGCTCCAGACGCCCGCCCACGATGATTGTGTGCGCACCCGAACGGGCCGCCAGTCGCGCTGCGCGCAGCTTGGTCTGCATCCCGCCACGCCCAAGCGCGCCGCCCGTGCCGCCGGCCACTGCATCCAGCGCAGGGTCATCGGCACGCGCCTCGTAGATCATCTTCGCATCGGGGTTATTGCGCGGATCAGCATCAAACATGCCATCGCGATCGGTCAGGATCACCAGCAGGTCAGCCTCGACCAGGTTGGCCACCAGCGCCGCCAGCGTATCGTTGTCACCGAAACGGATTTCGTCCGTGACCACCGTGTCATTTTCATTGATGACCGGGATCACGCCCAACTCCACCAACGCACGCAAGGTACTGCGGGCGTTGAGATAACGTTTGCGATCCGACAGATCGTCATGGGTCAGCAGGATTTGCGCCGTGTGCCGCGAGTGCTCGGCAAAGCTCGACTCCCAAGCCTGCACCAGACCCATCTGGCCAATGGCAGCAGCGGCTTGCAACTCATGCATGGCACTCGGTCGTACCGTCCAGCCCAAGCGGCTCATCCCGGCCGCTACCGCACCCGAAGACACTAGCACCAACTCGACGCCCGCCTCATGCAAGGCCACCATCTGCTCGACCCAGACCCCCATCGCCACGCGATCCAGGCCCTTGCCATCCGCTGTCAGCAACGCGCTGCCGATCTTCACGACCCAGCGCTGCGCACCCGTCACCTTGCTCCGCATCATCATCCAACCTATGCCTGAGAGCAGCGCGACCGAGCGCCACCCATGGAATTATTTTTGATTACCAATTAGTAGATGCTAAAACGCCGCTCATTGAGCGGCGCTGTAGTTTACTGCAACGAATCAGTCGCGGACGTAAATGATTTCCGGACCATCTTCGTCTTCAACATCTTCTTCATCCCAGTCATCGTCACCGATGTCATGGACGCTCTTCACGCCGCTGCGACGCAGGGCGCGCTTGTCATCCAGCGCCTGCAACTGCGCACGGGCCTCATCTTCGATGCGCTGATCAAGCTCAGCCAATTCTTCTTTATAAGCAGGATCATTGGCCAGACGGTCAGCACGATCTTCCAGATAACGCATGATGTCATGACACAGCTTCTCGGTACCGATCTTGGCAATGGCCGAGATCACATACACAGGGCCGGTCCACTCAAGGCGATCCACGACTTCTTTAACGCGCGCATCGTGCTCGTCTTGCGGCAACGAATCACACTTGTTCAACACCAACCAGCGATCACGCTCAGCCAGGGACGGGCTGAACTTGGTCAGCTCGTTGACGATGATTTCAGCGGTGTCAGCAGCACTTTCACTGCCTTCAACCGGTGCCATGTCGACGAGGTGCAACAACAGGCGGGTACGCGCCAAGTGCTTGAGGAAGCGAATCCCCAGGCCCGCACCATCAGAAGCACCCTCGATCAAGCCAGGAATATCGGCAATCACAAAGCTCTTCCAGCGATCCACGCTGACTACACCCAGGTTTGGCACCAGGGTAGTGAACGGATAATCCGCCACTTTTGGCTTGGCTGCAGACACCGAACGGATAAAGGTACTTTTACCCGCATTCGGCAAGCCCAGCAGACCCACGTCAGCCAGCACTTTCAATTCCAGTTTCAGGTCACGCTGCTCACCCGGCTTGCCCGGAGTGGTCTGGCGTGGAGCCCGGTTGGTACTGGATTTGAAACGCGTGTTACCCAGACCGTGCCAACCGCCATGCACCACCAGCAAACGCTGGCCAGCTTTGGTCAGGTCACCAATGATTTCCTGGGTGCCCGCATCGATCACCGTGGTGCCGACCGGAACACGCAGCTCCAGATCTTCACCCTTGCGACCCGTGCAATCCGCGCTACCGCCGTTCGAGCCGCGCGGGGCATCGAAGTGACGGGTGTAGCGGTAGTCAACCAGGGTATTGAGGTTTTCGTCGGCGATCATGTAGATCGAGCCGCCATCACCGCCGTCACCACCGTTCGGACCACCGTTTTCGATGAATTTCTCACGACGGAAACTCATGCAACCGTTACCACCGTCGCCTGCTTTTACTTTGATCGATACTTCATCAACAAACTTCATAACAAAACACGCCTCTCGTCATCAGGACGAGCCGATAAAAACCAAGACATAAGACTCTTGCAAAAATGAGCGCAGCGACCTCAATCAACGACCGTTAAATCCAGCGCCGGCAGCCCATACAAACAGTTTTGCAAGAGACTCACCCCACAAACGAAAAAGCCCCGTCGCAAGACAGGGCTCTTCCAGCTACCAAGCTATTACGCTGCGACGACAACAGTCTTCGGAACGATGCTTACGTAGCGGCGACCGAAGGCGCCCTTAACCTGGAACTTGATCACGCCTTCCACTTTCGCGAACAGGGTGTGATCTTTGCCCATACCAACGCCGTAGCCAGCGTGGAATTGGGTGCCGCGCTGACGCACGATGATGTTGCCCGGAATGATAGCCTGGCCGCCATACATCTTCACGCCAAGGCGTTTGGCTTCTGAGTCGCGACCGTTACGGGTACTACCACCAGCTTTTTTGTGTGCCATGAGTCAATTCTCCTAGTGAGGAATTAGGCTGAAATTAAGCCTGAATACCGGTGATTTTGATCTCGGTGTACCACTGGCGGTGGCCCATACGCTTCATGTGGTGCTTACGACGACGGAACTTGATGATGCGGATTTTATCGTGACGACCTTGGGAGATCACTTCAGCAACAACAGTGGCGCCAGGAACAACTGGAGCGCCGATGTTTACGTCGTCGCCATTGGCGACCAACAGAACGCGATCAAAAGTTACGGATTCGCCGGTAGCGATTTCCAGTTTTTCGATCTTCAGGTATTCACCTGGAGCTACTTTGTATTGCTTGCCACCAGTAACGATTACTGCGTACGACATGGTATTTCTCCGATAATCCTGCTCACCCAGCTCTTTATAGGTAAAGGTATTGGCTGGCATGGCTGCATGGGGCTGGAACGGCCCAAGTGCAATTGCGTAAGGCAGGTGCTGCCCAGGAAGTTCAGGGTGCGCGATTGTACGCAAGGCACGTCAGGGTTGCAAGGGGCCGCCCATCGCGCCTTGACAGGCCCTCCCCCCGACCTAGCATGCCGCGCAACCCTTCTGGAGCACCTGTCGCTGATGCAACCCCAAGCTTTCTACCGCGCGGTGGCGGACGATTTTAGCGCCGTCGATGGCATCATCAAGAAGCAGCTGACTTCACGCGTACCGCTGGTCTCAAAAATCGGCGATTACATCACTTCGGCCGGCGGCAAACGCCTTCGTCCTTTATTAGTGCTGTTGTGTGGCAAGGCCCTGGGCCGCGAAGGCGACGATATGCGTCTGCTCGCCGCGACCATCGAGTTTTTGCACACCGCCACCCTGCTGCACGACGACGTGGTCGACATGTCGGGCATGCGCCGTGGCCGCAAAACAGCCAATGCCACGTGGGGCAACGCCCCCAGCGTACTGGTTGGCGACTTCCTGTACTCACGCTCCTTCGAAATGATGGTTGAGCTGGGCTCGATGCCAGTGATGAAAATCCTGTCGCAAGCCACTCGCATCATTGCCGAAGGCGAAGTGCTGCAGCTGTCCAAGGTGCGCGACGCCAGCACCACCGAAGAAACCTATATGGAAGTCATTCGCGGCAAAACCGCGATGCTGTTCGAGGCTTCGACCCACAGTGCCGCCGCACTGGCCGGTGCCACGCCAGAACAAAGCGAAGCCCTGCGCACCTTTGGTGACCACCTGGGCGTGGCTTTCCAGCTGGTGGACGACCTGCTCGACTACCGCGGCGACGCCGAAACCCTGGGCAAGAACGTCGGTGACGATCTGGCCGAAGGCAAGCCGACACTGCCCTTGATCTACACCATGCGCGAAGGCACGCCAGAGCAGGCAGCCCTGGTGCGCAAGGCCATCCAGAAAGGTGGCATTGAAGATCTGGAGAGCATTCGTGAAGCCGTTGAGGCGTCCGGCTCGCTGGAGTACACCGCACAACTGGCTCGCGACTATGTGGCCCGTGCGATTGTCTGCCTTGAAGCCCTGCCGCCCAGCGAATACCGCGATGCGCTGGTGGAGCTGAGCGAGTTTGCGGTAGCCCGCACGCACTAAGCCTGTAGCCGCTGCTGCAGGCTGCGATAAAAGGGCCGCAGGACCTTCATAATCTGAGGGCCGCTGCGCAACCCATCGCAGCCTTCGGCAGCGGCTACAATGCCTGCGCCCCCCCTCACCGCTAAAACCCTATACAATACGTGCCTTTTAGCCATCCTGACTCTTAAGGAGCTTTGAGTGAGCACGTTGCCACCCTGCCCAAAATGCAATTCCGAATACACCTACGAAGACGGCGTTCAGCTGATCTGCCCGGAATGCGCCCATGAGTGGTCCGCCAGCGGCGACGCTGAAGACACCAGCGATGTGAAAGTCTACAAAGACTCCGCAGGCACTGTCCTGGCCGACGGTGACACCATCACCGTGATCAAGGACCTGAAAATCAAGGGCACCTCCCTGGTCGTCAAAGTGGGCACCAAAGTCAAAAACATTCGTCTGTGCGATGGCGATCACGATATCGATTGCAAAATCGACGGTATCGGCCCGATGAAACTCAAGTCCGAGTTCGTGCGCAAGGTCTGATTCTGCTGCTGACCTTCCTGCGTTTCGCGCAGGAAGGTGCTACTCCCCTCGCTGTACTCCCCCGCAATATCAAAAAGCCAGTCAGCTTGACCCACCACAGTGTTTGCATGGAAAAAACACAAATCCGCCAATAGGCACTTGCTATTAAGCGAATAAGAATTATTCTCATCGGTACTCATCAAGGAGATACCGAACATGACTTATTTGATAGATGCCTGGCTGGACCGCCCACATCCGTACCTGCGAATCCTGCATCGGGAAACCGGGGAAGTCTGTGCAGTACTGGAAGAAGAAGCGCTCAACGAGCTGCAGGATCAGGGCGACCTGGATTTCAACGGGCTCAACTCCAGCGAGCCGCTGGTGCTCAAGGAGCTGGTGCGTAATCTGTTTCTGTTTTGCTATGCCCGGGCATTGCGCCCAATCGGCACCACTGACACCCACGAGCATCACGCCAAAATAGTGATATGAGGTATGTCAAAAGCAAACGGGCTTGCTTGCGATACAGACGACATGACGTCATCCGGATCGCCAGCAAGCCCGCTTTACCAACGCTTTAAACTGCCGAGTTCTTACAGAACGTCCAGCAGCTCAACGTCGAATACCAGCACGCTGTGCGGAGCAATGCTGCCAACGCCTTGGGCGCCGTAAGCCAGTTCGCTCGGCACGTAGATGCGCCATTTGCTGCCGGCGTTCATCAGTTGCAGGGCTTCAGTCCAGCCGGCGATCACGCCGCCCACCGGGAATTCTGCTGGCTGACCACGATCGTAGGAGCTGTCGAACACAGTGCCGTCAATCAGGGTGCCGTGGTAGTGAACACGTACGGTGTCTTCACGGGATGGCTTGGCGCCTTCACCTGCAGTCACAACTTCAAATTGCAGGCCCGATGCCAGAGTGGTGATGCCGTCTTTCTTGGCGTTTTCAGCCAGGAAAGCCTTGCCTTCACCTGCAGCGGCTTCAGCTTTGGCAGCCGCTTCAGCTTGCATGATCTCGCGGATCACTTTGAAGCTGGCGCTCATTTCTTCCTGACCTACACGGCTTTCCTTGCCCGCGAAAGCGTCAGTCAGACCAGCCAGGATCGCATCCAGGCTAATGCCCGGTGGCGGGTTGTCGCGCAGTTGGTCACCCAGCTGACGGCCAATGCCGTAGCTAACGCGGGTTTCGTCGGTCGACAGATTTACTTCGGACATAACACTGCTCCGCTGTGAGGGTATTGAGGAAAAGCCTGTACCGCGCTGCTCCCAAACACCCTGAACCAAAAAAGGGCCAGCAGACTACCACAGCCCCCAAAGCCTTCGCAGCCCGGGTTCGTTCGCGCCCCCTGGCCAGTCATCAATGCTTGGTCAATTTATCCAGATAGCCCATCGCAAACGCCGATACCACGAAGGTCATGTGAATGATCACGTACCACATCAGGTATTGGGGCTCGATGTTGCGCGCATCCATAAATACCCGCAGCAGGTGGATCGAGGAGATCGCCACAATCGAGGCCGCGACTTTCATTTTCAGCGACGTGGAGTCCATCGTCCCCAACCAGCTAAGCTTTTCTTTGTGGTCGTCGATATCCAGCTGCGAGACGAAGTTCTCATAGCCCGAAATCATCACCATCACCAGCAAACCGCCCACCAGAGCCATGTCGATCAGCGACAGGATGACCAGGATCAAATCCGACTCACTTAACGCGAACACGTTGGGGATTACGTGAAACACTTCCTGAAAGAACTTCAACGCCAAAGCCAGCAGGCCCAGCGAGAGCCCAAAGTAGATTGGCGCCAAAATCCAGCGCGAGGCGTACATTGCGTTTTCGATAAAGCGTTCCATTGAATCTCACAGGAAGTAAAAAAATGGGCGCGAGTATATCAGTGAGAAAAGCACAGAGATAAAGAGCTCGAAACAGCCTGTAAAAACATTTTCTGCTAGTGTCCACCTCCTCAGCATTGTTTACGGACAGGAAACCCGAACCATGGATCTGCGATTTCCCTTGGCTTGTTTTGGGCTTTCGATGGCTTTACTCGCCTCCAGCGGCTGCTCCCCTGATGACGAACACCAGCAGGCCAGCCTGGAAGAGCGCAGTGCAGCGTTCGAAAAGAGCCTAGACACCATCAAGGATCAGCAGCTCAAAGATGCCGTCGCAGACCTGGGCGGCTCCTTGCTGCTGCTTGAGCGTGCGCGCCTCAAGCTGCAGGACAAGCCCGTCGAGACCGAATATGGCACTGACGACCTTGCACTGCTCAAGCACTACCCAAGCAGCCAGGCGCTGAGCGATGCCTATATCAACGGGCTGTTTGTGATGCGCAAAAACTCCAGCTCTGATTACCTGACGGACCTGGAGCCTGTTTTCCCGTTCCCGCTCAACAGTGCGTCCGAATTCCCGTTCCCCCATGCGCTGGAATGGCAGTCTGTGACCCTGAGCAACAAACAGGTCGTGCCCTTTCAGCCCGAGTGGTCTGAAACCGACCCCGGCATCCAGCTCAGCCCCTCCAGCGCCAACCTGAGCAACCCGGACGACCTGACCGTCACCTACCCCTATATCGACGGGATTGAGGTCGAGAACACCCAGCAACCTCAGCCCCTGATGCTGCACGGCAAAGTCGAAGTGATCGCGCCGGGCAAAGTGGTCACTTTCAACCTGACGGCCAAGGACGTGGGCAAAACCCGTACCGACGGCACCATTAGCGCAACCTTGCTGACACTGGGCAAAAACTTTGCCGAAGTGGATATCGTCAACAGCGCCCCGCTGGCCGAGCAAGTGCGCGACACCCCGCTCAACCCGCTGATCATCCAGGCCCGCGATCACTCCGGGCAGTTCCTGGCACGTTCCGGCTCGATCAACGAAAACGCCGAACAGCTGGCCTTTTATCAGGAGCAGCTGGCACAGATGCTCAAGCAAACCGCCTGGACCGACGCTTTCGGCCAGCAGCTGGATAACGAACAAAAGGCCTTTGACCAAAAACACACCCACCATTACAGCAAGGTGTACTTCAACGGCACGGTCGAAAATATCGACATCAACGTGCTCGACTTTTCCACCGCCAACATCACCCGCAAGGCGCTCGACCTGCCCGTGCGCAAGCTCGACAGAAACGTCGTGGGCAAAGAGATTCAGCCCCTGCCGCTCAACGTGGTGGTCTATGACGATCAGGCCGCCAACTACCTCAAGGGCGCCAACCTGGAACCCGGGCAGCTGGAAAAAAGCGTGGTGATCCGCCAGTCAGTGGACGACGCCAGCGCAGCCACCCTTGAGTTCAGCCACCCCGCCACCTTCAACGACGAAATGCTGGGCGCGCTCCCCGACCATTCTGACGCGCCGGTTACCTTCTTTGCCGAAGACGACACGGGCAAGCGCAGCGAACCTTTGGAGCTGCCCACTGAAGCGTTCGATGTCGACCCCCACGCGGGCGTCATCACCTATGACCTGAACCTGTTCCCCGAAACCCCGGCTTACGCGGTTGGCTCGATCCCGCTGTTTATCGCCGACATCGACAAACAGGTCCTGGACGTCGCCCACCTGCCCAAAGGCCTCGAGCTCAAAGGCAACGCACTGGTCGTGGATCAAAAGGTATTCCCGTCCGAGGCCTGGCGCTTTTACGCCAAAGACGACACGGGCAACTATCTGAAGGAAGTGGTAGCCGTCAGCCATAGCGCCGAGCCCAATGGCCCGACCTTGTTCGACGTGCATTACTTTTATGGGCAGCCGACCCAGCTTGAAAGCTATGCCCGCACTGAGCTGAACCCCGTTGAATACGGGTTTGAGGTCAAGCTCGACAAAGCGCCGGAAGCCAGCGCTGCGCAATAGAATCGCCGCTTAGCGGGAGGCATGACAGCGCCCGCCATTGATCTGACGCAACTGGGCCTGCACATGCAGGCACCAGATCTGCGGGTCGTACACGAGCCGGTAGCCATGCAGCGTCAGGCTTTCAACAATTGATTCAAGAATGGTTTCGGCCACAAACGGGCCTGGGAACGGGCCTTGTGCCCTGATGGTCGTGGGCTGTTCGCCTGCCAGGCCGGCAGCAAAGAGCAGCGTCCACATCCCGGTATTGCCTGCCAGCGGTCGAATGCTGCATTCGATACGGGTCACCAGGCCCAAGCAGTCTCGAGTAAGGCAAAGGTTGCGCGACATGGCGGCGACCCCCGTTAGGTTCTGTCTTCAGCCGCACACAACGGGCCGCATCGTCCAGTGACGACAGTTTAGTCCTTGACCTCAGAATAGAAGAAAAAGCGCATAAGAAAAGTTGCCAATGACCAACGGCCTGATCGACTGGCGACTGTACTTACTATGGGAGCAGCTGCCCCGATGCTACCGCAGTCTTGTAGCCGCTGCCGCAGGCTGTGAGGGGCTGCAAAGCAGCCCCTCACCAGGCAGGGACGAAGGCCCTGCGGTCCTAATCGCAGCCTTCAGCAGCGGCTACAGGTTTGTGGTTCAGGCTGGCTTCTTCTCTGCCAAAGCTTGTGCCAGCAACTCCTTTTCGGCTTCCTTGAGGTCGTCGTCGCTGATCATCTCGGCAATCACCCGCAACCGCTCAACCACGCGGGCATTGACGCTGCCTTCAGGGAACTGGCCTTCCTCGTCCGGCTCACCGGCAGGCTCGCCCACCAGTAAACTCAACGCCTCATCGGCCTGACGCACCGCATACACGTGGAACTTGCCCTCGCGCACGGCCTGCAGCACCTTTTCATCCAGCATCAAGGTCGCCACGTTGGCCTGCGGAATGATCGCGCCCTGCTCGCCTGTAAGACCTCGCGCCTCACACAGTCGGAAGAAGCCTTCGATCTTCTCGTTAACCCCGCCCACTGCCTGCACTTCACCAAACTGGTTGATGGATCCGGTGATGGCAAAACACTGCTTGAGCGGTGTTTTGGACAGTGCAGAAATCAACGTACACGCCTCGCCCAGCGACGCACTGTCGCCATCGACGTAACCGTAGGATTGCTCCAGCGCGATACTGGCCGAGATCGCCAGCGGGAATTCCTGGGCGTAACGGCTGCCCAGGTACCCGGTCAGGATCATCACGCCTTTGGAGTGAATCGGCTGGCCCAGGTTAACTTCGCGCTCGATGTCGACAATGCCGCTGCCGCCCGGGTACACCGTGGCGGAAATCCGCGCCGGCACACCAAAGGCCGAATCACCGACTTCCAGCACCGTCAGGCCGTTGCACTTGCCGACCGCCGCGCCATCGGTGTCGATCAGAATGATCCCCGCCAGCATGTCATCCAGAATCCGTGCCGACACACGCCCGGTGCGGGTGGCCTTGGCCTTGAGCGCACGTTCGATATGCCCGGCGTCGGTCATTTCGTCGCCGGCCAGATGGCGAATGAAATCCGCTTCGCTGACCAACTGAAACAGATCGCCAATACGCGCAGACAAACGCTCCTGATGCTCGGCCAAGCGCGCGCTGTAGGTCGCCAGACGCGCCACCGCACCGGCGGTCAACGGCGCCATGCCTTCCTCCGAGGTGCGGGTGGTCAGCAACTGGGCAAATTGCTCCAGGCTCTCATCGACCATCGGGATGTCTTCATCGAAGTCCACCAGCACCCGGAACATCTCCTGAAAGTCCGGGTCGAGGTCCTGCAGCGTGTAATACAGCTGGCGGGCACCAATGATGACCACCTTGACCTGCAAGGGGATGACTTGCGGGTTGAGAGTGATGGTCGCCAGGCGGCCCATCTCGCCCAGCGGCGACTCCATTTTCAGTTTGCGCGATTGCAGGGCGCGCTTGAGGGCATCCCACACAAACGGCTCACTGAGCATCTTCTCGGCTTCGAGAATCAGGAAGCCGCCATTGGCACGGTGCAACGCGCCGGGGCGAAGTTGGCGGTACGTGGTGTACAGCGCGCCCTGGTCGGTGCTGTATTCGATACGGCCAAACAGGTTGTCGTAGGTCGGGTGCGGCTCAAACACTACCGGTGCGCCGCCGCTCATGGGCTGGCCCACGACCAGGCTCGGCAGGTACTGCTCTTCGAGCAATTTGCGCGCCTGGGCGTCAGTCTTGCTGTCGTCGACCAGTTGCTCGACCACGGTTTTGAGCAAGTACACCTGCATGGCCTGCAAATAGCCGCAGACCGCGCCGTTTTCGGCGTATTTCTGCGACAACGGCGACAGCAACGGCTGCAAGGCCAGGGTGATGGTTTCTTCGTTCAAATGACGCAGCTGATTGTTCGACTCGCGCTTCCACTGAGGCAGGCTCGCCAACTCTTCGTTCAGGCGCTCTTCGAGCCCGGAAATATCTTCGTGAAAACGCTCGCGCTCTTCCTCGGGCAACTGCGAAAACTCGGCCTCATCCAGCGCCTTGCCATCACTCATCGGGGTGAAGGCCACGTTGCTGCTGTCGCGGTACAGCGCCACGCCTTTTTCCAGCGCCAGGCGCTCGATCACATCCAGCGCACGGTCGTAGCGCTGGTTGAACCCACGGTCGATGGCGCTTTTGCGCTGCTGGTACGTCGGGTGCTCGAACACCGCCGGGAAAGTCGCCAGCAGGTTATCGATCAAATGATTGATGTCGCCAATAAACGCGCCTGCGGAACTCGAAGGCAATTCCAGGGCACGGGGCTCACGCGGCTCATCAAAATTATTGACGTACACCCAGTCGCTCGGCGACTTCAGGCGCTTGCCCTCAGCCTTGAGGTAGCGTTTGACGAACGAGAAGCGACCCGTACCCGGCTCGCCCATCACAAATACGTTGTAACCCGGACGTGGCATGGCCACGCCAAACTGCAAGGCTTCGACCGCACGCTCCTGGCCGAGAATGCCGCGAAAGGGTTCTAAATCATTGGTGGTCGAGAAGCTGAACTGTTCAGCGGAGAAAGGACGGGTTAGCGCGTCGGGCGCTAGACGCAAGCTGGTGGCAACAGAATCAGGCATCGGGCTTCCTTACATCGGGCGGGGCAGATGGCAGCATTCTGGCGCTGGCTGTACATCACTGGCAAGGCGTACAACACGGGAAAAATCGCCCCTCAATGTTTACGGGCAAAAAATACCCTCCATCAACGATTGTTTTACAAAAAGTCACGGAACCTGCCGATCGTGCCTAGACTCCAACCTGTTACGCGGCTGGAAGGCATAACTGGCCCGTACTGGCGCTTCAGGGCCAGAAACCCTTGTCCATTGGTTGCACACATATAGAGAAAAAAGCTTATGAAACGGATTCTTCTCGGTACTCTCTTTACGGTTGTTTCCCTCAACGCCATGGCGCAAGCACCAGGTGGCCCGAACTGCGGTTGGGGCAACATGCTATTTGAAGGCCAGCGCGGCACACCGGCCCACTTCCTGGCCTCCACCACCAACGGCACGTCCGGTAACGCCACCTTCGGCATGACCTCCGGCACCAACGGCTGTACCACCAAGGACGCCCTGACCTACGGCGGCAAATCGTGGATTGCCATGAATGGCATGATGAACGAACTGTCCGAAGACATGGCCAAAGGCAATGGCGAAGCACTGACCACCTACGCGGTGGTACTGGGCGTAGCCCCTGAAGACCGCGAGCACTTCGCCGCCGTCACTCATGAGCACTTCCAGCAAATCTTCAGCAAGGCCGATGTAACGGCTGAAGATGTGCACAGCAACACCCTGGCCATCCTCAAGGGCGATGCCCGCCTGGCTAAATACGCCACAGCGGCGTAGTAAATAAGACACGCCCGCTCCTCCCGGAGCGGGTATTGTCTTGCGTGACCCCTCTTTGTCTGACAACAGTTGCCGAACATGCTCAAACGCCTTGCCTACCTGGCGCTCTGTGCCTGCGCCCCGCTGTATGCCGCACCCAACCTCGACAATCAACGTGTGCAGCAGTTGGCCAACGACCCCTTCTGGATCTCTCTTGGGCACTATGAGGCTGCAAAGCTCAAGGGTTGGCGAAGCCATGTCAGCGATGACAAATTCTTTCTGGCCCCCGACGGCGCTCACCACCCGGACGCCGAACTGCGGGCCACTGTCCAGGCGCTGTACTCACCCGCAAGCCTGGGGGACAAACACCCGCAATGCGTCTACCCGTCCCGCACCCGCTGGCTCAAGGCCCAACTGAACCTGACCGACCTGCCCCAGGTTGACTGTGCAGAGTTCAGCCAATGGTTCAAGGACGTGGCGCCGCACAGCACGGTGATGATTTTCCCGGCTGCCTACCTCAACAGTCCGTCTTCGATGTTCGGCCATACCTTGTTGCGTATCGACCAGGCCGATGTGCAGAACAACAAGACTGCCCTGCTCAGCTACGCGATCAACTTTGGCGCCTACATTGAAGGTTCCGACAACAGCATTCTGTATGCCTGGAAAGGCCTGGCCGGCGGTTACCCCGGTTTGTTCGCGCTGGTGCCCTACCAGGAAAAACTCTCGGAATACCGCAGCCTGGAAAACCGCGACCTGTGGGAGTACCGCCTCAACCTGACACCCGAAGAAACCCAACGCATGGTCGAACATGTGTGGGAACTCAAACAGATCCAGTTCGACTATTTCTTCTTCGACGAAAACTGCTCCTATCGCTTGCTCGAACTGCTGCAAGTGGCACGCCCAGGCTTGCAACTGACCGGCCAGTTCCCTCTGACCGCGATCCCCACCGACACCGTGAAAGCGGTCAAGGAAGCCGGCCTGGTCGAAAGTATCGAGTACCGCCCGTCCCGCGAGCGTGAGCTGCTGGATCGCGCCAAAGCCCTCGACCCTGAAGAACAGCAATGGGTATTGCAGGTGAGCGCCGATCAGGCCCAGTTGCAGAACCCGGCATTCATGGCGCTGCCCAAGGCGCGCCAGGCGCTGATCATCGATGCGGCCTATCGTCTTGAGCGCTACCGTGCCAACGGCCTTGAGCGTGACCCTGCACGCTCGCAGCGCAGCTTTGAACTGCTACGGGCGATCAACCAGAACCCTGCGCCCGAACTGCAGGTGGAAAAACCCGAACTCCCGGAAAACGGCCACGAATCGCGCACCTGGCAACTGGGGGCCGGCAGCCGTGACGACAAGGCGTTTGCCGAGTACGGCCTGCGCATGGCCTACCACGACCTGAACGACAACGCACCGGGCTTCCCGCTGGGTGCCCAGATCGAAATCCTGCAACTCAAACTGCGCCAGTACGAGGGCAACAAGTGGCAGGTTCAACAACTGGACCTGGCCAATATCCGCTCCCTGACACCGCGCAACGACCTGCTGCAACCCTGGTCCTGGCAGGTGGGCGGCGGGCTTGAACGCGTGCTCGGCAAACATGGCGACGAGAATCTGGTCAGCCACGTCAACGGTGGCGCGGGCGGCACCTGGCAATTGGGCGACAACCTGCTGGGCTTCGCTTTGGGCACTGTGCGCGTGGAGCACAACAATGATTTCGCCGCCTTTGTGTCACCGGCAGCGGGCTTTAACACCGGGTTTCTTTGGCGTAACCCGGTGGGTAACCTGAGCCTGGAAGCCAAGGGTGACTACTTCACCAACGGTGAAGTCCGCCGTAGCCTGAGCCTGAACCAGCAATGGGAAGTTTCGCGTAATCTCGGCCTGCGACTCACCGCACAGCGAGAGTTCAGCCATCTGAGCTCTCCGGTCAACGAAGTGATGCTGGAATTGAAGTGGTATCACTACTGAAGGAGTTTTAAAGACATGGCAGTTAACTGTGATTCCCTTGAGCAAGTGCGCGAGAAAATCGATGGATTGGACCGACAAATTATCAGCCTGATTGCTGAACGCGGTGCTTATGTGTCGCAAGCGGCACGCTTTAAAAAGGACAGCGACGCGGTCAGGGCCCCGCAGCGGGTTGAGCAAGTGATTGCAAAAGTCCGGGCGCTGGCCTCGGAGCTGGGCGCCAACCCGAACGTCACCGAAGAGGTTTACCGCGCCATGATTGCAGCCTTTATCGAGCAGGAATTGGCGGAGCATTTGGCGTTGTCATAACAACACCTGTAGCCGCTGCCGCAGGCTGCGATAAGGCCCGAAGGGCCTTCAAGACAGGGGCCGCTTCGCAGCCCATCGCAGCCTGCGGCAGCGGCTACAGAGTCAAAGGCCTACACCACGCCCTGGGCCAGCATCGCGTCGGCAACTTTGACGAAGCCCGCAATGTTCGCGCCTTTTACGTAGTTGATCCGGCCGTTTTCTTCACCGTAGTGCACGCACGCGTGGTGGATCGATTGCATGATGTTGTGCAACTTGCTGTCCACCTCGCCCGCCGTCCACAGTAAACGCATGGCGTTTTGCGACATTTCCAGACCGCTCACTGCCACGCCACCGGCGTTGGATGCCTTGCCCGGCGCAAACAAAATACCAGCTTCGATAAACAGATCGACCGCTTCCAGAGTGGTCGGCATGTTCGCGCCTTCTGCCACGCACACACAACCATTGCTCAGCAGCGTACGAGCCGCTTCAGCGTCCAGTTCGTTCTGGGTGGCGCATGGCAATGCGATGTCGCACGCCAGGTTCCACGGATGCTGGCCAGCCAGGAATTCAACACCGAACTGCCCGGCCAATTCACTGATGCGACCGCGCTTCACGTTTTTGAGGTCCATCAGCGCTTCCCACTGCTCCTCGCTCAAACCGGCTTCGCAGTACAACGTGCCTTCAGAGTCCGACAGCGAGATTACTTTGCCGCCAAGGTCCATGACTTTACGCGCCGCGTATTGCGCCACGTTGCCCGAGCCGGAAATCGCCACGCGCTTGCCATCAATGCGCTGGCCGCTGCGCTTGAGCATCTCCTGGGCGAAGTACACACAACCAAAACCGGTGGCTTCAGGGCGAATCAGGCTGCCGCCGTAGCTCATGCCCTTGCCGGTCAGTACGGATGTGAACTGGTTGCTCAGGCGCTTGTACTGACCAAACATAAAGCCGATTTCCCGCGCGCCGACACCTATGTCGCCCGCCGGCACGTCAACGTCAGAACCAATGTGGCGATACAGCTCGCTCATAAAGGCCTGGCAAAAACGCATGACTTCCGCGTCGCTCTTGCCCTTGGGGTTGAAATCCGAACCGCCTTTACCACCGCCCATCGGCAGCGAGGTCAGGGAGTTTTTGAAGGTCTGTTCAAAGGCCAGGAACTTCAGGACGCCCAGGTTCACTGACGGATGGAAACGCAGGCCGCCTTTGTACGGGCCAATGGCGCTGTTCATCTGGATACGGAAACCACGGTTTACACGCACTTTGCCTTCGTCATCGACCCACGATACGCGGAACACGATCGCACGCTCGGGTTCGCAAATGCGCTCAAGAATGCCTGAAGTCAGGTAATGCGGATTGGCTTCAAGAAACGGCCACAGACTGCGCAGGACCTCTTCCACTGCCTGGTGGAATTCTGGCTGGTCGGGGTCGCGTTTTTTCAGTCGGGCAAGGAACAGGTCGACGGATTCGATCATGGGAAAGTCTCGGCAAATTTGTTGTCGTTAAACGGAGATTGGCCAGAACTTTATCAACTCATGTGGCACCGTGACAGCGCAAAATGTCGCAGTTATGAATTTAAATGGTGCATTTATATAAATTAAACCGATTTCACAGGCTTTTGCGCACTAAAAAAAAGCTTCTTGTACCCACTTTTGCACCACCAAAAAACAATTCCTGTAGCCGCTGACGAGGAACGAAGGCTGCGATGAGGTGCGAAGCAGCCCCGGCATTCTGAAAGTCCTTCGGCCTTTATCGCAGCCTTCGTTCCTCGTCAGCGGCTACACGTCCTGAACAAAAAACGGAGCCCCGAGGGGCTCCGTCTTTTCTTGCAAACCGGCCTTACTGGGCCAGTTTCTTGTGACGCACACGGTGCGGCTGGGTGGCCGCTTCGCCGAGGCGCTTTTTACGGTCGGCTTCGTACTCGGTGTAGTTACCTTCAAAGAAGATAGCTTGCGAGTCGTCTTCGTACGCCAGGATGTGAGTCGCGACGCGGTCAAGGAACCACCGATCGTGAGAGATCACAATGGCAGCGCCCGGGAAGTCCAGCAGCGCTTCTTCAAGCGAACGCAGTGTCTCAACGTCAAGGTCGTTGGACGGTTCGTCGAGCAGCAGCACGTTGGCGCCCTCTTTCAAGGTCAGGGCCAGGTGCAAGCGACCACGCTCACCACCGGACAGGTCCTTGACGAACTTCTGCTGATCGCCACCTTTGAAGTTGAAGCGACCTACATAGGTACGCGACGGGATTTCATAGTTGCCGATGCGGATCACATCGGAACCGTCAGAAATCGCCTGGAACACAGTCTTGCTGCCATCCAGGTCGTCACGGCTCTGGTCAACGCACGCCAGTTGCACGGTTTCGCCGACTTCGATGGTGCCCGAATCCGGCTGCTCTTTGCCCATCAGCATGCGGAACAGGGTCGATTTACCGGCACCGTTACCGCCGATCACACCAACGATGGCGCCTTTAGGCATGGCGAACGATAGGTTGTCGATCAGCACGCGATCGCCGTAACCCTTGGACACGTTCTTGAACTCGATAACCTTGTCACCCAGGCGCGGACCGGCCGGGATGTAGATTTCGTTGGTTTCGCTGCGCTTCTGGAACTCCTGCGATTGCAGTTCTTCGAAGCGTTGCAGACGGGCCTTGGACTTGGACTGACGCGCCTTGGCGCCTTTACGTACCCATTCCAGCTCGTCTTTCATGGCCTTTTCATGGGCCGACTGCTGCTTGGATTCGGCAGCCAGACGATCGGACTTGGCTTCAAGCCAGCCCGAATAGTTGCCCTCGTAAGGAATGCCCGCGCCGCGGTCAAGTTCCAGAATCCAGCCAGCAACGTTGTCCAGGAAGTAACGGTCGTGCGTAATCGCAACCACGGTACCCGGGAAGTCGTGCAGGAAGTGCTCCAGCCAGGCTACCGAGTCGGCGTCCAGGTGGTTGGTTGGTTCGTCGAGCAGCAGCATGTCCGGGGCAGACAGCAGCAGGCGGCACAAGGCCACACGACGCTTCTCACCACCCGACAGGTGCTCGACCTTGGCATCCCATGCCGGCAGGCGCAGGGCATCGGCAGCCACTTCGAGCTGACGCTCAAGGTTGTGGCCGTCGCTCGCTTGCAGGATGGACTCCAGCTTGGCCTGTTCGGCGGCCAGCTTGTCGAAGTCGGCATCCGGGTCGGCATATTCGGCGTAAACCTGATCCAGGCGCGCTTGGGCATCCTTGATTACACTTACGGCTTCTTCAACCACTTCGCGCACGGTTTTGTTCGGGTCCAGCTGCGGCTCTTGCGGCAGGTAACCGATGTTCAGCTCCGGCATCGGGCGAGCTTCACCGTCAAACTCGGTGTCGACACCTGCCATGATTTTCAGCAGGGTGGATTTACCCGAACCGTTGAGGCCCAGTACGCCGATTTTGGCGCCCGGGTAAAACGACAGGGAGATGTTTTTCAGGATTTCCCGCTTCGGCGGAACAACTTTGCTCAGCCGATGCATGGTGAAAACGTATTGAGCCATGGAGAACCTAGGGTCAGTGACTGATGAATAAGGTGCGAGCAATGCCCGGATCAGGCCATAGCAGAAAGTCAGGGACTGATCGGGATCAATGCCTGCTCGCAGAAAAAGCATAAGTGTAGACGCCCGAATCTACCTGAATGCGCTGAACAGGGCAAACCAGCGCAGACCAGAGGACTGGCACTTTGCCACAACCCAAGGCATGCTAAGCGCCCTCTGGGCGTCTTAGAGGGCCTCGCGCCATTGGCGCCGAATTGCAGGATCACAACTTGCCCAATGTCACACCATCCACTCCCGCCAACGCATCCAGCCAATTACTTGGTACGCCTGTGCGCGGGACGTTAAAAAGTGCGTTGGCGGCCCTGGTTCTACTGTTGCTGGCAATGCTCTTCTGGTTATTGATCGAACAGTTCCAGGAAACCCTGCAACAAGAACGCCAGACCAGCATCAATTACAGCGCCGACCTGGCCGATCACATCAGCCTGAGCATGGCGCTCAGGGCCGAGACAGCCCTCAACCTGCTACCCGTCGACCAGTCACCGAAAGACCTGCACCAACAACAGCTACTGGTCACGCAACTACGCCAATCCCTGCCGGCCCTGCAAAGCGCGGCCTTGCTCAGCCCGGCGGGCGAGGTATTGCTCGACAGTACCGGCACCAGCCCCGACGCTGCCTACCTGGCTGACTGGTTCCGCCACACCCCTTCGAGCAGCCGCACCGAAGGCTACTACTACAGCAACAATAATGACGGCAGCGTCGTCTACTTATTGTTACGCCAGCCCAGCGGCGCCATTAATGGTTACTGGCTGCTGCGCATGACCCCGGACCTGCTGCAAAACCTGACACATCAAAGCGCCGGCAGCCGGCCGCAATGGCTGGTCGAAAACACGCAGAGCCGCAACGTGGTCAGCCGTATGGATAAATCCATCACACCGGCTGTCACCCTGACCCCTCGCGATGAAGAGGACACCGTACTGCTGACCTCCATCAGCCATAGCGACTGGCAACTGCGCGGGTTGTTCGATGACCGCCAGGCGGTTGAGCAGTTGCTGCCGGGGCTGATCGTCAAATGCCTGCTCGGCTTGCTGTTTTCGATGTTGCCGCTTATCGCACTGTTGAACATGCGCCGCCGCCAGCGTCAGCTGCATGAAGGACGCCGGCGCTATCACGATATTTTTGAAGGCACCGGCGTCGCGCTGTGCGTGCTCGACATGTCCAGCTTGCCGGGCTTCCTTGAGCGCGAAAAGCTGCACGACAGCGACAGCCTCAAGCTATGGCTGAACGATCGCCCCGAGCATCGTCGCCAGCTGTTTGAACAACTGCGCATCACCGAAGTGAACCAGGTGGCCATGCAACTGCTGTCGGTCGAATCAGGGGACGGCGCCTGGCAAAAGCTGATCAATGGTTGCCCGCAAACCATCTCGGCCATTGGGTATCGGATCGTCGAAGCCGTACTCGATCAACAGCAGCAGCTCGAACTGGAAATAAGGCTGACCAATGCCGATGGCCAGGATCAGCATTTATGGCTGGTACTGCGCCTGCCTGTGGACCGTCAGGAGTATCACGCCGTCATCCTGAGCATCAGCGACATCACCAGCCGCAAGCTGATCGAGTTGTCCCTGCAGGAACGCGAAAGCTTTTGGTCCGATGTGGTGCGCACCGTACCCGACCACCTCTATGTGCAAAATGTAATTACCCAACAGATCATCTTCAGCAACCATCACCTTGGGCAAACCCTGGGCTACAGCGACGCCGAGCTGCAGCAAATGGGCGCTTACTTCTGGGAGCTGCTGCTGCACCCCGAAGACGCCGAGCGCTATCACCACTTGCGCCAGCAGCAACGGCTCGATGGCTACAAGGTCCTGATGCAATGCCAATTGCGCTTTCGCCACCACCACGGCAACTGGCGCTGCTTCGAGATCCGCGAGCAGGCCTTCGCCCGTGACACCGGCGATCAAGTCACGCGCATTGTCGGGGTGGCCAAAGACATCACCGACCAAATCGAAGCCAGCGAATCGTTGCGCGACAGCGAACAGCGTTACCGGATGCTGGCCGAAAGCATCAGCGACATTATTTTCTCCACCGACAGCACGTTGCAGCTGAACTACCTCAGCCCGTCAATACAGACAGTACTGGGCTACGAAGCGCAATGGGTGTTCAACAACGGCTGGCAATCGATTATCGCCACGCCACAGCAACTGACCGGCATTTACGGCCTGATCGAACGCGTCAGTGCTGCCCTGGACAAACCCCAGCAACTATCAGCCCTGCGTTCCCAGGTGCAAAGTCAGCTGTTCCTGCTCGATTGCCTGCGCGCAGACGGCCATAAAGTCCCCATCGAGTTGCGCCTGGTGCTGGTATGGGATGAGAACGATGCCTTCGAAGGCATTTTGGGCGTCGGCCGTGATATCAGTCAGCAGCGCCGGGCCGAAAAAGACCTGCGCATGGCCGCGACGGTATTCGAACACTCCACCTCGGCCATCCTGATTACCGACCCCGCAGGCTATATCGTGCAAGCCAACGAAGCCTTCAGCCGGGTCAGCGGTTACGCAGTGGCCCAGGTGCTCGACCAATTGCCGAGCATGCTGACGGTCGACCCCCAGCAGAGTGCGCAACTTGCCTATGTGCTCAAGCAACTGCATCTGCACGGCACCTGGGAAGGTGAAGTCTGGCTCAAGCGCCTCAACGGCGAACACTACCCGGCCTGGGTCGGCATCAATGCGGTGCTCGATGACGAGGGCGATCTGGCCAGCTATGTGTGTTTTTTCAGTGACATCAGCGAGCGCAAGGCCAGCGAACAGCGGATTCACCGCCTGGCCTATTACGACGCTCTGACCCACCTGCCCAACCGCACCCTCTTCCAGGACCGTCTGCACACGGCACTGCAACAGGCCGAGCGCAACAAGTCGTGGGTGGTGCTGATGTTCCTCGACCTCGACCGTTTCAAGCCCATCAACGACTCACTGGGCCACGCGGCAGGCGACCGCATGCTCAAGGACATGGCTATTCGCCTGCTTGCCTGCGTCAGCGACGACGATACCGTCGCACGCATGGGTGGCGACGAGTTCACCCTCCTCTTGCAGCCTCGGGCATCACGCCAAATGGCCTTGAACCGGGCTATCAGTGTGGCCGAGCAAATCCTCGCCAGCCTGGTGAAACCCTTTGTGCTCGAAAGCCGCGAGTTTTTCGTAACGGCCAGCATTGGCATCGCCCTGAGCCCGCAAGACGGCAACGAACTCAGCCAACTGATGAAAAACGCCGACACCGCGATGTATCACGCCAAGGAGCGCGGCAAAAACAACTTCCAGTTCTATCAGGCGGACATGAACGCCAGCGCCCTGGAGCGCCTGGAGCTCGAAAGCGACCTGCGCCATGCGCTGGAACAGAAAGAATTCATCCTGTACTACCAACCGCAATTCAGCGGCGACGGTAAACGCCTGACCGGAGTCGAGGCGCTGTTGCGCTGGAACCATCCGAGACGCGGCCTGGTACCGCCCGGCGACTTTATTCCAGTACTCGAAGAGCTGGGCCTGGTGGTGGAAGTGGGCGACTGGGTGCTGGCAGAAGCCTGCCGCCAGCTCAAGCTTTGGCACCAGGTCAAAGTGCGCGTGCCCAAAGTCTCGGTCAACATCTCGGCGCGCCAGTTCTCCGATGGCCAACTGGGCACGCGCATCGCCAATATCCTCAAGAAAACCGGCCTGTCGCCTGCCTGCCTGGAGCTTGAGCTGACCGAAAGCATCCTGATGCGCGAAGTCAGCGAGGCCCTGCACATTCTGGCCAGCCTGAAAAACCTCGGCCTGAGTATCGCCGTAGACGACTTTGGCACCGGTTACTCGTCGCTCAACTACCTCAAGCAATTCCCCATCGACGTGCTGAAAATCGACCGCACCTTTGTCGACGGCCTGCCCTCAGGTGAACAGGACGCCCAGATAGCCCGGGCGATCATTGCGATGGCCCACAGCCTGAACCTTGCCGTTATCGCCGAAGGTGTAGAGACCCACGAACAACTGGATTTCTTGCGCGAGCACGGCTGCGATGAGGTGCAAGGCTACCTCTTCGGGCGGCCGATGCCCGCTCATTTGCTGGTCAAGCAGCTGAAAGCAGCGAGTGATGAGCTGCAAAACTGAGACTTGCAGTGCGATCAAGTGCGCCGTGAATCGCATTCATATGCCAGATAAAACCCATTGAGTTAGAATGCCCTCCTTTTCTGCCCCCGATCCTTGAGGACCGCCATGTTCAGCCGTGATTTGACACTTGCCAAGTTCGACGCCGACCTTTTTGCCGCCATGGAGCAAGAAGCTCAGCGCCAGGAAGAACATATTGAGCTGATCGCTTCGGAAAACTACACCAGCCCAGCGGTCATGGAAGCTCAAGGCTCGGTGCTGACCAACAAATACGCCGAAGGTTACCCGGGCAAGCGCTACTACGGCGGCTGTGAATACGTCGACGTAGTTGAGCAACTGGCTATCGACCGTGCAAAAGAACTGTTCGGCGCCGATTACGCCAACGTTCAGCCGCACGCCGGCTCCCAGGCCAACAGCGCTGTGTACCTGGCCCTTCTGTCGGCTGGCGACACCATCCTGGGCATGAGCCTGGCCCACGGCGGTCACTTGACCCACGGCGCCAGCGTTTCGTCCTCGGGCAAGCTGTACAACGCCATCCAGTACGGCATCGACGCCAACGGCCTGATCGACTACGACGAAGTCGAGCGTCTGGCTGTTGAGCACAAGCCAAAAATGATCGTGGCCGGCTTCTCTGCCTACTCGCAGATCCTGGACTTCCCGCGTTTCCGCGCTATTGCTGACAAGGTTGGCGCCTACCTGTTCGTAGACATGGCTCACGTAGCCGGTCTGGTAGCTGCTGGCGTTTACCCTAACCCGGTTCCGTTTGCTGACGTAGTGACCACCACTACCCACAAAACCCTGCGCGGTCCACGTGGTGGCCTGATCCTGGCCAAAGCCAACGCCGACATCGAGAAGAAGCTGAACTCGGCTGTATTCCCGGGTTCGCAAGGTGGCCCGCTGGAGCACGTCATCGCCGCCAAGGCCGTGTGCTTCAAAGAAGCTCTGCAACCAGAGTTCAAGGCTTACCAGCAACAAGTCGTGAAAAACGCGCAAGCCATGGCATCGGTATTTATCGCGCGCGGTTTTGACGTGGTATCGGGCGGTACTGAAAACCACCTGTTCCTGCTGTCGCTGATCAAGCAAGACATCTCGGGTAAAGACGCTGACGCCGCACTGGGCAAAGCATTCATCACCGTAAACAAAAACTCCGTACCGAACGATCCACGCTCCCCGTTCGTGACTTCGGGTCTGCGTTTCGGTACTCCAGCTGTTACCACTCGCGGCTTCAAAGTAGAAGAATGCCGTGAACTGGCGACCTGGATCTGCGACATCCTGGACAACATCACTGACGAAACCGTGATTGACGCTGTTCGCGAGAAAGTAAAAGCCATCTGCGCCAAGCTGCCGGTTTACGGCAACTGAGTGTAAATAGCTGAATAAAAAGCCCGGCCTTGTGCCGGGCTTTTTTGTGCGCGCTTACTGGCAAGTCGCCAAACCCGGCACAACAGATCAAAAGCCCCTCACCCCCCAAGCCGTGCAAAACCCTCACGAATCTTGGCTTCGGGCAAGTCATCGGCAATGAACACCATCACGCTTTCACGCGCCTCGCCTTCGGCCCACTCGGTGTCCCAGTCAAAGCCATACAGTTTGAGCACGCCCTGGAACACCAGCCTGCGGTCTTCGCCCGCAATGCTCAGTACACCTTTGTAGCGCAGTAACTGTTTGCCGTGATCTTCGAGCAACTCGTTCATAAATGCGCTGAGACTGTCGATATCCAGGGGCTTGTCGGTGCGCAGTACCAGGCTGGTGATGCGGTCAATGGACGCCGCAGGCTGCACCGGGCGCAAGCTCAGGCCGCCACCCAGGTCTGCATTGAGGTTAAACCCGCGTACATCCAGCAGCTCGGCCAGATCAATCTTGCCGTGCTCGACCACGCGAATCGGCGCGCGGCGGTTGATGCGGGTCAGACGCTCGCACAGGGCATCGAAGGTCGCGTCGTCCACCAGATCGCGCTTGCTTACCAGCAGGCGGTCGGCAAAGCCGATTTGCGCCTGGGCGATGGTCTGGCTCAGGTGAACATCGGCGTGGGCCGCGTCCACCAGGGTGATGATGCCGTCCAGCAGGTAACGCTCGCGCAGTTCTTCGTCGATAAAAAAGGTTTGTGCCACAGGCGCAGGGTCCGCCAGGCCGGTGCATTCGATCACCAGCCGGTCGAAGGCGATTTCGCCGCTGTCCAGGCGCTCAAGCAACAGGTACAGCGCCTTGGTCAGGTCGGTGTGGATGGTGCAGCACACGCAACCATTGGACAGGGTCATGACTTGCACCGGCTCGTCGCCCAACAGCTGGGTGTCGATCCCGGCATCGCTGAATTCGTTTTCGATCACGGCGATTTTCAGCCCGTGCTCGGCCTTGAGCAGATGGCGCAACAACGTGGTTTTACCGGCACCGAGAAACCCGCTGAGGATGGTGACGGGGATTGGAGAGGACATGCAAATCTCCCTGAAAGCAGAAATAAAAATGGGAGCAGCCAAACAGCCACTCCCACTGAGGTCACGCAACCCCGGTTACAGGGTTAACAGCACTTGGGCCCACCCTTGCCGCCGTAACGGGCCTCCTGGCGTTCGCGAAAGAACGCCTCGTAGGTCATCACCGGCTTGTCCGGGTGCTTGGTTTGCATATGCTCGACGTAGTTGTCGTAGTCGGGCATGCCGACCATCAGGCGCGCGGCCTGACCGAGGTATTTACCGAGGCGACTCAGGTCATTGAACATGGCTGCAATCCTCTGTTGTTAAGCGTCTGGAACGGCTTGGTACGGTGCTTCTTTATCCGTACGTTCTTTACGACCCCAAGCCGCGGCACCCACTTTGACCGCATAGAACAGAATGCTGAACACCACGAACAGGAACAGCACGGTCAGACCGGCGTTGGTGTAGGCATTGATGATCACGTGCTGCATCTGGTCGATGTTTTTCGCCGGGGCAATCACCTGGCCCGCTTCCAGGGCCGTACTGTATTTGTTGGCCAGAGCCAGGAAGCCGACCGCCGGGTTGGCGTCGAACAGCTTGATAAAGCCTGCGTAGGTCGTGCAGATCAGCAACCACACCGCCGGGGTCATGGTGACCCAGATGTAGCGCTGGCGCTTCATTTTGATCAGCACAACGGTCGCCAGCATCAGCGCAATACCCGCCAGCATCTGGTTAGAGATACCGAACAGCGGCCACAGGGTGTTGATGCCGCCCAATGGATCGATCACGCCCTGGTACAGCAGATAACCCCACATTGCCACACACAGACCGGTTGCCAGCAAGTTGGCGCCCCAGGACTCGGTACGCTTGAGTGCAGGCACAAAGCTGCCGAGCAAGTCTTGCAGCATGAAGCGACCGGCACGGGTGCCGGCGTCAACTGCCGTCAGGATGAACAGGGCTTCAAACAAAATAGCGAAGTGATACCAGAACGCCATGGTGTTTTCGCCCGGCAGCACGTTGTGCAGGATCTGGGCGATACCCACAGCCAGTGTCGGCGCACCACCGGCACGGGCCAGAACGGTGGTTTCACCGATGTCATGGGCCAGTGCTGTCAGTGCATCCGGGGTAATTGCAAAACCCCAGCTGCTAACGGTTTGCGCAACCGTCACCACATCACCGCCGACGATGGCCGCCGGGCTGTTCATGGCGAAGTACACACCCGGCTCGATGACCGAAGCGGCAACCATTGCCATGATGGCCACAAAGGACTCCATCAGCATCGCGCCGTAGCCGATGTAACGGGAGTTGCATTCGTTATCCAGCAGTTTGGGTGTAGTACCCGAGGCAATCAGTGCGTGGAAACCCGATACCGCGCCGCAGGCAATGGTGATGAACAGGAACGGAAACAGACCGCCTTTCCACACCGGGCCGGTGCCGTCGGTGAACTGGGTCAATGCCGGCATTTTCAGCTCTGGCATGGTGACCAGAATGCCGATGGCCAGGGCCACGATCGTACCGATCTTGAGGAATGTCGACAGATAGTCACGTGGTGCCAGTACCAGCCACACCGGCAGTACCGCTGCCACAAAGCCGTAACCGATCAGCATCCAGGTGATTTGCGTACCGGTGAAGGTAAACACCGGGGCCCACTCCGGGCTGGCCGCAATCTGGCCCCCCAGCCAGATCGAACCGAGCAACAGCAGTACGCCGACGACCGATATCTCACCAATACGACCCGGGCGGATGTAGCGCATGTAAATGCCCATGAACATCGCGATCGGGATGGTTGCCATCACCGTGAACATGCCCCACGGGCTCTCGGCCAAGGCTTTCACCACGATCAGCGCCAGCACCGCAAGGATGATGATCATGATCAGGAAGCAGCCAAACAGCGCGATGGTGCCAGGCACCTTGCCCATTTCCTCGCGCACCATGTCGCCCAGGGAGCGACCGTTGCGGCGGGTGGACATGAACAGGACCATAAAGTCCTGCACCGCACCGGCCAGCACCACACCGGCGATCAGCCAGAGCGTGCCCGGCAGGTAGCCCATTTGCGCAGCCAGAACCGGCCCGACCAGAGGCCCGGCGCCAGCAATGGCGGCAAAGTGGTGACCAAAAAGAATGTGTTTGTTGGTTGGCACATAGTCCAGACCGTCGTTATTGACCACCGCCGGTGTTGCGCGCAGTGGGTCCAGCTGCATCACTTTTGTAGCGATAAACAAACTGTAATAACGATAAGCAACCAGATAGATGGCAACAGCTGCCACTACGATCCACAAGGCGTTGATCGCCTCGCCTCGACGCAAGGCCACTACGCCCAAGGCGCAGGCTCCTACAATTGCCAGCACCAGCCACGGAATGTGGCGCAGCAGGCTATTTTTATTATTCATTTTTATATTCCGGCCAGTTGGACAAGAAGGTTTGCCCCCGGAGTTTAGCGCTACCAGCTCTAAAGACCAGCCCCTAACGTTGGTCTAGAGCCTTCTTTTATGGTTTTGTGCCAAGCGGCGCTGCACATTTGTGCAGCGCGGCGCCGGCGTCTGCCACGGGGGGCTGATCACATGCAGCCATCAGCCGTTGCAGACTTTATTGCCCCTCTGAACCCTACTCGAACAACGCATCCAGCGCCTGCTCCAGACGGGTCACGCTGATCACCTGCAACCCCGGCGGGGATTCTTTCGGGGCGTTGCCCTTGGGCACGATGGCGCGCTTGAAGCCGTGCTTGGCCGCTTCCTTAAGCCGCTCCTGACCGCTTGGCACAGGGCGTACTTCGCCAGACAGACCGACTTCGCCGAACACCAGCAAGTCATGGGGCAGCGGCCGGTTGCGCAGGCTGGACATCACGGCTGCCATCAACGCCAGGTCTGACGCGGTCTCCAACACTTTGACCCCGCCCACAACGTTGAGGAACACGTCCTGATCGTGAGTCGGGATACCGCCGTGGCGGTGCAGGACCGCCAGCAACATGGCCAGGCGATTCTGGTCCAGGCCCAGGGTCACACGGCGCGGGTTGGACATATGGCTGTCATCCACCAGCGCCTGCACTTCCACCAGCATGGGCCGGGTGCCTTCCCATGTGGCCATGACCACACTGCCCGGCACTTCTTCCTGAGCGCGAGTAAGGAAAATTGCAGACGGGTTGGAGACTTCTTTCAAGCCTTTGTCGGTCATACCGAACACGCCCAGCTCGTTGACTGCACCGAAGCGGTTTTTCACCGCCCGCAGCAAGCGCAAACGGCCATCGGACTCGCCCTCGAAATACAGCACGGTATCCACCATGTGCTCCAGCACGCGGGGCCCGGCCAGCGCACCCTCTTTGGTCACGTGGCCCACCAGGAAAATCGCCGTGCCGCTGGACTTTGCATAACGCACCAGCAATGCCGCGCTCTCGCGCACTTGCGATACGCCGCCCGGCGCCGATTGAAGCTGTTCGGTGAAGATGGTCTGGATCGAGTCGATCACCATGACCTTGGGCTTTTCCAGTTTGGCGGTGGCGATGATGCTTTCGATGCAGGTTTCGGTCATCACCTTGAGTTGATCCTGCGGCAGCCCCAAACGCCGGGCGCGCATGGCCACTTGCTGCTGGGACTCTTCACCGGTGACATACAGCGCAGGCATGCGCGTGGCCATATGACACAAGGTTTGCAGCAGGATCGTCGACTTGCCGATACCCGGATCGCCGCCGATCAGCACCACCGAGCCATCAACCAGACCGCCACCGAGCACCCGGTCCAGCTCGCCGGAGGCGGTGGAGAAGCGCGGGATTTCAGCGATGCTGACTTCGGCCAGGGTCTTGATCTGTGCCTGTTGCCCGGTCCAGCCGGTACGGGCGCTGGGTGGCGCGGCCGCGCCGCTTTCTACAATGGTTTCGACCAGGGTGTTCCAGACGCCACACTCGCCACACTGCCCGGCCCACTTGGGAAAGGTTGCGCCGCACTCGGTGCAGCCGTAAATGCGCTTGGGCTTGGCCATCTGAACTCCACGGAAAAACCGCGATGATAGCCCACCCGGCCGTGATCAGCGCGACACTGGCATGCGGATTTCGCCATTGGCCAGCCGAGCGGCACTGTTACCCGATGCATCTTCGGCATTCAGGTCCGCGCCTTTGCCGGACAAGTCATTGAGCAACTCGACCCGCTTAAACAGACCCGCGTACATCGCCGCTGTTTGCCCGGCGCCGTTGCGCTGGTCGGGGTTGCAGTCGGTGGCGAGCAAACGGCGGGCAATCTTGAGCTCGCCCTTGAAAATGGCGCCCATCAGGGCGGTGTTGCCACGTTGGTCTTGCACACAGGCATTGGCGCCGGCTTTGAGCAGATGCTCTACCGCCTCGCCCTGACCGTTGTAGGCCGCAAGGATTAACGCGGTGTAGCCTTTGTTGTCCTGGGTATCGAGCCCGTAGTGCGACGCGATAAAGGTATCGAGCATCGCCACATCACCGCGACGGGCGGCGTCAAAGTAATGGTTCTGGAGTTGTGTTTGTACGTCGGGCTCTTCGGCAATACAGATGCCGCTGGCAAGCAGCAGGGTCAGGGAAATAAAAATATGCATTGTGGATTACCTGCAATTGCTCGCTTGAATCAAAAGCCCCTCTCCCACAGGGAGAGGGTTGGGGTAAAACCCAGGAGTTAATCCACCAGTTTGGAAGCCAGTGCCTTGACCCGCGCCAGGTCGCCCTTGGCCACTTTGGTCACGCCGGTGCCGTACTCGGGATCGGCCTTGTAGAGGAACGACAGGATGATGTGCTTGCTTTCATCGTCTGTTGTCGCCAGTGAGCCGCCGAAGTTTTCAATCAGGTCCTGACGCTCTTTCTTGCTGAATGAGCGATACAAATCACCGGCCTGCTTGAAGTTCTGCTCACGCTGAATCTTCGCCTGCTGGGTGGTGCCCGACAGCGGCGTTTCGATATAACGCGCGGCTTGCGGCTCTTCACGCGGCATCAAGCGGCTCGGCTGATAGTTCACACCACTGCTGGTGTGGCCGATGTTCATCGCACCGTCCTGATTGCCATTGTTCACCGCAACTCGCGGCGCGTTGATTGGCAATTGCAGGGCGTTGGCCCCCAGGCGGTACATCTGGGTATCGGCATACGAGAACACCCGACCCTGCAGCAAGCGGTCTTCGGATGGCTCGATACCTGGCACCAGGTTGGCCGGGGCCATGGCGACCTGTTCGGTTTCCTGGAAGACGTTGGCCGGGTTGCGGTTCAGGACCATTTGCCCGACTTTGCGCTCAGGCACGCCCGGCCAGATTTTGGTGGCGTCCAGCGGGTCAAAATCAAACGACTTCAGGTCTTCAGGCTTGAGCACTTGCACATACAGGTCCCACTTGGGGAAGTCGCCCTTGTTGATGTGAGTGACCAGATCGTTAGTCATGTGGCTGTAGTCCTGGCCCTGAACCTGAGTCACTTGTTTCGGGTCAAGGTTGTGCAGCCCCTGAAGGCTCTTCCAGTGGAACTTCACATAACGTACATCGCCCTTGGCATTTACCAGTTTGTAGGCGTGTACGCCGTTACCGTCCATCTCACGGTAGCTGGCCGGGGTACCCGCGTTGGAGTACAGCTCGGTCAAGGTGCGTGTGGCTTCCGGCACGTGGGAGAAGAAGTCGAACCGGCGCGAGTCGTCGTCAAGGTTGGTGCGCGGGTCGGGTTTGAACGCGTGAACCATGTCCGGAAACTTGATCGCGTCACGAATAAAGAACGTCGGGAAGTTGTTGCCTACCAGGTCCCAGTTACCGTCAGCGGTGTAGAACTTGGTGGCAAAGCCGCGCGGGTCGCGCAGGGTTTCTGGCGAGTGGGTGCCATGCACCACGGCCGAAAACCGCACAAATACCGGGGTGGTTTCGCCTGCAGCAAACACACGGGCTTTGGTCAGGTCGCTCAGGTCATTGGTGACGGTAAACGTGCCGTGCGCGCCGGTACCGCGAGCATGCACGACCCGCTCAGGAATACGCTCACGGTCAAAGCGCTGAAGTTTTTGCAGCAACTGCACGTCCTGCAACAAGACCGGGCCGTTGGCCCCTGCCGTCTGGGAGTTCTGGTTATCACCGACAGCCGCACCGTTATCGCGGGTCAGGGTTGCGGCGTGGGCCGAAACCGAAAGCAGGCTGGCGCTTAAAACACACAGCAGGCGGCGCTGTGAAGCCAGGCCGAAGCCCAGGGAGGTGGTCATGCGTATGTCCTCTGGTTATTGGATGCGCGTATCAGCGCTGACCAGAGGCTAGAGGCCTGCGGGGCAAACTCTAAATAGAAAGGTCTCAAGCCGGCCATTGAAAAAAAGGTCTGGCATTGGGGTAATCAATCGCGTACCGGGCGCCACTTGCAGCGCTGTAGAAAACTTATGGCCATTGAGCAGGTCGATTACTGCACACATGCAAACAGCGGCGCAGGCATGATCTGCCATGCTGAATTACACTGCACCCACCAACCTCATCTGTAACAAGGAATATCCAATGGGCGTGATAAGTGAGTTCAAGGCCTTCGCGGTCAAAGGGAACGTGGTCGATATGGCCGTCGGTATCATCATCGGCGCGGCATTTGGCAAAATCGTTTCGTCCTTTGTGGGTGACGTTGTCATGCCACCGCTGGGGTTGTTGATTGGCGGTGTGGACTTCAGTGACCTGGCCATTACGCTTAAAGCCGCCGTTGGCGATGCGCCAGCCGTGGTCGTGGCCTATGGCAAATTCATCCAGAGCGTGATCGACTTCATCATCGTCGCGTTCGCCATTTTTATGGGTGTAAAGGCAATCAACCGCCTCAAGCGTGAAGAGGCCGTCGCGCCAAGTGCTCCGCCACTGCCGTCCAAAGAAGAAGAACTATTGGGCGAAATCCGCGACCTGCTTAAAGTTCAAAACAACCGGCCATAACTGTCCGGAATAAACAACGGCGCCCCAGGGCGCCGTTGTTTATTCCATGCCACGCGACATACAAAATTCACACTACCAGTAATTCTCAACAGCGACTTGCCCTGGACGACGGCTCAGGCTCAGTTGCATATCCCGCGTTTTGAGCAACTTGCGCGTGTCATCAATCATTTGCGGGTTTCCGCACAACATGACCCGTGAATGTTCGGCTGTCAGTTCAATACCCGCCGCCTGCTCAAGTTCACCATTTTCAATCAGCGTGGTAATACGCCCGTTCAATGCGCCGGGGACTCGCTCACGGGTGACAATCGGAACATACACAAACTTGTGCGCATATTCGGCCAGGTACTCGCGCGAACATAACCCGGCGATCAGGTCCTGATAGGCCAGCTCCCGTGCTTCACGTGCACTGTAAACCAGCACAATTCGCTCGAACTTTTCCCACACTTCAAAATCCTGCAGGATCGACAAAAACGGCGCGATGCCGGTCCCTGTTGCCAGCAACCACAGGTCACGCCCGTCAACAAAACGGTCCAGGGTCAGAAAACCGAACGCCTGGCGCTCTACCATCAAGCGGTCGCCGACTTGCAGGCGACTGAGTTCACTGGTGAATTCTCCGCCCGGCACCACAATCGAAAAAAACTCCAGAAACTCGTCATGGGGCGACGAAACCATGGAATAGGCGCGCCATACCGTACTGCCGTCGGCCTTGGTCACCCCCAGCCTGGCAAATTGACCCGCACGAAAACGAAAGCCTGCGTCACGGGTGGTGCGCAATGTAAACAGGCTGGGGGTCAGGGGTGTGACATCGGTCAGCGTCTGCTGGGTGAATTTTTCTGCGCTGGCAGTCATGGGACACTCCAATGGCGAATGGCCCTAGTGTCGCGCAAAGGGCCCTGGAGAAACACCGATGGTTTGTGGTGGCTTTGCGACAGACTGTCGCCTTGCAAATACAGGCCAGAACGCAATAGTTGTAATAGTTGACGCGGATAATTTCGACACACGCTCTACTTAAAACCGCATAACAGCTATATAGACACAACCAAAAAAGTCCAATCAAACTCCCTCATTACATGACCTTCTGCATCTCTAAGCATCCACCCCGCCGCCGATAGATATTATTTACTTATTAAGTATTCAGTATTATTTGAAGTAGGACCTAAAATTATCCACTAGGATACCCGCAACTCCACCAGCAACTTCAAGGCCGCAGGAGCGCCTCATGACCGCTCACACTACAATCAGCACCCACCCGCACGTTACTTTCAGCAGCGAGACAGAGTTACACGCCTATACACTCAAACGGATAGAAGGCTATGGTTTCGACTATTTCTTTTTCCGAATGATTCCCAGGCTCGGCAATGCCGTATCGCACAGCAAGGTAATAACAAACTATCCAAAAGCTTATATCGAGCGGTATGAGAAAGGCCCCTCGTCGAAAACAAATCCGCTCGTGGCTCACTGCCAACTTTCTATCATGCCTATCATTTGGAGCTCCTACGTTTTTCGTGAGTCTCCAGAGCTGTGGAAAGCGGCACAAACCTGCGGGCTGGCCTATGGATGGTCGCAATCGGTCCACGACGCCAATGGCGTTGTGAGCATGCTGAGCCTTGCCAGGAAAGATCCCCCTCTCACCGAGGACGAGTTCGCGGACAAAGTCGCCAACGTCTTGTGGCTATGCAACCAGCTGCACGGTGCCATGCTCGAACGGTCCCCTCTGCGCCACAACCTGGAAATCCATATCACCCGCTTGTCCTGCCGGGAGATCGAAATCCTCAAGTGGACAGCCGAAGGCAAAATAGCCGCCGACATTGGTACGATCCTGAGCCTGAGCACCCGCACCGTGAACTTTCATATCAGCAGTGCCATCAGAAAGCTGGGGGCGAACAACAAGACATCTGCCGTGGTCATGGCGGCAAAATCCGGACTGCTGTGAGCAGGCACTGCAACGTACCGGACAAACGCATCAGGTAATCTGCTGCAAAAAAAAGTAAAATCACGCCCACCTGTAAAACCCACGGACTCCTCTGTTAACCAGGCCCCCTCAAGGGCCGGGCATGCAGTTGCCGATTCCTCAGAGTTTGTATAAATGCCTGTGCTAGAAAGCCCCTTCGCCCAACTTCGCCTGATCCGCCAACCCGAGCAGCAGAACGAGCCTTTGCAGGCCTTCGATGCGGCGGATGAGTATTTGCTTAATCACTTGGCCGAACAGGCGCTGCCCGCGAACAGTCGGGTTCTGGTGCTCAATGACAGTTTTGGTGCCTTGGCCGTCAGCCTGGTAGGCACGATGGGTGTCACCAGCAGCAGCGACTCCTTCCTCGCCCTGCAGGCGCTGGAAAAAAACCTGACGCTCAATGGCCATGCCTACGATGCAGTCTCGATCATCCCTGCCAGCGAACCGTTGGTCGGCCCCTTCGACTGCGTGCTGATCCGCGTGCCCAAAACCCTGGCGTTGCTCGAAGAGCAACTTATCCGCCTGCAGGGCCAACTGGCGCCGGGCGCGCAGGTGATCGCAGCAGCCATGGTCAAACACTTGCCCCGTGCCGCAGGTGATCTGCTGGAACGTTACATCGGCCCGGTACAGGCTTCGCTGGCGGTAAAAAAGGCACGTCTGCTGATTGCTGCACCACAGGCTCTGGGGCCGTTTACCTCACCGTACCCTTCGCGCTACCGCCTGGACAAGCCCGCCATCGAGCTGCTCAACCACGCCAACGTGTTTTGCCGCGAAGACCTGGATATCGGTACCCGGGCGTTCCTGCCGCACCTGCCAAAAAATCTGGGCGCGGCACGGGTTGCCGACCTGGGCTGCGGCAATGGGGTGCTGGCCATTGCCAGTGCGCTGAATAACCCGCAGGCGCAGTACACCCTGGTCGATGAGTCCTTCATGGCGGTGCAGTCCGCCCGTGAGAACTGGCAGGCCGCGCTGGGTGATCGCGAGGTCATTGTGCGGGCCGATGACGGCCTGGCAAGCCAGGCACCGGATTCTCTGGACGTAGTGCTGTGCAACCCGCCGTTCCACCAGCAACAGGTGGTGGGGGACTTTCTGGCCTGGCGCATGTTCCAGCAGGCGCGAGAAGCGCTGGTGGTCGGTGGGGCGCTGTATATCGTCGGTAACCGCCACCTGGGTTACCACAGCAAGCTGGCCAAGCTGTTTCGCGGAGTCGAGCAAGTCGCCGCCACGCCAAAGTTTGTAATCCTGAAGGCGCGTAAGTAAGCACTCCCCTCCCAGACAATAAAAAACCCTCCGAAGAGGGTTTTTTATTGTCTGGCCATCAGTGGGTTTTCATACCCGCCGCTGTCATGAACAGGCGGATAAGCCAGGCAAACACGCCCAGACTCGCCACGCTGGCGGTCCAGATCACCAGCAACCAGCCGATACGTTGCCATAACGGCTTCTTCTCGCACTCTTGCACGTCGTGTAGATAATCCTTGCCAGCCATGCTCAGGCCTCCTCTTGGGGAAAAGGCTGCGGCCCTCAGGCCACAGCGGCAGTTGCTACTAGTGATAACCGTCTTCGTGGGTGACCTTGCCGCGGAACACGTAGTAGCTCCAGAAGGTATAACCCAGAATGAACGGGATGATAAACAAGGTGCCCACCAGCATGAAGCCCTGGCTTTGCGGCGGTGCAGCGGCGTCCCAGATCGAGATCGAAGGCGGGATGATGTTCGGCCACAGGCTGATACCCAAACCGCTGTAGCCCAGGAAGATCAGTACCAGGGTCAACAGAAACGGTGTGTAGTGAGCCTTGCGCGCTATCGCCTTGAGCAGGCCGTACATCGTCACCAGCACCAGGATCGGCACCGGCAGGAACCAGAACAGGTTCGGCAGCGTGAACCAGCGTGCCGCAATGTCGGTGTGCGCCAGGGGTGTCCACAGGCTGACGATACCCATCAGCACCAGCACGGCCAGCGCCAGAGGGCGACCCAGCTTGTGCATGCGCTCCTGCAAATGACCTTCTGTCTTCATGATCAGCCAGGTGCAGCCGAGCAACGCATAGGCCACGATCAGCGCGATCCCGCAGAACACGGTGAACGGTGAAAGCCAGTCCAGCCCGCCCCCGGCGTACTGGCGGTCGACCACCGGGATGCCATCAATGAAGGCCCCCAGCGCCACGCCCTGAAAGAAAGTGGCCACAAGCGAGCCGCCAATGAAGGACTTGTCCCAGATATGGCGTTTTTCCGGCCGCGCCTTGAAGCGGAATTCAAAGGCCACGCCACGAAAAATCAAGCCCATCAGCATCAGCATCAGTGGCAGGTACAGCGCCGACAACACCACCGAATAGGCCAGCGGGAAGGCGCCAAACAACGCCGCCCCCCCAGTACCAGCCAGGTTTCGTTGCCGTCCCAGACGGGAGCAACCGTGTTCATCATCACATCGCGGTCACTCTCGCCCTTGATAAAGGGGAAGAGGATGCCGATCCCGAGATCGAAACCATCCATGACCACGTACATCATGATCCCGAAGATGATGATGATTGCCCAGATAAGTGGCAGATCAATACCCATGACTCAATTCCCCTTAGTCAGGCTGTCGCTGTGGCCTTCATCTGTACCCTCATGGGCCGCAGACAGAGGACGGGCAGGCGTGCGTTGCTGGCCTGGGCCACCGTGGGTGTCGTCATCGCCTTCGTGAGTGATCGGGCCCTTGCGTACCAGACGCATCATGTAGCCCAGGCCCACACCGAACAGTGAGAAATACACCACTACAAACATGACCAGCGTGACACTCATTTGCATGACGCTGTGATTGGACGACGCATCCGAGGTGCGCATCAGCCCGTACACCACCCATGGCTGACGACCGATTTCAGTGGTGAACCAGCCCGCCAGGATAGCGATCAGGCCCGATGGCCCCATCCACAGCACCAGACGCAAGAACCAGCGGTTCTCGTACAAAGTGCCGCGCCTGCGTAGCCACACGCTCCAAAGCCCGACGAAGATCATCAGCATGCCCAGCGCCACCATGATGCGGAAGCTGAAGAACACGATGGTTGAGTTGGGGCGGTCCTCGGGCGGGAAGTCCTTCAACGCCGGGATTTGCTTGTCCAGACTGTGAGTCAGAATCAGGCTGCCCAAGTACGGAACTTGAATCTTGTAGTCCGTGGTTTCGGTCTTCATGTTGGGGATGCCAAACAGAATCAGCGGCGTTGGCTCACCGGGTTTGTTTTCCCAGTGACCTTCCATGGCCGCGATTTTTGCCGGCTGATACTCAAGGGTATTCAAACCGTGGGCATCACCGATCAGCGCCTGCACCGGTGCGACCACCAGGGCCATCCACATTGCCATCGAGAACATGCGGCGAATGGCCGGCGTGTTACGACCGCGCAACAGATGCCATGCCGCCGAGGCACCGACAAAAAACGCCGTGGCTACAAAGGCCGCCGTGGCCATATGCGCCAGACGGTAAGGGAACGACGGGTTGAAAATCACCGCCAACCAGTCCACCGGAATCACCCGGCCATCAATGATTTCGAAGCCTTGCGGGGTTTGCATCCAGCTATTGGAGGCCAGGATCCAGAAGGTCGAAACCAGTGTCCCGAGGGCCACCATCGCGGTCGAGAAGAAGTGCATCCCGCGACCCACGCGGTTCCAGCCAAACAGCATGACGCCCAGAAAACCCGCCTCAAGGAAGAATGCGGTCAGTACTTCATAGGTCAGCAGCGGCCCGGTAACAGCACCGGCAAAGTCCGAGAACCTCGACCAGTTGGTACCGAACTGGTAGGCCATGACCAGGCCCGATACCACGCCCATACCGAAGTTGACGGCAAAAATCTTCGACCAAAAGTGGTACAGATCGCGGTAGGTATCGTCACGGGTTTTCAGCCACATGCCTTCGAGCACCATCAAATAACTGGCGAGACCGATGGTAATGGCGGGAAAAATGATGTGAAACGATATGGTAAACGCGAACTGAATTCGGGCGAGCTCGAGAGCATCCAAACCGAACATAAGTCTTCCTCTATCAGGTATCAGGTCGTTGAGGACACAAGCATCGCACCTGTATCCAACTACCCCGCAGGCCATGGCCACAGCGAATCGAGCTTCGCTCTTTTAACCACAACGCAAAGGGCTCTGGCCGGCTGGCCATCCAGAAAACCTCCTGGAGGTTTTGATCTGGATCAAGCATGGATGAAAGAGTAGTCCATTCCTGACACACGGCTAATGTGGTTTGTTGTCGCGTGACACGATGCCTCAGGCCTTGATATAGACCGTTGCAAGAACCGTAAGGATTCGCAGAAAACAGATTTTAAACAGGGGGTTTGGGGGGACCGGCAACCTTCATGTTTCGAGTCATTAATTGTTACAGAATAATGATAATCTCGCCCCCCCTGTCCTCGGCCACGATCCCTCCAAATGACCAGCCAGCCCCTCCTGCTACGGCATCACCGGCCATTTGTGGCCTTCTGGTTTGCCCGCATCTTCACCGCCAGTGCGTTTCAGATGCTGACCGTGGCCATTGGCTGGAACCTCTACCAGCTCACCGGCAATGTGATGGACCTGGGCTGGGTCGGTTTGATCGAGTTCGCACCGCGCCTGCTGTTCATGCTGCACACCGGGCATGTGGCCGACCGCTATGACCGGCGCCGGGTGGCGGCCCTGTGCCAGTCACTGCAGGCGATGATTGCCCTGATACTGGCCATCAGCAGCGCAAGCGATCACATCACCCGGGAAATGATCTTTATCCTGGCCTTTGTGCTGGGCGCCGCCCGCTCCTTCGAGATGCCCGCCACCCAAGCGCTGCTGCCTTCGATCGTGCCGGTTGAGCTGTTCCCGCGCGCAGTGGCGGCCGCACAAGCGGCGCAGCAGTCAGCCACCATCGTCGCGCCGGCGTTTGGCGGGTTGCTGTATGCGTTTGGCAGCGTGTGGGTGTATGGCCCGAGCGTGGCGCTGTATCTGATTGCCGCTCTGCTGATGAGCACCCTGCCTGCCCGTCAATTGCCGTTGAACAAGGGCAAGGCGACGCTGGACTCGTTGCTGGCAGGCATTCGCTTTATCCGCAGCCGCCCTGATGTCCTGGGGGCCATCTCCCTTGACCTGTTTGCGGTACTGCTGGGCGGCGCCACGGCGTTGCTGCCGGTGTTTGCCAAAGACATCCTGCTCACCGGCCCCTGGGGCCTGGGCATGTTGCGCTCGGCACCGGCGGTCGGTGCCTTGCTGATGTCGCTATGGCTGGCCAGGTTCCCGGTGGAGCGCAAGGTCGGACGCGTCATGTTCACCGCTGTGGGGCTATTCGGGGTCGCGACCATCGCGTTCGGTCTGTCGACCTCGTTCTGGTTTTCCATGGCGGTGCTGGTGGTACTCGGGGCGGCGGATATGATCAGCATGGTGATCCGCGCGTCATTCGTGCAGCTTGAGACGCCGGATGAAATGCGCGGCCGGGTCAGTGCGGTTAACGGTTTGTTTATCGGCGCGTCCAATCAACTGGGCGAATTCGAATCCGGCGCCACCGCCCATTGGCTGGGCACCGTGCCTGCTGTGGTACTGGGCGGGGTTGGCACGCTGGTCGTCACCGGGCTGTGGATAAAACTGTTCCCCGGCCTGGCCAATCGCGACCGGATGGTGGAAGAGCACAAAACCCTGTAGCCGCTGCCGCAGGCTGCGATAAGGGCCGAAGGACCTTCGCTCTTTAAAAAGCGCGGCCCCTGCGGGCCCGATCGCAGCCTGCGGCAGCGGCTACAGGTGTGAATCTCACTTTATATATAGTTGTGCACCCAACCGGTTGTGCGGTGGCACCAACGAGGTGTTACTGAACTCAAACCAGCCGCCGTCCTTGTTACCCAGGTCGAAGGTATAGAGGTGCCCCACGGTGGTGCCCGCACCGTTACAGGCCACCAGCCCCTCGCCCTGGTTGCAAACCGGGGCGCGCACTCCGTCCACTTCCTGGCCATCCAGGGTGACATTGGGCTGGCCGCCATAACCGCGTTCCAGCACGTAAACCTTGATCCCAGGGCCGTTATGGTCACACCGGGTTTGCTTGCGGCCGTCCGACACATCCTCTACGGCGCAGGTAACAGACGCCACTTTGAGTATCTCGACAGCGCTCAAAGGTAACGCGGGCGCAGCATTGGCAGCGGCACTGATCATTAAACCGACACAGACACAAACCGCTTTGATGGTGTTTTTCATAGAGCCCTCCGAAAACTGGCACGCAGTATGCCTTCTGTCTCAAGGTTACAAAACATGGCCCCGCCGGGTAACCAAAGCAGCCATATGTACGAGCTGCTGGTATGATGCGCGGCTTTTTCCGACAGACAGAAATTCTTCAGGCGATCCGCGTCTGTGCTTTGCTGTTGAAAACGATTTAATCACGGCGCATTTGGCGCCACGGGGACTGGCATGCTGGAAAGGCTGTTTCAACTCAAAGCACACAACACCAATGTGCGTACCGAGATTCTTGCGGGTATCACCACGTTCCTGGCGATGGCCTACATCCTGTTCGTAAACCCGAGCATCCTCGGCGAAACGGGCATGGACAAAGGCGCCGTGTTTGTCGCCACCTGCCTGGCGGCGGCCATCGGCTCGGCGACCATGGGCATCATCGCCAACTACCCGATTGCACTGGCACCGGGCATGGGCTTGAACGCCTTCTTCACCTACACCGTGGTGCTGCACATGGGCCACACCTGGCAAGTAGCCCTGGGTGCGGTGTTCATCTCGGCGGTGCTGTTCTTCCTGTTGTCGATCTTTCGTATACGCGAATGGATCATCAACAGCATCCCGCTGCCGCTGCGCTCGGCCATTGCCGCCGGTATCGGCCTGTTCCTGGCGCTGATCGCCCTGGGTAACGCCGGCATTGTGGTTGCCAACAAGGCGACCCTGGTGGGCATGGGCGACCTGGCCCAACCGAAAGTGATCCTGGCATCCCTGGGCTTTGCCCTGATTGTTGCCCTTGAGGCCCTGAAAATCCGCGGTGCGGTGCTGATCGGCATTCTGGCCGTGACCATTGCTTCGATCGCGCTCGGCGTAACCGAGTTCGGTGGCGTGATGTCGATGCCGCCTTCCCTGGCGCCGACCTTCCTGCAACTGGACATCAAAGGCGCACTGGACATTGGCCTGATCAGTGTGATCTTCGCCTTCCTGTTCGTTGACCTGTTTGACAACTCCGGCACCCTGATCGGCGTCGCCAAGCGCGCTGGCCTGATGGGCAAAGACGGGCACATGCCAAAAATGGGCCGCGCCCTGATCGCTGACAGCACCGCGGCCATGGCCGGTTCGCTGCTGGGCACCTCGACCACCACCAGCTACATCGAATCGGCAGCTGGCGTGAGCGCCGGTGGCCGTACCGGCCTGACCGCCATTGTGGTCGGCATCATGTTCCTGCTGGCGTTGTTCTTCTCGCCACTGGCTGCCAGCGTTCCGGCCTTCGCCACCGCGCCTGCACTGATGTTCGTAGCCGTATTGATGATGAGTGGCCTGGCCGAAATCGAGTGGGACGACATCACTGTTGCCGCACCGGTGGTCATCACCGCGCTGGCCATGCCGTTCACCTACTCCATCGCCAACGGCATCGCCTTCGGCTTTATTTCCTGGACCGTGATCAAGCTGCTGACGGGCCGCGTGCGCGAGCTCAACGCCCCGCTGATCATTCTGTCGGTTCTGTTCGTGGTCAAGCTGGGTTGGTTTAACGCATGAGTGCATTGCCGTTTGATTCTGCTACCTACGCCGTTGAGCTTGAGGCCAAGGCCAATCGTCTGCGCGAGCTGCTCGCGCCTTTCGATGCGCCCGAGCCTCAGGTGTTCGATTCGCCTCTGAAGCACTTCCGTCTGCGGACCGAGTTCCGCCTGTGGCGCGAAGGGGACGAGCGTCACTACGCCATGTTCGCGCAAGACGACAAGCGTACGCCGATCCTGATCGAAGAGTTCCCGATTGCCAGCCTGCGCATCAACCAATTGATGCCGCAACTCAAGGCGGCCTGGAAAGCCAGTGCCCCCCTGAGCCACAAGCTGTTCCAGGTGGAGTTCCAGACCACCCTGGCAGGCGAGGCGATGGTCACTCTGTGCTATCACCGCCCGCTGGACGAGCACTGGCAAAACGCTGCCGAGCAGCTGGCCAAAGACCTGGACATCAGCGTGATTGGCCGCTCCAAAGGCAAGCGCGTGGTGATCGGCCGCGATTACGTGGTCGAAAAGCTGGAAGTAGCGGGTCGTACCTTCACTTATCAACAGCCTGAAGGCGCATTCACCCAGCCAAACGGCACGGTCAACCAGAAGATGCTCAATTGGGCATACGAAGCGTTGGGCGAGCGTTCGGATGATTTGCTGGAGCTGTACTGCGGCAACGGCAACTTCACCCTGCCGCTGGCCACCCGTGTACGCAAGGTGCTGGCCACCGAAATCAGCAAGACATCGGTCTATGCTGCGCTGAACAACCTGCGCGACAACGCTGTGGATAACGTCACGCTGGTACGTTTGTCGGCCGAGGAACTGACCGAAGCCCTGAACGAAGTGCGTCCGTTCCGTCGCTTGCAGGGCATTGACCTGAAAAGCTACGACTTCGGCAGCGTTTTCGTCGACCCGCCACGTGCCGGGATGGACCCGGACACCTGCGAGCTGACCCGTCGTTTCGACAACATCCTGTATATCTCGTGCAACCCGCTGACATTGGCCGAGAACATCGCCCAACTGCACGACACTCACCGCATTGAGCGTTGCGCGGTGTTTGACCAGTTCCCGTGGACTCACCACATGGAATCGGGTGTGTTGCTGGTACGTCGGTAAGTCGCGCGCATCACTTTTGTAGCCACTGGCGCAGGTTGCGATAAGGGCCGAAGGACCTTCAAGGTTCTAGAACCCGGGACTGCTACGCAGTCCATCGCAGCCTGCGGCAGCGGCTACAGAGGGCTACGAAAATACCCCGCCACCTGCTGCAAATCGCCTTCATTCAATAATCCCGCGTAATACTTGAGCTGCACCCGTGCCAGCAAATACCCATAGCGCGCTTCAGCCAAATCCCGCTTGGCACTGAACAGCTGCTGTTCGGCATCCAGCACATCCAGATTGACCCGCTCGCCCCCACTCACGCTTTTCTGCGTCGCCTGCACCAGTGCACCGGCGGACTCTACCGCCATTTCATAAGCCCGCACCTTGGCCGCCGCACTGCTGTTGAGGTTGAACTGCTTACGCAGGTCCACCAGGGTGGTCGCCGTTTGCGCGTCCAGTTCAAACTGCGCCTGAGACAGTTGCCGCGCCGCCTGCCGGGTTGACGCCGACACCGAGCCCCCTGCAAACAACGGCACGCTGAGCTGAATGCCTACGCTGTTGGTGTCGTACTTCTGGTGGTAGGTACTTTCGGAGTCGGAACTGGTTTGCCGACTGCTCGCATACAGGCTGAGCCTGGGCAAATGCCCGGCGCGCTTGCGCTCCACTTCGTATTCGGCCGAGACCAGCGCATGATGCTGCGATGCCAGTTCCGGGTTATTGGCCAACGCCAGCTCGCGCCAACTTTCAAAACGCTGCGGCTCCAGGGGCAAGATCGCAAAATGTGGCGCCAACGGGGTGAGCTGCTCAATCTGCAACGGTTCTCCGAGCATCGCTTCGAGCTCACGCAGGGCAGCATCCTGATTGTCCCGGGCTTCAATTTCCTCGGCGACCGCCATGCTCAGGCGCGCCCGGGTTTCCAGCACATCGGTTCGAGTGCCCTCACCGCCCTTTAACAAACGCTGGTTGAGTTGTAAACGCTCGGCAAAAGCGCGCTTTTGCGCCCGGCTCAGTTCGATGCGTTCCTGAGCCAGCAATGCCTGACTGTAGGCACTGAGTACCCGCACCGCCACATACTGGCTTTTGCTGCGAAAGCGCTCATCGGCAAACAAGGCCTGCGCCGCACCCTGTCGGAATCGTGCGTAGGCTTCGTAGTCCAGCAGAGGTTGCTGCAAGGTCAGGGTCGCCGCATAGCTGCGGTAATCGCGATCCGTGCGAGTGCTGGCCTGGGTAACTTCGGACTCGTTGCGCGAGTTGTTGTAGTTCCATGACAGGGTTGGCAATAACGCCGAGCGGCCCAGCGCACGATTCTCCTCCCCGGCCGCCCGCTCTTCGATGGCCGCTTGAAAGGTCGGATCATTGCGGATCGCCAGATCGTAGGCCTCAAGTAAACCCAACGCCTGAGCCGGGCCCGCCAACAGCGCGCATATCAGCCATGCATATCGACGCACGCTCATTCCTCCACCAAGGCCATGTGGGTGCGGTCTAGCAACGGTTTGAACAGGTAATTGAGCATCGAGCGCTCGCCCGTGCGCACAAATGCCTCGACCGGCATGCCGGGGCGAATCTGCAACCCGGCCAGTTGGGCCATGCCCTGCTCGCTGACCTGGGCACGCAACGTGTAATACGGCTCGTCGGTGCGCTCATCAACCTGACGGTCCGCCGACACCAGCATCACTTCGCCTGCCACACGGGGTGTCGTGCTCTGGCTAAAGGCCGAGAACATCAGCTCCACCGGCAACCCGGCGTGAACCTTGTCCGCCAGCTCAACCGGCACTCGGGCTTCGACCAGCAGCGGCTCGCCCTGGGGCACGATTTCCATCAGGGCCTGACCGGGTTTGATCACCCCGCCTTCGGTGTACACGTCCAGCCCGACCACAATCCCGGCCACCGGGGCACGCAACTGGCTGTTGGCCAACTCAAACTCGGCGGACGCCAGCCGGTTGCGCAGGTCTTCCGTGCGGATGCGAGTGTCGGCCAGTTGAGTGCGGACTTCTTTCTGGTATTCCTCAGCCAGTTGCCGAATTTTCAGACGCATCTCCAGCACTTGGCGCTGCAACTGGCCGATGCGGCCGTAATCTTCGCTGATGGAGCCCAGGATCTGGGCGTACACCCGCTCGGTGTCCAGCAAGCGATTGCGCGGGATATAACCCTCACGGGCCAGCTCCCGCAGACCTTGCAGTTGCTCGGTCAGCGCCGTGCGCTGCAAGACTTTATTGGCTTGGGAGTCACGCACCCCACGCAACTGCGCCTCGGCGCCTGCAATGCTTTCATCGATGCCTTGTTGATCCAGCAGCAAGGCCTGACGTCGGCTGTCGAACAGTTGGCGTTGCAACACCAGGTTGGACGCCACCTCAGGCTCCGTCGCCAGCGCCGTCAACTCTGTCGCAAAGCTGACCCCCTGTGCGCCATCGCGCTCGGCATTAAGCCGCGCCTCACTGGCCAGCGATCCATAAAACTGACTGCGTAACGACTGGGCCTGCCCCAGAAGCGGAGTTTCTTTCAAACGGATCAACACCTGACCTGCCTCCACTTTGTCGCCGTCACGCACGTCGATCCGCTCAACAATCCCGCCACTGGGGTGCTGCACCACTTTGCGATGGCCCGAAACCATCACCTTGCCCGACACGGCGACCCCTTTATCCAAAGGCGCCAACGCCGCCCAGCCGAGAAACCCGAGAAAGCCACCGAGCATAAGCAGCCAGCCCAGACGCGAGTAACGGGTGTCGTCCAGTTGCAGCACATTGCTGTCCCCGAGGGACTTGGCGTTCGACTGCTTCATGCCTTGCCCGCTTCTGCCGTGCCGAGCCGATAGCTCACATTCATCGCGGGCCTGGGCGCCGCAGGTTTCGCCGCAGCGGGTGCGCTGAGCACCTTGGCCGTTGGGCCAAAGGCCTGGAGTTGGCCTTCGCGCAGAATCAACAATTGGTCGGTAAGGGTCAGCACATTGGGTTTGTGGGTAATCAAGATCAGTGTTCGCTTGTGCTGTTTGAGCTGGGCAATCGCCTGCAGCAAGGCCTGCTCCCCGGCTTCATCGAGGTTGGAGTTGGGTTCATCGAGCACAATCACCGCCGGCAAACCGTATAGTGCCCGCGCAAGACCGATGCGCTGCTTCTGCCCGCCAGACAGCCCCGCGCCGCCTTCGCCAAGGCGGGTTTCGTACCCCTCGGGCAGTTGCAGAATCAGTTGATGCACGCCTGCCAGTTGCGCAGCGGCCAGTACCTTGTCAGCGTCTACCTCGGTAAAGCGTGCGATGTTTTGCGCAATGGTCCCGGCAAACAGCTGAATGTCCTGGGGTAAATAGCCCAGGTGCGGGCCAAGCTGATGTTTGTCCCACTGCGACAGCTCCGCCCCGTCCAGCCGGACCTTGCCCGCCAGCGGCTGCCATACACCGATCAGCAGCCGGGCCAGGGTTGACTTGCCACACCCCGAAGGGCCAATCACCCCCAGCACTTGCCCGGCTGGCAGCGTAAAACTCAGGTTGGCCAACGTGGCGCGACGGGTGCCGGGTGCGCAGGCGCTCAGTTGCTCCACCGACAACTCGCCCTGTGGCGCCGGCAATGCCATGCGCACCGGGCGCGGCGGATGGGCCTGCAACAAAGCTTCGAGACGTTGATAGGCCAACCGCGCCGAAGCCCATTGCTTCCACACACCAATCAACTGATCGATGGGACTCAATACGCGGCCCATCAGGATGGAGCCGGCGATCATCATCCCGGCAGTGATTTGCCCTTGTACCGCCAGCAAGGCGCCGAGCCCCAGCACCAGCGACTGCAGGGCCAGGCGTACACCTTTTGACCAGGCGCTGACCGTGGCGGTTTTTTCACTGGCCAAATTTTGCTGCGCCAAAAAGGCCGTGTGCTGCGCCAGCCACCCCTCGCGCAAGGTATCGAGCATGCCCATTGCCTCGATGGCCTCGGCATTGCGCAAATGCGCGCTGGCTTGGCGGGTCGCTTCTACCGACAACTCGCTGGCAGCTTTAAGGGGCGCTTGCGAAACGCGCTGATTGACCCATGCCAACATCATCAACAGCACCGCCCCGCCCAGCGCCAGCAGCCCCAGCCACGGGCTGAACATAAAAATCACAAACAGATACACCGGAAACCACGGGGCATCGAAAAACGCGAACAACGCATTACCGGTCGCGAATTGACGCAGGCTGGTGAGGTCATTCAACGCCTGCCCGGCCGCCGGGCTGCCGGTGCGCAATTGCGCCTCGAAAGCAGCGTCGTAGACACGCTGATTCAAGCGCATATCCATCTGCGTGCCGAGGCGGATCACCACCTGGCTACGCACCCATTCCAACGCGCCCATCAGGCCAAAGAGGCCGAGGATCATCAGCGTCAGCATCAACAGGGTCATTTCATTGCCTGACGCCAACACCCGGTCGTACACCTGCAGCATGTACAACGCCGGAGCCAGCATCAGTAAATTGATCACGGCCGAGAACAGGCCAATATTGAAAAAAGCGCGTTTGTAGGCCGTCAAGGCAGCCAGCATCTCGTTGGCTTTGGGCCGGGTCATGAGGTCGTTCCGTGAAGTTGAAATAGCCCTGTAGCCGCTGCCGCAGGCTGCGGCTACAGGGAGCAGCAGGTGTTACGCCGCCAGTGCCCAGTCCTGAGCCACTTCCTGCACGCCCACCAGGCTGATATCAGCCGCCAGCGGTGCATCGGCGTGAGCCAGGCCCGCAGCGGCCAGCTGGTCGAAGGTCGAATCAACGGACAGGTTGAACTCGCTCAGCAGGTTGTTGAGCACGCCTTCCAGACCCGATACGTCGCCTTTCATCAGGCCGTAGATCACGTCCTGAACAGCGTTGCCAGCACGGCCAGCATCGCTGGCGGCGGACAGGTCGAGGCCGTTGAAGGAAGCGGTGTAGTCGCCCAGCGTAAAGTCGCTGCCCTTACCACCGCCGAGCACTTCACCCAACTGCACATTATCCAGGCTGCCCCACAGGAAGTGGTTCATGTTGTCGCCCGCAGACAGCTTAGGGTTGAACACATAATTCAAACCGTTATCCATGTCGCTTTCAGCCACAAAGGCGTAGGTCGAACCGTTAGCGCCCTGAGTTGCATATTGCTCGCCCGTCATTGCGCGGCCGCCGGTGTTGAAACCACCGGTATGGGCGGTGCCATGATCGGCGGTACGGAAACCCGTAGACCATTCAGTCAAAACGTCATGAACAGAGAAAGCGCCCGCAGCAGAGTTATAAGTTACAGAAATAGTCATGATTTACTTTCTTCCATTGATAGTTTCGGTGACAACTTGCACACACCTGTGTGCTTTTGCCCAGTACGAGCAAACTCTCTTAACAGTGTACGAGTCACTGCTTTTAAAATTTGTATTCGAGCATCCCACTTAATGTTCTGCCCCGGGCCAGGCTTAAATTATTAGCATCACCCATAGCAACGAAGTAGGCTTCATCCGTTGCGTTCTCCAACACCATGGTTAGATTTACATCATCCGTCGGCCAGTAACTGGCATACAGGTCATACACACTGTATTTGGGCCATGTCGCCTGTTCGATATTGTAGTAATTATGCGCATTCATATCAGCACCGTTGCCACGGCTGTAGCGCAAACGAATACCTGTGTCCAGTCGGCGTTCAAGAAATCGTGCTCCGACAGTCATTGAGCCTCGGTCAGCAGGCATATAGGCTGCACTGCCCATTACTCCGCCACAACTCACTTTACCGTTGGCAACCGGATCATCCATAAACTCGTATTCCCTGGCCTTCCGCAAACCTTTAGTGCCATCAGGTCGTGTGTAACTCTCATATTTAGAACTCAGGGTTTTACCTGATTTTTTCGCACCCCCCATATAATAGTTACTTGAGCAAAACTCATTACTGCCGATCATGTGGGTATAGCTCAAGTTGGTGTACACACGCCCCATGTCATAATTCAGCTGGTACTCCATTCCGCGAAAACGCGTGCCATTCAAGTTATTAACGTATGCCAGGTCTCCAAAATTAGCGGCACCTGAAGTTTCCGGCAATGCGATACCATATTGCATAAACGAAAAGTTCTTTATCTTGTTATCAAAATAAGAAACTTTCATGCCCAGCCGGTCATTATTAAAAAACAACGACTCTTTGAAAATATTGAAGCCCACTTCCCAGTCTCTGGATTCCTCTGCCTTGAGGAAGGGGTTGGGAAACACTCGCTCAGGGGCATTGCCGCCATGGGGGCGACCGGTCATCAATACTTCTGTCACTGCCGGTGGACGCCAACCCTTACCCCAGCGGGCATATAACTGAAGCCAATCCACGCCCGGCTTGATCGCAATACCGAAAGTCGGTGAAAACTTGCCGCTCTCTTGGTCCAGGTCATACGTGTCTTCGACGCGTTTGGCCGGGTCCAGATTGGCCACCGGCACACCATTTTCATGCCGAATTATTTCTTGACGGTAGAGAGTCATCCCCGTCTTTCCTTCAAGGCGATAACGGTCATACCGCAAGCCGCCATTGAGGGTCAACCAGCCGTCGTAATCGTATTCCAGATTGCTGAACAGGCTGGCCATGGTGCGTTTGCCAGAAGGGTCGGCACCATCAACATAAGGTTTGACCACCTCACTCAAGGCCGCCACTTTATTGGTCTTGGGCTTGAAGGTGTCCTGGTACATCTCCAGGCCATAATTCCAGCTCAACAGACCGAAGGAATCGAAGTTGAAGCGCGAGGTGTTCTCGCCTTGGACTCCCCAGGTATCCGTGCGAAAAAAATCTTTGTAGGGATCGTAGTTATTGCGCACTTCGCTTGTTTGATGCCCGGCATTGGAACGCACCAGCTCAGTACTGACGTAATACACCTTGCTCTTGAAGTCGATCAGTTCGCTGTCGGGGTTGTAGCTGTAATCCAGCGCGTAGTTGCCGGTGCCAAGGTTGTTTTTACTGTGCCTTCTGTACTCATAGTCCGTCTCGTTGTTGATCGCGTAGGTCCATGAGTCATTGCTGTCGCTGTCGGTATTCAGATAACTCAATTGCACACGTTGATCGTTGGGCAGATTGAGACCGAACTTGACCATCTGCGAGCGTGTCACGCTGCCCGAATCACCCACCTCATTGTTCAGCCAGTTGTTCCAGGCTTCGCGGCGGCTTTTTTTGACACGGATCTCATCGCCCAGGTTATCGGCGTTTTGCCGCCCGCTGCGGTAGTTGCCGAAATGCCGTTCGCTGTAGGCAAACAAGGCATCCCCAATCTCGTTGCCGATGGCGAACACCCCGCCACCATTGAAGTAAGTACCGTTACCCAGCTCTCCAATGCCGCTACCCGCCCGGACACGCCCGCCGAACTCTTTGCCTTCTTTCAAAAAATCACTGACTTCCAGGGTTTTGAAGGTGGCGATCCCCCCCAGCACCGCCGCCCCCCCCATGCCTGACTGAGTACCTTTATCGATTTCGATACTGGAGATCATTTCCGGATCAATCAGCATTACACCGTTGCGATGCTGATGGCCGTTGACGTTGAAGTTCTGGCGCATGCCATCAACGTTCATGTTGACCCGGCCATAGTCCTGAACACCCCGGATGTTGACCGACAAGCCAGGGTCACGCTGATCGACAGCGGTGTAGACGCCCGGGGTTTCCTCCAGCATGTCGGCTGCGTGACGCGGGGCGCGCTTGTTGATTTGCTCGCTGGTAATCACGGATACCGCTTCAGGCGTCTGGTACACCCAATCCCCGCTATTGCCTTCGCTGGCCGTTACCGAGGTAGTGCCCAACGCCAGTGCGCCATTATGTTCGCCACTGACCCGGGTCAGGGTGACCTGACGCTCGCCGGTAAAGCGGTACTCCACCGGGTTGCTGCCCAATAAACGGGCCAGGCCTTCCTGTACGCCGAAGTCGCCGTTGAGGGCTATGGACTTCAGGCCTTGCAGCATCTGGCTGTCGAACAGCACTTGAAGGCCGGCCTGTTCAGCGAAAATCAGCACCGCCTTGTCCAGCGGCTGAGCCGGAATATGGAAGGCGATAAACTCTTGCTGAACGGCGCTGCTGACTTTTTCGGCGGCATGCACCGGCGCTTGCGACGCGAACATGGCAACGATTGCGACATGAACAGCAAAGGCTAACCGACTCGCGGATTGCACCCCTTTGCGCTGACTACCCATCATTTTTATTTTCCCCAGGCTGCACGAACTGCTTTGCGAATGAATCTCAATAGCAAGACGTGCAGACAACGGAAAGTCAGTAAGGGTTTTTGCGATTAATTTTCAAAAAGGGGGTGGAGAGTCGTGGGATCGAGAAAACGGGGGCTCTGGCCCCCTTCGCAGCTTTCGGCAGCGACTACAGGTTCGTGCCGGGTAATCGTCAGTACATCAGGCTGATGCCCGCCAGTTCTATGCGCTGTATATGCAGTTCCCGGGTGAGGGTTTGCAAGGCACTGTCGAGCAGTTCAAGGCGGAATACGCCGCTGACCTGTCGGCTGGCCAGGGCCGGGTTTGCCAGTACGATCTGGCCGGGACGGTAGCGGTTGAGTTGCTCGACCACCTGCCCCAGTGGCTGACGATCAAATACCAACATCCCGCGGCGCCAGCTGGTGGCTGCGCTCAGGTCAAAGCCGGGCAATGCCTGTATACCGTGTTCCGCGCTGTAACGAACGCTGTGGCCTTCTTCGAGGGTGTGCTGCGCTGTGCCCTGGGCCGGCGGGGCTTGCAAGCTGACCGCAACGCTATGCTGCAACACGCCGACCCACGCCTGCTCACTGCTTTCACGACCGACCACAAACTGCGTACCCAGCGCACGGGTTCGCCCGCCCGCGCTTTGCACGACAAATGGCCGGGTTTCGGCCTCCCCCATCGGCGCCACATCAAACACCGCCGAGCCTGCCAGCAAGCTGACCCGGCGCTCGTCGGTGTCGTAGTCGATGCTGATTGCACTGGAGGCGTCCAGCTCTACCGAGCTGCCATCGTCAAGCTGCACAGTGCGCAACTCTCCTACACCCGTGCGGTAGTCGGACTGCATATGCAGCAGCACTGTCGGCCCGCTGATCCAGCCAACGGCCAGCACCAGCGACAGTCCCGCCGCACGCCCGACCCAACGCAGCGGGCGCCGGCGGCGGGTGACCGGTGCGGGACGGGGCGCCGCCGGGGGCAGGCGATGCGTCAAGGGCCTGGCCTCCAGCGCCAACTCCCCCAACGCTGCCCAGGTCTGCTCGGCAAAACGCAACGCCGGGGCATGGCGCTCATCGGCTGCCAGCCACTGGTCCAGTTGCGCCCGGGCGTCTTCGCTCAACGCACCCGCGTGCAGACGCACCGCCCACTCGGCGGCCGCTTCAGTAATGATCTGCTGTTCGGGGCCTTGGCTCATCAGGTGTGAATCTCTATTTCTCGTTATATATAAGCAGTGACGTCTTGCTGACCGAAACTCAGTAAGCCATTTATCTACAAATATGAAAGTTAATTCCCGGGCTCTTGTAGGCGCTGCATGACATAGGCCAAGGCTTTCGACAGATGTTTCTGCACTGAGCTGTCAGATATTTCAAGGTGGCGCGCGACCTGAGCATGGGTCATACCCTCGATGCGGTTGAGGCGGAAAATCTCCTGAGTGCGTTCCGGTAATTCGGACAATGCCTGTTTTAAAGCCATGCGCTGTTGTTCAGCCATCGCCTGGGCCTCCAGCCCTGCCAGTTCATCTTCGATTTCCGCCAGCGCTTCGTGGGTGACCGAGTCGGTCTTGCGTCGGGTTTCCTGGCGAATGTGATCGACCAGCAGGTTGCCAGCGATGCGATAGAGATAGCCCGGAGTGTTGTCGATGTGCTCCTTGCGCCCACGCTCGGCCATGCGCAGAAAACTTTCCTGCACCAGATCTGCGGCCAGCTGAGGGTCTCGCACCTTGCGCGCCAGGTACCCGCGCAGGGTACCGGCATGCTTGAGGAACAAGCCTTTGAGATCCATATCCGACAAACCGACTCCCTGAGCATGAAGGAAAGGGGCGGCTATCTTACTTTTTGTCGAGAATGATTTTCAATTGGTATTGGATTTCATTTCCAGAAATATGCCGCCGGCTCAGGCCTGCAAATAGCGCAACACCGCGTCACACATCATCTCGCGCTGACGCTGCTTGACCTGCAGATCGGAAAAGTCGACCTGGAAAATCTCACCCAGCGTGTACCGGTTCGACACTCGATAAAAACAGAATGAACTGACCAGTAAGTGGACATCCAACGGGTTCAGGCCCCCACGGAACACCTTCTGTTCAACACCGCGTCGCAGGATGTTTTCCAGGGCATGCACAATCGTGTCGTTCATGGCCTTGATGCCTTCCGAACGCTTGATGTACTCACCTTTGTGGATATTTTCGATGCTGACAATGCGCACAAAGTCCGCGTTCATGTCGTGGTGGTCGAAGGTGAACTCAACCAGCCGCCGAATGGCCTCTACCGGCTCAAGTTGATCCAGGTTCAAGCGACCTTCGATGCTGCGGATTTCGCCGTACAACTTCTCCAGCACCTCGACGTAGAGCTGCTCCTTGCTGGTGAAGTAGTAATAGATCATGCGCTTGGAGGTCTTGGTGCGCTCGGCGATAGCGTCTACCCGTGCTCCCGACAACCCTTGTTCCACGAACTCGACAATCGCTTCTTGCAGGATATTTTCCCGCGTCTTTTCGGGGTTGTTCTTACGGCTCTTACGCGGTTCGACGACCGGGGCCGTGGCACCGGTGTCGACTTCTGGAGTGTTGGTCATTTCAGGCTCACGGCCATGTTGGAATGCCCGCGATTATGGGGCGCCCTGCTCTATGAAGGAAGTCGCCCTAAAGCTTTGCCTGACGCACCGCGCCACTGCGCGACTTGGCCATAGCAGCCAGACGCACCGGTACGTTTGCAGCGCCATAGCCGGCATAGCCACTTTTGCGTTGCAGAAGCTCGAAGAAAAAACGCCCTTCAAAGGCTTCCGTATACACATGGAACAGCTCGCCACCCTGCGCATCCCGGTCATACAGCACGTTGAAATAGGCCAGTTCGCTCAAGAACTCATCATCAAAATCGAACCGCGCGGCCAAGTCATCGTAGTAATTGAGCGGGATATCCAGCAGCGGCACCCCTGCGGCTTTTGCCCGGCTGACTTCTGCGAACAAGTCGTCACACTCAAAGGCAATATGGTGCACGCCTGAGCCGCGATAACTCGACAAGGCGTGTGAGATGGCGGTATTTCTATTTTCAGAGATATTTAACGGCAAGCGAATCGAGCTACAGCGGCTACGCAACGCGCGGCTTTTTACCAGGCCATAAGGGTCGGGCAGCACCACTTCGTCATCGGCCTCGAAATCCAGCAGGCTTTTATAGAACAGTACCCAGCTGTCGAGGCTATCGGCGGGCAATGCCATGGCCATATGGTCGATGCGCTTGAGCCCGCCCTGAGCTGACGGGGTGGGCGTGATGTTGAAGTCCGACTCATACAGCGGCTTGCCGGCAGCGTCTTTGTCCACCAGATAAATCAGGCTGCCATCCGGTGCGCGCACCGCCGCCAGCTCAAGCTCATTGGGGCCGACCAGCCCACGATAGGGCTGACCCTTGTAAGCCACGGCACGGGCCAGAGCGCTGGTGCTGTCCTGCACACGAACTGCGGTTGCGCACAACGATGGGCCGTGAGCCTCAAAAAAGTTATGCGCGAACGAATAGGGTTCAGCATTGAGAATCAGGTTGATGTCGCCCTGGCGCAGCAAGCTCACGTTCTTCGAACGATGCTGCCCGGCCTTGCTGAATCCCAGGCGTTCGAGCCAGTGAGTCAGCTGCGCGCCCTGACTTTCGTCCACGGCGAATTCGAGGAACTCGATGCCGTCGTACTGACTGGCTTCAGGCGGCGCAAACAGGGGTTCAAGCGTCGCGACCGGGGCAGCTTGCTGGATAAGCCGCTCGCGGGTTTTTTCTTCGAGGTACAACAACGAACGCAAGCCATCGGCCGCATTGGCGCGCGGCGGAGCAGCCCGAAAACCGTCATTGAAGATTTCCAGCGACAAGGGGCCTGTGTAGCCACTTTGTATGATCGGCGCCAAAAAGCCCGGCAGATCAAACTCGCCCTGGCCTGGGAAACAACGGAAATGACGGCTCCACTCCAGAACATCCATGGCCAGAATCGGTGCGTCTGCCATTTGTACAAAAAAGATCTTGTCGCCGGGAATCTGCGCAATGGCGCCTGGATCGCCCTTGAGCGACAGGGTGTGGAAGCTGTCGAGCAATACGCCAAGATTCGGGTGGTCGATCTGGCGCACCAAATCCCAGACCTGTTGCCAGGTATTCACGTGACGGCCCCAGGCCAGCGCTTCGTAACCGATGCGCAGGTTGCGCGCCCCCGCACGTTCGGCGAGCAGGCTCAGGTCATCCAGCAGAATCTGCCGATCACCTACCGAGTCGGGCGCGGCGTTACTGCACACCAGCACCAGATCGGTGCCCAGCTCGTGCATCAAGTCGAATTTGCGCTCAGCGCGGTCCAGGTTGCGTGCCAGCCGGTCACGGCGGCAGCCTTCAAAGTCACGAAACGGCTGAAACAGGCTGATGGCCAACCCCAGGTCGGCACACATCTGGCGCACTTCACGCGGGCTGCCGTCGTAGTAAAGCAGGTCGTTTTCAAAGATCTCGACCCCGTCAAAACCCGCCGCCGCAATGGCGTCCAGCTTCTCTGGCAGGGTGCCGCTCAAGGAAACAGTGGCGATCGAACGCTTCATTTAAAACTCCCAGGATTGGTGCAGACTGCAGACGACGGCATTTCTTAATGGCTTGATTATTAAGGGCGCCCTATTATTGAGCAATCAATCTGTACCAACTGGTTAGTTTTGCGTGCGATTATCGAACACTATGCCTTCTCCTGAATTGACGATTTTTTATCCACTCGCCACCATCAAACCCGAATCACTTGCGTCAAATGCACCACGACACCACATAACAATTCCAAGAAACGGGTAAAAAACCATGGTCCCCTCTCAAACTGCACGCACCAAGCCTGCCCACGCTCCGAATGCGGGTATCGGTGACAAGATTCGCGGCACCATGGCGGCAGGCAAAACCCGTTGGGGCATGCTCGCACTGGTGTTTTTCGCCACCACACTGAACTTCATCGACCGCGCTGCCCTAGGGGTGATGCAACCGATTCTGGCCAAGGAAATGAGCTGGACGGCGATGGATTACGCCAACATCAACTTCTGGTTCCAGGTGGGCTACGCCATTGGCTTCGTGCTGCAAGGCCGCCTGATTGACAGGGTCGGGGTCAAGCGCGTGTTCTTCTGTGCCGTGCTGTTGTGGAGCCTGGCCACCGGCGCCCACGGCCTGGCCACCTCGGCTGCGGGCTTCATGATTTGCCGCTTTATCCTCGGCTTGACCGAAGCCGCCAACTACCCGGCCTGCGTGAAAACCACGCGGCTGTGGTTCCCTGCCAGTGAGCGGGCGGTGGCCAGCGGGATCTTCAACGCCGGGACCAACGTCGGCGCCATGTTCACGCCCATGCTGTTGCCATTGGTGCTGCATGTATGGGGCTGGCAGGCAGCATTTCTGGGGATGGCGGCACTGGGCGGTATTTGGCTGATCTTCTGGGGTTTGAAGTACTACAACCCTGAAGAACACCCGACCGTGACCAAGGAAGAACTGGCATACATCCAGCAAGAGAAAGAGCCTGAGCAAACCACCGTTTCATTCGCCACCATCATCAAGATGCGCGGTACCTGGGCTTTCGCCTTGTCCTACGCCATGACCGCGCCGGTGTTCTGGTTCTACCTGTACTGGTTGCCACCGTTCCTGAACCAGCAATACAACCTGGGCATCAGCGTGACCCAGATGGGTATCCCGCTGATCATCATCTACATCACCGCCGATTTCGGCAGCATCGGGGGCGGGATTCTGTCTTCAGTCCTGATCAAGCGCGGCATGGCTGCGGTCAAGGCGCGGCTGGTGTCGATGCTGTTGTGCGCCATCAGCATTATCGGCGTGGTCATGGCTGCCGGCTCCAGCGAGCTGTGGGTCGCCGTGGGCGCCATCGCTCTGGCACTCGGCGCGCATCAGGCCTGGACTGCCAACGTGTGGAGCATGGTGATGGACTACACACCCAAACACATGATGGGCACCGTGTTCGGCTTTGGCGGGATGTGCGCAGCCATTGGCGGGATGTTTATGACCCAGTTTGTGGGCTATGTGCTGACCGTCACGAACAACAATTACACCCTGTTGTTCACGATGATTCCTGCGATGTACTTCATTGCGTTAGTGTGGATGTACTTCATGGCTCCGCGAAAAATCCCGCAGGTCTAAGCAACCTCCTGGGCCAAGCAAGGCGCTGAAATCTCTGCACTCAGCCACACAGTGAGGTACTCGATGACATTGCCCACCCCCCTCTCGGGGGTTAACCACCCCCTGAAGGGTATCTTGCTGATTGTGGCCGCCACGGCGCTGTTCTCCAGCCACGATGCGCTGTCCAAATACCTCAGCGGCTTCTACCCGGTGGTGATGGTGGTGTGGGCACGCTATCTGGTGCATACCCTGCTGATGGCGGGAATCTTTCTGCCGCAGTCAGGGCTACGGGTATTACGTAGCAAACGGCCTCTTCTTCAAGTTCTGCGGGCAATTTGCCTGCTGGGTTCGGGGCTGTTTTTTACCTATGGGTTGCTGTTTATTCCTCTGGCCGAAAACACGGCGGTTAACTTTCTGGCGCCGCTGCTGGTGGCAGCGCTGTCCGGGCCCTTGCTGGGCGAGACGGTGACTCGCGGGCAGTGGCTGGCCGTGGTGTGCGGGTTTATCGGGGTGGTGATCATCATTCACCCGGGGGGCGAACTGTTCACGCCTGCGGTGTTGTTGCCGATGGCGGCGGCGCTGTGTTTCAGCTGCTACCAGATCCTCACCCGCAAGCTCAGCGTGTATGACAGCCCCACCACCAGTAACTTCTTTGCCGGGCTGTTCAATGTACTGGTCATGAGTGCGCTGGTGCCCTTCTTCTGGCAAACGCCGACACTGGCCCACGGCCTGCAAATGCTGGCACTGGGCAGCTTGGGCATGACGGCGCACTTGCTGCTCACGCAATCGTTTCGCTTCGCGGCACCGGCATTGCTGGCGCCGTTCAGCTATTGCCAGATCGTGTTTTCCGGGGTGTTGGGGTGGTTACTTTTCGACCATACGCCTGACCTGGCGAGCCGGGTCGGCATCGTCATCATTTGTGTCAGCGGCCTGGCGGCGGCGTGGCAGCAGCGGCGCGCACGGGCCTGAACCATGTGGGAGCGAGCCTGCTCGCGAATGGCCTTCGCGAGCAGGCTCGCTCCCACTGGATTTTCCGCATCGAGACAGCCCCACCGGTTTTACTGATGTTTCCCACAGGTTTGCCAATTGCTGGGGCGGCGGGGCGACGCCTATAGTCAGCGCTCGCCCAAACAGGCGGCCGGGTTTGGCGACCTGGAATTACCTCAATGTACTGCGTAATTGCTATATATGGCTGAGCGTGTATTTTGCTCGCTGAGCTTTATGGCAGCTGTGCGTGGGAGATCTTAGGATCTGCCGGGTTTCTTGAGGTTTCCGGTTCGCCAACCCGCGCACAGCGGCCACCCGCTCTCGTTTGGCGACGAAATAAGGTGGCTAAAACCTGAACTTCAAGAGATTTACCCATGAATAACTCACCGTATATCCCCCTCACCGCCATCGACTGCCTTATCCCCGCCTTGCTGATCGACCGCAACGCGCCGCTGGATGTATTACACGCCAACGCCCGGGTATTGGGCTGGCGACTGCAGCCGAGCTCGTAGCCGCTGCCGAGGTACGAAGGCTGCGATCGAGCGCGAAGCGTTCGTAAACTCAGAGAACGCGGTTTTTCAGGTAATAACGCGCTCACCCATATACGACCGCTTCGCGCTCGATCGCAGCCTCGCTCCGCGAGTCAGCGGCTACACAGTTTACGCTGGTTTCTCGTGCGCTTAAAAGTCGAAGAACACCGTCTCACCTTCGCCCTGAATGCGGATATCAAACTTGTAGGCCGTTTTGCCATTCACTTCGCAGCGCTGGGCGATCAGGGTTTCTCGGCGCTGTGGCTGCTCGATCAGGTTGAGCACCGGGCACTTGGCGTTCGCCTCTGGCTCGTCGCTGAAGTACAGCCGGGTCTGCAAGTGGATATTGATGCCACGGGCAAACAGCGACACGTTGATGTGCGGCGCCATTGGCACACCGCCAGCGTTATTGACCACGCCCGGTTTGATGGTGCTCAGCGTCCACTCACCCGCATCGAAGGTGGTCGCGGTACGGCCGAAACTGTTGAAGGCTTTTTCTGAATCAAAATCTTCGTCGTACACCCCTTCATGGTTGGCTTGCCACAGCTCCAGAAAGGAGTCGCGCACCAGATGGCCATTGCCGTCATAGACGTTGCCAAACAGCACAATATGCTCGCCCGCAGCGTCAGGCTTGGCCATCTCGCTCCAGATTTCTTCAGGTCGCGACGGGTTGCCGGCCGCAGCCAGCGCCAAGCCGATATGCACATAGGGGCCAGCGGTTTGCGATGGGGTTTCCGGTAGCAGTTCGATAGGCATGACGGGGCTCCTCAGCAGTTTTCGAAGTGAGTCTTGCGCTGACCGCGCAGCACGATGTCAAAACGATACGCCAGACAATCCATCGGATTGGCCGCGCCCATGTCCAACCGGGCAATCAGGCTTTGCACGGCATCAGGGTTGGCAATCGATTTGACGATCGGGCACATCGGGATCATCGGATCGCCTTCGAAATACAGCTGGGTAATCAGCCGCGTGGCAATCGAGGGGCCACTGATAGAAACGTGAATATGCGCCGGGCGCCAGTCGTTTGGCCTGTTACGCCAAGGGTAGGGCCCAGGCTTTACCGTGCGGAAACTGTAATGGCCTTCGCTGTCCGTCAGGGTGCGGCCCACCCCGCCAAAGTTTGGGTCCAGCGGCGCCAGGTAGCGGTCGTTCTTGTGGCGATAACGGCCACCGGCATTGGCTTGCCAGAGTTCAACCAGGGTGTGAGGAATCGGCTTGCCGTACTGATCGCGCACCCGACCCGCCAGGATGATCCGCTCACCGATCGGCAAACCACCGTTGTTGAAATTGAGCAGCAGGTCGTTGTCGAACTTACCGAATTTCAGGTGGGAAAAGTCAGGGCCACTGGTTTCACTGACCGATTGCGGGATGCTCACCAGCGCCTGGCGCGGGGAGCGGGCAATGGAGGTTTTGTAATCGGGGGTCAGGGCTTTGGGGTGCCAGTTGCGGTCACGGATGACAAAGCGCCGGCTGTCTGCATCAGACATGTCGATCTCCTGTTGTTTTTATAGGGCTGGCGCCCAGTTTCAAACAACACGAGGTGAAGGACTACTGAAAAGGCCGGGGCCAACCATAACCATTTGGTTATGGATAAACCTCCTCACAATACGCCTGGCCCAACTCACGCAGCACAGCGACACACCCCTGCGCAGCCACCGACATGGGGACGTGGGCATTACTGCAAATCCCGATTGAGCCGCCCGGCTCACGCTGACCCAGGTCGACCTCTTGAAGCTCGCCACTGGCCAGGTCCAGGCGCACGGCGTCCAGCGGCGCAATCCATACCGCGTCGTTGCTCAGCACGTAACGCCGGCTCAGGGTGATCGACAACGTTTCAAGGCGTTGGCGGGACTGGCTGATGCCGCACTGCACAAACAGGCTGTCGGCAAAGGCGCGAATGGTGGTGTTGGCCAGCGGCAGTACCAGCGGGTAGTTTTGCAGCAGGTTGCGGTCCAGCGGGACTTGAGTCAGGGGATGACCCGCGCGCACCACCAGGGTCATGGACTCGCTGTAAAGGTGTTCAAAATTCATACCCTGAATTTCCGGGCTGTCAGTCATGCGGCCAACTACCAGATCGACATCGCCTACCCGCAATTGCGACAACAGATACGCGCTGGGCCCGGTCACCACACTCACCACTAGCGACGAATGCCGTGCATGCAGGCGCTTTACCAGTTCGGGGATAAGCAGGCTTTCCACCGTCGACAGCACACCGAGACGCACTGTGCCCCCCACATACTCGCCGCCGCGCAAGGCATTGACCCCTTCGCGTAACGCCTGCACCGAAGGCGTTGCATACCGCAGGAAGGCCACACCGGCCTCGGTCAGACTGATCCCGCTTTTACTGCGCACAAACAGGCTGACCGTCAGCAGTTCCTCAAGCTCCTTGAGGGTTTTGGACATCGCGGGCTGACTCACCGCCAGCACATCCGCCGCCCGCGCCAGACTGCCCTGGCGTGCCATTTCCAGAAAGCACACAAGGTGGCGGTACTTGATGCGGGTATCAATGTTCACAGGGCTAACAACTCCGGGGCGGGGATCGGCGTGCCGTATTCAACCACTTCAGTCCGAGGCCCGGAACTGAATTAAGGCGTTCAGGTCTTTTTAACGGGATACAAAAGCTCTCAACACTGTCGAGAGCTTTTGGAAATAGTGTCTGCAGTGCTGACACTAACGCCTCATCCCTGCTTTTGTGAATGCCATACTCTTTTGTCGCCCCAGAAGCGTCTGACAGCCGGACTGGCGATGTCGCGGCTCAGCAACAACACTTGAACACAGGATTTATCAGAGGATTACCCCATGCTTTGGAAAAAAGGCCGACGTAGCGACAATGTCGAAGACGTGCGCGATCAAAGCACGGGTGGTGGTGGCGGAATGCGCATCGGGGGCGGCAAGGGGCTGAGCCTGATGGCCGTGGTGGTGATTGTGGGCATCGGTCTGTTGACCGGGCAGGACCCCATGCAAATCCTCGGGCAACTCAGTGGCCAGCTCACCGATCAATCTTCACCCCAGGTCACTCAGCAAGCCGGGCACACGCCGCCCACCAACGACCAGCAAGCAGAGTTTGTACGGGCGGTTCTGGGGGATACCGAAGACACCTGGCGCCAGATTTTTCAGCAGGCGGGCCGCACCTACAAAGACCCGACGCTGGTGCTGTTTCGCGGCCAGGTGAACTCCGCCTGCGGCTTTGCGTCGGCCGCCAGCGGGCCGTTTTACTGCCCGGCAGACCAGAAGGTCTATCTGGACATGAGTTTCTTCCAGGAGATGACTCAGCGCTTTAAGGCGGGGGGCGATTTTGCTCAAGCCTATGTGATTGCCCATGAAGTTGGGCACCACGTGCAAACCCTGCTGGGTGTGTCGTCGAAAATGCAGATGGCCCGCCAACAGGGCAAGCGCATGGAAGGCGATGGCGGGCTGCTGGTGCGCCAAGAACTGCAAGCTGACTGCCTGGCCGGCGTTTGGGCCAACCATGCGCAAAAACGCCTGAACTGGCTGGAGCCCGGTGACATTGAGAACGCCCTGGCGGCGGCCAATGCCATTGGCGATGATCGCCTGCAGCAGCAAAGTCAGGGCCGCGTGGTTCCCGACTCCTTTACCCACGGCACTTCGGCGCAGCGGGTCAAGTGGTTCAAGGTCGGTTTCGCTCAAGGCAATATCAACCAGTGCGACACTTTTTCGGCTGCACGGCTTTAACCACCCGAGATCCTGTGGGAGCGAGCCTGCTCGCGATGCAGACGACGCGGTTTATCCGAATGATCGCGGTGATGCCTTCGCGAGCGGGCTCGTTCCCACGGGCTACGTTCCGTTACCCGAGCAACTGGCGCAGCTCAAAGCAGTCTTTGGCATGCCAGTCGGTCAGGTCCGGCCACGGGTTTTCAGGCACGTTAACCAGTACGGTTTTACTACCCGCCGCGCGGCCGCAGTCCAGGTCAAAACGATAATCCCCCACCATCACCATCCTTGATGGCTCTACCGCCCACGCCCGGGCCAATTGCAGCAGGCCGTCCGGGTCTGGCTTGTGCGCTGCATTGTCGCGACCCAGCACATCGTGGGCTTCAAAATACTGGGCAATGCCTATCGCCTTGAGCGTGATATGCGCCAGTTCCTGGGCATTGCGGGTCAGGATGCCCAGGCGCACGCCCCTGTCGGCCAGCTCACGCACCAACTCGACAGCGCCTGGCGCCGGGGTTGAAGCCAGCGCCAGCTCGCGCTCGTGCTCAAGCAACCAGGCATGTTTGGCGGCTGACACATCGGCCGGCAAGCTGGCGAGGTGGGTCAAGATGTCTGCCTGCGCGGGAATCTCCAGATACTCACGAATAAAATCGAAGTCATGTACGGCGACCGTCAAGGTGCCATCCATGTCGAAAACCCAGTGCTTTATATCCTTGAGAGTCATGCCCAGTCCTTGCGATGGCGAATCAAGCCTTCCTGTGTGACCGACGCGACCAGTTTGCCCGCGCGGTTGTAGACGCTGCCACGGGAGAACCCGCGCGAGTTGCCGGCCCACGGGCTGTCCATGGCGTACAGCAACCAGTCATCGGCACGCAGGTCGGCGTGGAACCACAGCGCGTGGTCGAGGCTGGCGACCTGCATATCCTTTTGCCACACGCCTTTGCCGTGGGGCAGCAACGAGGTGGTCAGCAGGCCAAAGTCCGACGCGTAGGCCAGCAGGTATTTGTGCAGCGCCGGCGAGTCGGGCAGCGTGCCATCTGCACGGAACCACACGTATTTGATCGGGTCGGTGACTTGGGGGTTGAACGGGTCTTCGCCCACCACCGGCCTGAACTCGATGGGCTTGGCGCACAGCAACTTTTCACGCATCGATTCAGGAATCAAGTGCGCACGCTGGCGAATCATGTCGAGTTCCGAAGGCAGATTCTCCGGCCCTACAACGTCGGGCATCGGGTTCTGATGTTCAAAACCACCCTCGTCGTATTGAAACGAAGCGCTGCTGGTGAAAATCGGCTTGCCCTTCTGAATCGCGGTCACCCGGCGCGTGCTGAAGCTGCCGCCGTCACGCACCCGGTCAACCTGATACACCACGGGCAGGCTGGCATCGCCCGGACGCAAAAAGTAGCCATGCATCGAGTGCACATGGCGGGCGTCTTCAACCGTCTGGCTCATGGCCGACAACGATTGCCCGAGCACCTGACCACCAAACAGCTGGCGAAAACCCAAGTCCTGGCTGCTGCCGCGAAAAAGGTTCTCTTCGATCGGTTCCAGGGTCAGCAAATTGACCAGATCATCCAACACTTGGCTCATCGAGATTCTCCTCACACAAAGCAATACCGTCGTAATCTTCGTTACGCAGGTCAAAATTTTCGGCTTGCGCCGCTCTACACCTGCTTAGCCGTGCAGGGTTTCCAGCCACTGTGCCCGCGTAATGCGGTACAGCGCATGGGACCTCAGGGGGTGGCCCTGAGGTAGCCTTGGATGCTCAAAGTCGCCGTCCAGATCACGCTGCATGCCGATGGCCTGCATCACTTTTTGCGACGGCAGGTTCAGTTGGCTCGTAAACGACACCACCTGATCCAGGGCCAGCCGGTCAAAGGCACAGCGCAACGCCGCCCAGGCCGCCTCGCTGGCATAACCCAGGCCCCAGTGTTCGGGCGCCAGGCGCCAGCCGATTTCAACCGCCGGGGCGAACGAGGCTTCAAGCGTGACATTCATCAACCCGGTAAAACCGATAAAGGCACCTGTGTCCTTGCGCTCCAGAGCCCAAAGCCCGTAGCCGTATTCGGCAAAGTGACCGCGTATCCGGCCAATCAGCGCTGCACTTTCAAGACGGCTCAAGGGGGCAGGAAAATGACGCATCACCTGAGGGTCGGCACACATTGCCGCGAACTCGGGCAAATCTGTGTCGCGCCAGGGGCGTAAGTGCAAACGGGCACTTTCGAGCTCTTGAATCTGCTCCATCAGTCCTCTCCGATTTGTTACCGGGCTTTTCACATGTTGTAAGTGTACAGCGCTGGTAATATCCAGCGCTCGTTCCGACGTGAAATCCCTATGCCTGTACCGTTGATTTACCACGATGACTACAGCCCGCAGTTCCCGGCCGAGCATCGCTTCCCGATGGACAAGTTCCGTCTGCTGCGCGACCACCTGGTCGAGTCCGGGTTGACCCGCGATGCGGACCTGTTGCGCCCCGAACTGTGCCCTGTGGATATCCTTGCGCTGGCCCATGACCGTGCCTATATCGAACGCTATATGGCCGGCGAACTGGCCCGCGAGGATCAACGCCGCCTGGGCTTGCCCTGGAGCGAAGCACTGGCACGGCGAACCGTTCGCGCGGTGGGCGGGTCGCTGCTGGCCGCCGAGCAGGCGCTGGAGCACGGGCTTGCCTGCCACCTGGCCGGCGGCACCCATCACGCGCACTACGATCACCCGGCAGGCTTTTGCATCTTCAATGACCTGGCGATCATCAGCCGCTACATGCTGGAAAGTGGCCGGGTAAACCGGGTGCTGATTTTCGACTGCGATGTGCATCAAGGTGATGGCACGGCACGAATCCTTGAACATACGCCCGATGCGATTACCGTTTCCCTGCACTGCGAAAAGAACTTTCCGGCGCGCAAAGCGCAAAGTGACTGGGACATCGGCCTGCCCATGGGTATGGGCGATGCCGAGTATTTGCAAGTGGTCGACGAGGCGCTCAATTACCTGCTGCCGCTGTATCAGCCGGACCTTGTGCTGTATGACGCCGGGGTCGATGTGCACAAGGACGATGCCCTGGGCTACTTGAAGTTGACCGATGCAGGCGTTGGCGCCCGTGACGAGAGCGTGATGCGCCACTGTCTGGGCCGCGATATTCCAGTGGTCGGGGTGATTGGTGGCGGTTACAGCAAAGACCGCAAGGCCCTGGCGCGCCGGCACGGGATTCTGCATCACAGTGCGCAGAAGGTCTGGCTGTCATCGGGTTGTCATTAAGCTGTGATTTTTTACCCACAATGCCTGTGGAACTGCCTGTGGATAACCTGAGTGAAAGCCCTTGCAGGCCACGGGGTGTATAGCTCTCAGGATGCTGTATGTTTTTCGTACAGCGCAAGCCGATTAAATCCTGTAGCCGCTGCCGCAGGCTGCGATAAGGTCCGAAGGGCCTTCAAAGAGCGGGGCCGCTTCGCAGCCCATCGCCGCCTGCGGCAGCGGCTACAGGGTTTGGCACAGTCAGGTAGAATGCGCAGCTTATTTCGCCGATTTGCAGCCCTGCCATGACTGACTCCACTCCCTCCCCTTCCCGTCACGTCGCCATTATTGGCGGGGGCCCGGCCGGCTTGATGGCCGCCGAAGTGTTGAGCCAGGCAGGCGTTCGGGTTGATCTGTATGACGGCATGCCCTCGGTGGGCCGCAAGTTTTTGCTGGCCGGGGTCGGCGGCATGAATATCACCCACTCCGAAGCCTACCCGGCATTCCTGTCGCGCTACGCCGAGCGCGCGCCGCATATGGCGCCCCTGCTGCGCGCCTTCGATGCCGATGCGTTGTGCCAGTGGATTCACGAACTGGGTATCGAAACCTTTGTCGGCAGCTCGGGCCGGGTGTTCCCTACCGATATGAAAGCTGCGCCCCTGCTGCGCGCCTGGCTAAAACGTTTGCGCGAATCCGGCGTAGTTATCCACACCCGCCATCGCTGGCTGGGCTGGCAAGCCGATGGCCAGCTGCGCATCGACAGCCCGGAAGGCGAAAAACAGTTAAAGCCTGACGCAGTGTTGCTGGCACTGGGCGGCGGCAGTTGGGCCCGTCTGGGCTCGGACGGCGCGTGGATGCCATTGCTGGCCGAGCGTGGCGTCGAACTGGCGCCGTTGCAGCCGAGCAATTGCGGGTTTGATGTGGCGGGCTGGAGCGAGGTGCTGCGCAGCAAGTTTGCCGGCGCGCCCCTCAAGAACATCGCCATTGCCCTGGAGCACAGCACGCCGCGCTTGGGCGAGTGCGTGATTACCGCCAGCGGGATTGAAGGGAGTTTGATTTACGCCTGGTCGGCGCCGATTCGTGAAGCGATCAATCAACAGGGTGAAGCGACGATCTTGATCGATCTGCTGCCAAACAAGCCTGTGGATAAAGTTCAGGCCGCACTGGCCAAGCCGCGTGGCTCGCGCTCGATGAGCAAGCATTTGCACAGCCAGTTGGGGCTTGATGGCGTGAAAGCCGCTTTATTGCGCGAGTTGGCGCCAGCCGAACACTTCAACGACCCGGCGCAATTGGCCAAGGCCATCAAGGCGCTGGCACTGAAGCTGATCAAGGCCCGCCCGCTGGACGAGGCCATCAGCAGCGCCGGTGGGGTGAAGTTTGAGGCTGTGGATGAAAACCTGATGCTTAAAGCTTTGCCGGGGGTGTTCTGTGCGGGCGAAATGCTTGATTGGGAAGCCCCCACCGGCGGCTACTTGCTCACAGGCTGTTTTGCCAGTGGCCGCGCCGCAGGGTTGGGGGTTTTAAGCTGGCTGAAAGCGCAGCACTGATCCTGGCCAGGGGGCCAGTGGGAGCGAGCCTGCTCGCGAAGGCTGTTCGCGAGCAGGCTCGCTCCCACAGTTTTAAGTTGCGCCAGGGTCGGCGTCGACCTTAAGGCTTGCGCTTGCGCGGACCGGTGTTGAACACAGGCACTTTACGCACAGGCTTGACCGATGGCTCGACCGGTGCCGCTTCGCCGCTATCCACCCACTTGCCCAGGTTGCGCTTGCCGCCACCGCCTGAGGTCTTAGGTTTTTTTGGCTTCTTCGGCTTTTTGATCACCTGACCCGAGGCATCTGTCTCGGGCACACGGTGCTCCGGCTCGAAGTCTTGCTCTTCGTGGCGCGGCAAGGTCTGACGGGTGAGCATCTCGATTGCCGACAACATGTTCACTTCGTCAGCACAGACAAACGAAATCGCTTCGCCCTTCTGCCCGGCACGGCCGGTACGACCAATGCGGTGAATGTAGTCTTCAGCCACGATCGGCATGTCGAAGTTGATCACCAGCGGCAGGTCTTCGATATCCAGACCACGGGCGGCAACATCGGTCGCCACCAGGATCTGTACTTCGCTGGCCTTGAAACGGTCCAGAGCACGTTGACGCGTGGCTTGGGGCTTGTCGCCATGAATGCCGTCCGCGTTAATGCCCAAGCCTTGCAGCTTGCCCACCAGCTCATCCACACCGTTGCGGGTCTTGGCGAATACCAGCACCTGTTTCCAGTGCTGGGTGCGCAGCAAGTGCAAAAACAGCTCTGGCTTGCGCTTTTTGTCGACCGGGATGATCCATTGTTTGACGCTGCTGGCGGCCACGTTACGCGGGCTGACTTCGATGCTCAGCGGGTTGTCGAGCATCTGCTCGGCCAACAGCCGAATCGCGTCAGAAAAGGTCGCCGAAAACAGCAGGGTTTGGCGCTTTTTCGGTAAGACTCGATAGATATCACGCAGCTCTTCGGTGAAACCGAGGTCAAGCATGCGGTCAGCTTCGTCAAGAATCAGGGTTTGCAGTTGTGTGAACTTGATCGCCTTCTGACGATACAGATCGAGCAAACGACCCGGCGTGGCAACCAGGACATCAACCCCTTTGCGCATTTTCATCATTTGCGGGTTGATGCTGACCCCGCCGTACACCGCATAGGTGCTCAACGGCAGGTGCTCGGCGTACTGGCGGATGCTCTCGTGAACCTGTTCGGCCAGTTCGCGGGTCGGCACCAGTACCAGTGCACGCACCATGTTACTGGCGACTTTCGGGCCTTCCATGGTCAGCGATTGCAGCAACGGCAGCGCGAAGCCGCCGGTTTTGCCGGTGCCGGTCTGGGCTGCTGCCATCAGGTCGCGGCCAGCCAGTACTGCGGGGATCGCTTGGGCCTGAACCGGGGTTGGGGTCTTGTAGCCGAGCGTCTCAAGGGCGCGCAGCAAGGGTTCGATCAGGCCAAGGGTGGCGAATGTCATGGGGATACCGTCGAAAAAGGTCTGCGCAGGGGTGCATAAGTTGCAATGGCGCGCAGTTTACCCTAATTCACACGGGTTTCTGCTTGCGCCACTGCGGCAAACCGATCAACACCACGGCGCTGATGATGACCGCCATCGCCAGGCACTCTTCAAAACCGATGCTCTCGCCTGCGAATGCAATGCCCAGCATTACCGCAACGGCCGGGTTGACGTAGGCGTAGCTGGTGGCTGCGGCCGGACGCACGTTTTTCAGCAGATACATATAGGCGCTGAAAGCGATGATCGAGCCGAAGAACACCAGATAGATCAGCGCGCCCCAGCCAGCGGCGGTCGGCATTTGAGTCATGCGTTCGCCACTGAGCAGGCTGGCTGCCAGCAGCATGGCTCCGGCGGTGAGCATTTCGGCAGCACTGGCCATTGGCCCGGCCGGAAGCGGCAGGTGACGACTCCATACCGATCCAAACGCCCAGGCGGCGGCGGCAAAAATGACCATCGCGGCGCCGATTGGGCTGGCTTGCAGGTTGGAGCCCAGGTTGAGCATGCCGATGCCGACCAGCCCCAAGGCGATGCCCGCCCATTCGAGGCGGGTGTTGCGTGCACCCCAGAAGTAGCCGAACAGCAAGGTGAACAACGGCACGGTGGCCACCGCCAGCGCGGCGACGCCGGAGGCCACACCCGAATGCTCGGCCAGGGTCACGCCACCATTGCCGCAGGCCAGCAACAAAAAGCCGATCATGGCGGCCGAACGCCACTGCACGGCAGTGGGTGCGGGGGCACCACGCCAGCGCATAAAGGCATACATCAAACTGCCCGCGATGAGAAACCGCACCCCGGCCATCATCAACGGCGGCCAGGATTCAATGCCAATGCGGATGGCCAGATAGGTCGAGCCCCAAATCACGTACAAGGCAAAAAAAGCACCGATCAGTTGTAGCGGAAAACGACGTGCGGCAGGCATGAAGGCAGCTCAAGGGCAAAGGCAGGGGACTGGCGAGTTTAGACAAGGAGGGACGAAATAATAAGTAACAGAACGCACCAAAAGGGGCCGTACACTTTTTGTTGAAGAGCAAAAGCCCCTCACCCTCACCCTCTCCCTCCGGGAGAGGGTGAGGGCCTCTGTCAAAACCCGCGATAACGCTTCAGATGCTCGTTGACCTTCGCCGCCGGGACTTTTTGCAAACCACACAGCAGGTCGTGATTGAGCTCTTTCAAGCCGTGCTTCTGACGCAGTTGCTGGGCCAGATAGGCGGTCAGGTTAGCCGCCATTTCCGCATCGGCCATGGCCCGGTGAGCCTGCCCTGTGTGGGGCAAATCGGCAAAGGTCGTCAGAGTGCCCAGCTTGTGGTTGGGCGCCGCCGGCATCAGGCGTCGCGCCAGCAGCAAGGAACAGGCGAAGTTCTGCAAACGGGTGCGCTTGATGCGGCCCATTTCGAAGTCCCAGAATTTTTGGTCAAAGGCCGCGTTGTGGGCCAGCAACGGTGTGATGCCGACGAACTCGTTAACCTCGTTCATCACTTGCTCGGCCGAAGGCGCGGTGCGCAGCATGGCGTTGCTGATGCCGGTCAATTGCTCAATAAACCCCGGTACGCGAACGCCCGCGTTCATCAGGCTTTGATAACGCTCGACAATATGCCCGCGCTCAAGAATCACCACTGCAATTTCGGTGGCCCGGCAACTGCTGCTCGGGGAGATGCCGGTGGTTTCAAAGTCAATAACCGCGATGCGTTCCAAACCTGGTCAATCCTGTAAAAAGTGGGGGGTTACTTGAGCAGCAAATTGCCTTCAATCGGCACGTAACGGCTGGCAGCGCGAATCAGTGAGTTGGCAGTCAGGCCGGGCACGCCATAGGCCACGGTTTCAACCCCGTGCTTGCTGGCAATGCGTTCGAGCAACAGGTCGAAATCGCCATCACCCGAAGCCAGCACCACTTCGTCCACATTGGCAGCAACGTCCATGATGTCGATGGTGATGCCCACGTCCCAGTCGCCCTTGGCCGAGCCATCGCTGCGCTGGATATAGGGTTTGAGTTTTACCGTGAAGCCGAGGTTGCGCAGGATCTGCTGAAACTGCTGCTGTTTGCTGTCACCCCGGTCGATTGCGTAGGCGTAGGCCTCGACGATCTCACCGCGTTTGGTGATATCAGCCCACAGGGCGGCGTAATTGAAATGGCAGCCATAGGCCTGGCGAACCGTGTAGTAGAGGTTCTGCACATCCGCGAAGACCGCAATTTTTTTCACCGGCAAACCTCATGATGCCCGGGCAAGCGGGCAAGCGACTGAAAAACAAGGCCGCAGTATGCCAGCCTGTCGAGGGTTTGCGCGGATAAACCGCCCGGCGTTCATCGACGCCTCGCCGGGCGGCGTAAAAAGCCTCGTCGTTAACATTTATTCATAACCGCCTCTCATCGGTTAAAGTGGCGCATCGCTTTTAACGCCGACAACTGCCAATGAATCCGCTGACTGTTATTCGTGACTCCCTGTACTTCTTCCAGCGCAATCTGAGCCAGATCGTAATGCTGTGCTTGCCGCTGGTCATCCTTGAGGCGGTGTTGCAGCACATCGTTGATAACGCCGTGGGCCCCGATCCGTCGCCAGGTTATGGCTTGATCGTCGGGTTGCTCCTGTACCCGGTGTACACCGCGGCCCTGATCCTGTTTCTCGATGCCCGCAGCCGGGGCGAAAGCCCGCGCAACCGTGACCTGCTGGCGATGGCCCTCAACCTGTGGCCCCGGTTCGCCCTGCTCTCGGCAATCAGTACATTGCTGATCGTGCTCGGGCTGTCGATGTTTTTTATCCCCGGTATTTTCCTGACCGTCGTACTGGCCTTTTCGGAGTACCGGTTGGTATTGCGCGGCGACGCTCCCTTGGCGGCCATGAAAGCGAGCTTCACCCTGAGCCGGGGTCATTTCTGGCGGATTTTCGTTTGCATACTGGCCGTATTGGGGCCACTGATGCTGCTCAAGGAGTTCAGCTACTCTCTGTTCGTCAAAGAGGACAACACGCTGCTCTCACTGGTACTGGACAGTGCCAACAGCTTTTTGCAGTTGTTTGTCTCTGTAGTTCTTTTCCGTTTATTTATGTTGCTTAGCGAAAAATCCGACAAGTAAAAACAACTAATCCTAAACGCAGAACCTTGGGGTGCCGAGCTGCCGTCGAGTATGCTCGGTCACTCTTTGTAACGTCATAAGTCGAGCCCATGCCACGTTTCCTGCGCCGCACCGTCAAAGGTTTGCTGTTGATCTCAGCGCTGCTGGCATGCCTGATTTACAGCGTTACGTGGCGCCCCAATGCCAAAGAAGTCCTGACTCTCACCTGCCCGATCACGGCCCCCGTGCTGGTACCCGGCCAGGCGCTCAAGATCATGACGTGGAACATTCAGTACCTGGCCGGCAAGCGCTATGTGTTCTGGTACAACCTGGCTGACGGCAGCGGCCCCGACACCCGCCCTACACGGGATGACATGGCCTTCAGCCTTGATGAAGTGTCACGGGTCATTCGTGACGAGCGCCCTGATCTGGTGCTGCTGCAAGAGGTCGACAACAACGCCAAGGCCAGCGCCTACCAGGATCAATTGGCCCTGTTGCAAGAGCGCCTGATCGACCTTTACCCGTGCAGTACACAAGCGTTTACCTGGAAGGCGGACTTTGTGCCCGACCGGCATATTTTCGGCAGCGTCGGACGCACACTGGTCACCCTCAGCCGCTACCAGATCGAACACGCCGAGCGACTGCAATTGCCCGTGGCCGAGGCCAACTTCATCAGCCGCCAGTTCCAGCCCAAGCCTGCACTGCTGGTCAACTACCTGCCGCTCAACGACGGCGGGCAACTGGCGGCGATCAATACGCAACTCGATGCCCCCGCCCTGAACAACAGCAACCTGCGCCAGCAAATGAAGGCCGTGGCGGCCCTGGCCGACAGGCTCGAAAGCCAGGGCACGCCGTGGGTGATCGGGGGGGATTTCAATTTACTGCCCATAGGCCAGTTCTTGCGCTTGCCCGCCCCCGTGCGGCTGGGCTACTCACCGGACAGCGAGTTGCACCTGCTCTGGGAAAAGTACCCGATGATCCCCAGCAACCCTGAAGCCACCGGCATCGACCGCGAATTGTGGCTGACCCACTTCCCCAACGCCCAGGGCACCGAAGAGCCCGACCGCACCCTCGACTACCTCTTCTACAGCCCGAAACTGCAGCGCATTGAAGGTTATGTGCGCCAGGAAGACACCCTGACCATCTCGGATCACTTGCCGGTACTCGGACGGTTTTTGTTGCCCGCGGACTGAATCTCCCCCTGCAACCCGACTGCCTGACATTGCTACCACGCCCGCACATCGATAGGGCACACCGGTACAAAACCGGGCACAAAGGTAACAAGTAACAACCTGCCCAAACCTCCCCTGCACAGCGCCGATTACCTGTACCCCTTGCCAATCAAGGCTTGGCTCCCGTTCGCCAGACGATGGCACAGGCTTTGCTTTAGTCTGAAAAGCATCTGATATATCAGACGCTTTTCAGGAGTGAGCATGTCCGAACCTATCGATTTCTCCAGCAGCCGCCAGACCGCGACTGCTCCTAAAAGCGCAGCCCAGCTGCGCGAGCTGGCCTATGCGCAAATCAAGCAGCGCATCATCAGTTGCGAGTACCGCCCCGGCGATGCAATCAACGAAGCGCAACTGACCGCAGCACTGGGCATTGGCCGAACGCCGATCCATCAGGCGCTGCACCGCCTGGAAGTAGAAGGCATGGTCACGATCATGCCGCGCAAGGGCGTGATGGTGACGGCCCTGTCGCTCAACGATGTACTCGACATGATCGAAGTCCGCGTGAGCAACGAACAGCTCTGCGTAAAGCTTGCCGTAGAGCGGGCACACGACGCGGACATTCAGGCCATGCGCGACATCCTGGATCAGACCCCCGCCTTGCTGGCCAAGCGCGATGTGACCGGTTTGATGTCACTGGACCTGCAATTTCACATGTCGATTTCCGCTGCCGCGCACAACCGCGTGCTGGCCGAGTTGCTGCGCAACCTTCACGAAAAACAGGCGCGATTCTGGTACCTGACCCTGTCGGAAAACCACCACAGCGAACGCATCTACCACGAACACCTGCAAATCCTTGAGGCGCTGGAACAACGGGATGGCAACGCTGCCATCGCGGCCATCCATCACCACATCGACGATTTCCGCCGCGCCATCATGCGCACGCTTTAATCACTCACCGCGAGAGCTTCCCATGACTCAATTGACCTTCCACGTCGTCGGCCAAGGCGACCACCACGCCAGCATCAAACACCTGATCATCGCGGGCTGGGCGGGGCGCAACAGCGAAGCAGTGGAGCACCATATTGCTGAACTCGAAGCGCTGGGCGTGCGCCGCCCGACTCAGATCCCGTGCTTCTACCGGGTTTCGGCCAGCCTGTTGAACAACGCCGAAAGCATTCAGGTACCGGGCAAGGATTCATCCGGCGAGACCGAGTTCGTGCTGATCCCCAGCGAGCAAGGGTTGCTGATCGGTCTGGGCTCGGATCACACCGACCGCAAGGTGGAAAGCTATGACGTCACCGTGTCCAAGCAGATGTGCGACAAGCCCATTGCACAGCAGGTGTGGCGCTACACCGAAGTTCAGGAACATTGGGATGAGCTGGTGATGCGCACCTGGCGCGTGCGTGACGGCGTGCGTGCGCTGTACCAACAGGGCCCTGTGACCAACCTGCTGGCCCCGGACACCCTGCTGGCAAAACTCAACAGCAAGGGCTCGCTGCCTGCGGACACTGCGATGTTCTGCGGCACGCAATCGGTGATCGGCGAGCTGGGTTATGGCGAAGCCTTTGAAATGGAACTGTTCGACCCTGTCCTCAACCGCAGCCTGCGTCACCAGTACGGTGTCGAACCACTGCCTGTCGCCGAGTAAGCACACGATGAACACTATTGCCGAGTTCGCCCAAGCACTGGCTGAGGGCCGTACCACCAGTGAAGCGCTGGTCACCCAGGCGCTGAGCCGCATTGAAGCCCACCGCGCAGCCGGCGGGGTTGCCTATATCAGCGTTGACGCCGACAGCGCCCGGCTGGCGGCACGGGCCAGCGATCTGGCACGCGCCAGCGGCTATGTACCCTCGCCGCTGGCCGGGTTGCCGGTGTCCATCAAGGATTTGTTCGACGTGAACGGGCAAGTGACTGCAGCAGGCTCCCGGTTACTGGCCGATGCACCGCCCGCCCGCCACGATGCGCTGGTGGTCGAGCGCCTGAGGGCGGCCGGCGCGATTTTGCTGGGCCGAACCAACATGAGCGAGTTCGCCTTTTCCGGGCTGGGCCTGAACCCCCACTTCGGCACGCCACTGACGCCTTGTGCGCCCGACCGTATCGCTGGCGGCTCGAGCTCCGGCGCAGCGGTGAGTGTGGCACTGGGCATGGCCGTCGCCGGGCTCGGCACCGACACCGGCGGCTCGATCCGTATCCCGGCAGCGTTTTGCAACCTGACCGGCTTCAAACCCAGCGCCAGCCGCGTCCCCATGGCCGGTTCCTTCCCCCTGGCCGCCAGCCTGGATTCGGTAGGCGCACTGACACGCAGCGTCGCCGACTGCATCCTGCTCGACCAGATCCTCAGCGCCGAGCAGCTGGATACCCGCGCCGCACCGCTGGCCGGGCTGCGCCTGGCCGTCACCCGGGACCTGGTCCTCGAACAGCTCGATGCCGACGTGGCAACGGCCTTCGAACGCTCCCTGAACCTGCTCGCCAAGGCCGGTGCCTGCATACGCTGGTTCGATTTTCCGGAACTGCACGAGCTGTCGCGCATCAATGCGGCGGGCGGCCTGACCGCTGCCGAAGCCTGGCAGGGCCATCGGCAGTGGCTTGAGGGTGATGACAGCCACCGCTATGACGTGCGCGTCGCTCAACGCATTCGTCGCGGCGCGGCCATCAGTGCAGCCGACTACCTGGACGTGCGAAACGAACGCCAACGCCTGATCAGCGTGGCACGTGAGCGTCTGGGCGATGCGGATGCCTGGCTGCTGCCCAGTGTTGCGGTGGTTGCGCCGAAGCTGGCAGACCTGGCGCAAGACGCCGCGTTCTTCGCTACCAATGGCTTGGTGTTGCGCAATACCAGCGTCATCAACTTTCTTGACGGCTGCGCCCTGAGCCTGCCGTGCCAGCGCGGCGACGAGTTGCCGGTAGGGCTGTCGATTGCAGGCCTCCATGGGCAGGACGCCCGCGTGCTGCAAGTGTCTCGCGCTATCGAGGCCCTGTTGCGAGAACACACGTGATGCTCTGGCACTGACCTGAGGGCAGGCCCGACCTGCCCTGCTTCACCTGACTGAACCGACAAAAAATGACACGGCGGACCATCGTGCGCCCCCACTCGCCTGCCAATCGGCTTGCGCGCTCTGTTGCGCAACGAATTGACGAGAAAACTTATGAACCGAAGCAACCCAAGTTCAACCATGGAGCTGGACCACGCGCCGATGGCAGACGACGTGGCGATGGTCTACCGCAAGATCGCGTGGCGCCTGTTGCCGTTTCTGGTGTTTCTCTTCGTACTGGCCTGGATCGACCGGGTCAACGTGGGCTTTGCCAAACTGTCCATGCTCCAGGACCTGGGCTTCAGCGAAGCCGTTTACGGGCTGGGGGCCGGGATATTCTTTATCGGTTACTTCTTCTTTGAAGTGCCCAGCAACCTGCTTCTGGAGAAAATCGGCGCCCGCCGCACTCTGGCGCGCATCACCATCATGTGGGGCCTGACGTCCATCGCCATGGCTTACGTCGAAAGCGCCTGGTCGTTCTACGTGTTGCGGTTTCTGCTGGGGGCCTTTGAAGCAGGCTTCTTCCCGGGTGTGGTGCTGTACCTCACCTACTGGTTCCCGGCGGCGCAGCGGGCAAAGATCAATGGCATGTTCATGACCTCCTTCGCGATTGCCGGCGTGATCGGCGGCCCGCTGGCCGGGTTCATCATGAGCCGCATGGTCGGGGTCGGCAGCCTGGCCAACTGGCAATGGCTGTTCATCCTCGAAGGTATCCCCTCGGTGATCGCAGGCTTCCTGGTGCTGCGCTATCTCCCGGAAAAACCGGCCAATGCCAAGTGGCTGAGCCCCGAACAGCGCAAGATGGTCAGCGACACGATTGCACGCGAAGACAAGTTGCCGGGCAAACACAGCGACCTGCGCTCACTGATTCGTTACCCCAAGCTATGGTTATGCGCGCTGGTGTACTTTTGCCTGGTCAGTGGCAACGCGACCATTGCGTTCTGGACCCCGTCTGTCATTCAGTCGCTGGGCGTCACAGACACCATGAACATCGGGCTGCTGGCCTCAATCCCTTTCATACTGGGCACTGTGGCCATGCTGTGGAACGGCTTTCACTCTGACAAAACGGCCGAGCGCCGACTTCACTGCGCGATGGCTGCCCTGATCGCCGGCCTGGGGCTGATCTGCACCGGCCTGTTTATCGGCAACGCCGTGATGGCACTGATCGCCCTGACGGTTGCGGCCATGGGCATCCTCGCCGCCTTCCCCGTGTTCTGGTCGATCCCCGGCGCATTTCTGGCCGGCACCGCCGCCGCGGGCGGTATCGCCTTGATCAACTGCATCGGCAACCTCGCAGGCTTTGTTGCGCCTTACATGATCGGCTGGCTGAAAACCCTCACCGGCAGCCTGGCCGCAGGCCTGTATCTGGTCGCAGCCTTTGAGTTGCTCGCAGGCTTGTTGCTGCTGCTGTGTTTCAAAGGGATCAAGGTCAACAAGTAACACCCGCAGAGGGCATGGACCATGACTGGATTGAACAAGGACGCTGAATTGCCAACCCCATCGCTGGTGCCACTGCATGCACTCTGGTTTTTTGAAGCCGTGGCTCGCCAAAAAAGCTTTACCAAGGCGAGCCGCGTGCTGGCGGTCACGCAAAGTGCCGTCAGCAAGCAAGTCCGGAACCTGGAGAACAGCCTGGGCCTTGAGCTCTTTGAGCGGCGCGGCACAGAAGTGACGCTCACTGAAGCCGGCACGGTGTTGCTGGCATGTGTTCAACCGATGCTGCTGTCGCTGAACCAGACCGTGCAGGCACTTGCCCGGGCAACACCGAAAAACGCCCCTGAATGACCTCAATTCTGACGCCTCCCATCCCCCCGAAGAAGCCTGTTTTTCCCCCTCGTTTCGGCCTGCCCGCTCAATTGCGCCTGCTTTTTATTTAAGTCATACTACGTCATACAACTACAAAAAACGCTTAATGCTTCTCTACGAACCTCCACAGAAGACGGGTATTTTCATGGACTTCGAAAGTCAACGCGTTAAACAGATCTCCTCTTCCCCCAGCATGGCAATTGCCATGCGCACCAAGGAGCTCGACATTGTCGGCATGAGCCTTGGCGAACCCGTATGTGGAGCAATCTCATGACTGATTCAAAGCGTTTCAACAATTTCATTGGCGGCGAGTGGGTCGCAGCCACAGGTTACAGCTCAAACATCAACCCCTCGGACCTGTCCGACGTGATCGGTGAATACGCCCAGGCGGATGTCGCCCAGGTCCAGGCTGCGATTGATGCGGCTCGGGCAGCGTTCCCGGCATGGTCGACTTCGGGTATTCAGGCCCGTTGCGATGCGCTGGACAAGGTCGGCAGCGAAATCCTCGCCCGCAAGGATGAACTGGGCACCCTGCTGGCACGCGAAGAAGGCAAGACCCTGCCTGAAGCGATCGGTGAAGTGAGCCGTGCCGGTAATATCTTCAAGTTTTTCGCCGGTGAATGCCTGCGCCTGTCGGGTGATTACCTGCCCTCGGTCCGCCCGGGCGTACACGTAGAAGTCACCCGTGAAGCCCTGGGTGTGGTGGGGCTGATCACCCCCTGGAACTTCCCCATTGCCATCCCGGCCTGGAAGATTGCCCCGGCCCTGGCCTATGGCAACTGCGTGGTCTTCAAGCCTGCCGATCTGGTACCGGGCTGCGCCTGGGCTCTGGCCGAAATCATCTCCCGCGCCGGCTTCCCGGCGGGCGTGTTCAACCTGGTGATGGGCAGTGGCCGCGTGGTCGGTGAAGCCATCGTCAATAGCCCGAAAGTGGACGGTGTCAGCTTTACCGGCTCGGTGGGTGTCGGACGCCAGATCGCGATCAACTGCGTGTCACGCCAGGCCAAAGTCCAGCTGGAAATGGGCGGCAAGAACCCGCAGGTCATCCTCGACGATGCCGATCTCAAGCAAGCGGTCGAGCTGGCGGTACAGAGCGCGTTCTACTCCACGGGCCAGCGGTGCACCGCCTCAAGTCGCCTGATTGTCACCGCAGGCATTCACGACAAGTTCGTCGAAGCCATGGCCGAGCGCATGCGTTCGATCAAGGTCGGCCACGCCTTGCAGGCGGGGATCGATATCGGCCCGGTCGTGTCCCGCGCTCAGCTCGACCAGGACCTTGGCTACATCGACATTGCCCGGAACGAAGGCGCTCGACTGGTGACCGGCGGCAACCTGGTGACGTGCGACACCGAGGGTTATTTCCTCGCCCCCGCGCTGTTTGCCGACAGCACCGCCAACATGCGCATCAGCCGCGAAGAAGTCTTCGGCCCGGTAGCCAATATCATCAAGGTTGCAGACTACGAAGCAGCCCTGGCCATGGCCAATGACACCGAATTCGGGCTGTCGGCGGGTATCGCCACGACCTCGCTCAAATACGCCAATCACTTCAAGCGCCACTCCCAGGCCGGAATGGTGATGGTCAACCTGCCTACCGCAGGCGTCGATTACCACGTGCCATTCGGCGGGCGTAAAGGTTCGTCCTATGGCTCCCGCGAGCAGGGCCGTTACGCGCAGGAGTTCTACACCGTGGTCAAAACCAGCTACGTCGGGTCTTGAAGCGCTGATACCCGGACCTGGAACTGTAGCCGCTGAGGAGCGCAGCGAGGCTGCGTCCGATTGCGAAGCGATCGTAAAACCTGAATGCGCGATCTCACTGAAACACCGCGCCGCCTGGTTTTACGACGGCTTCGCCGCCGCACGCAGCCTCGCTCCTTCGGCAGCGGCTACGGGTTTTTGCCCTACACCTTGCGCGGCTTGATCCGGGCCGTGGCTTCGGCCACCAGCGGATCATCGGGCCAGTAATGCTTGGGGTAGCGCCCCTTGAGGTCTTTTTTCACTTCGGCGTAGGTGCTGCGCCAGAAGTTGGCCAGATCTTGTGTCACTTGCACCGGGCGCCTTGCCGGCGACAACAGGTGCAGCTTGACCACTTGCCGCCCGCCCGCGATGCGCGGGGTATCCGCCAGGCCAAACAGTTCTTGCAATCGCACCGCCAGAATCGGCGGGTGCTCGCTGTAGTCCAGACGTACCGATGAGCCCGACGGCACCTTGATGTGATGCGGGGCCAGTTCGTCGAGACGCTGGGGCAGCGGCCATTTCAACACGTTATGCACAATGCTCGACAAGTCGAGGTTGGCAAAATGGCTCAGCCGAGAGACGCGCCCCAGGTATGGCGCCAGCCATTCCTCAAGCCCGGCCAGCAACGCAGCATCGCTGACGTCCGGCCATTCGCTTTGGCCCTGGGCCTGCAAATCAAGCTGACGCAACAATCCCACCCGCGCCTGCCATTGACGCAGTTCGGGTGTCCACGGCAGCAGCTCCAGCCCCTTGCGCCGCACCAGATTGATCAGCGCTTGCGTACGCGCCGCTTCGTCCAGCCCGGTCAATGGCTCACGGCTGAGCACCAGTTCGCCCACCTTGCGCTGGCGCTCGGCACGCAACACGCCTTCGCGTTCATCCCAATCCAGTTGATCCACAACGCGGACCTGTTCACTCAACACACCGTCCAGCAACGCGGGATCGAATTCGGCAGCCAGGTAGATCCGTTCTTCACGCTGCCCCTGACGGCTGCCTAGGTCAGCAATGACCAGCCAGGGCTGTTTCATCAAGCCATCAACCTCGCTAAAGAGCGCGGCCCGGCCATTGGCCAGCCGATACTCCGCACCGCCGGGCTTGCGTTGCTGAGCGATGCGGTCGGGGTAGGCCAGCGCCAGCAAGCAGCCCAGCCAGCGCGGGTGATCGGGGTCGGTGACCGGTTGCGTGGCCTTGCCGCGCAAATAGCCCCGATATTGCCGGGCCAGTTGTTTGGCGCGCTGCACACCACCCTGCCCGCCCCGGGCTGCGCGACTTTCGCCCGAAAGCAAGGCCAAACGGCTGTGCACATCCGCCCCGGCACCGCGCAGGATGTCACGCTCACCCAACAGCGCCGCCACGTCGCACGCCATGTCGGCCAGGCCCAGGTCGTGCCCGCGGATCAGCAGATGGGCGATACGCGGATGCGCCGGCAATTCGGCCATGGCTTCGCCGTGAGGGGTGAGCGTTTGCCCGTGCAAGGCCCCCAGGCGCTCAAGCAATTGCCGGGCCTGTGCATAACTTGCGCCGGGCGGAGCGTCGAGCCAGATCAGTTGCTCCGGCGTTACGCCCCAGCGGGCCAGTTGCAGCGCCACACCGGCCAGATCGGCCTGGAGGATTTCCGCGCTGCCATAAGCCGCCAGCTGCGCGTGCTGGTCTTCGGACCACAACCGGTAACACACACCGGGCTCCAGCCGCCCGGCCCGACCGGCGCGCTGGGTGGCGCTGGCACGGGAGATGCGCTGGGTGTCGAGACGGGTCATGCCGCTACCCGGGTCAAAACGCGGCACCCGTGCCAGCCCGGCGTCAATCACCACTCGCACACCGTCGATGGTCAGGCTGGTCTCGGCAATGTTGGTCGCCAGCACCACTTTGCGCAGGCCCACGGGCGCAGGCTCGATAGCCGCACGCTGGGCCGCCAGGTCCAGTTCGCCATGCAACGGGCACAGCAAAATATCGCTGCGCGAGCCCAGGGCGTCAGCCAGTTGCTGATTGACCCGGCGAATCTCCGCCTGCCCGGGCAAGAACACCAGCAGGCTACCGCTTTCATCGCTGATGGCATCGAGGACAGTCTGCACAACCCGCGGCTCGATAAACTCACCGGGCACAAATGGCCGCCCCCAACGCATGGCAACCGGGTACATGCGCCCTTCGCTGCGCAGGATCGGCGCATCATCGAGCACGCTGGACAGTCGCTCGCCTTCAAGGGTGGCGGACATCAGCAGGATTTTCAGCGGTTGCTCGTCACGAAACAGCTCTCGGCCATTGAGGCTCAAGGCCAACGCCAGATCGGCATCCAGACTACGCTCATGGAACTCGTCAAAAATCAGCAAGCCCACGCCTTCCAGCGCCGGGTCGTGCTGCAAGCGACGGGTAAGGATGCCTTCGGTCACCACTTCAATGCGGGTATTGGGGCCCACTTTGCTGTCCAGCCGAATCCGATAGCCTACGGTTTCGCCGACTTTTTCACCCAGTTCACTGGCCAAACGCTCTGCCGCCGCACGGGCAGCGAGACGCCGGGGTTCGAGCATAAGGATCTTCTGACCGGCGAGCCACGGCTCGTTGAGCAGGGCCAGCGGCACACGGGTGGTTTTACCGGCGCCGGGCGGTGCTTCAAGGACGGCTTCGTGGCGTTCGGCCAAAGCCAGACGCAGCGCAGGTAAAACTTCATCAATCGGCAAAGAAATCATGGTGGCTCCAGAACAGAGCGGCGAGTATAACGGCGAACAGTTGGGCATTAAGCGCAGTCTTAATGTTTGAACCCGTCCTTTAAGTGTCTTTGAGGTTTTTGTATGCGTATGCCTTCCCGTGTCATCGGTGGAGTCGTGGTTGCGGCCCTGCTCACCCAATTGACTGCCTGCGGCAGTATTTTCTTCCCCGACCGTCGTGGCCAGATCGACGGCAAGATCGACCCGATGATTGTCGTGCTCGATGCCGTGGGCCTGCTGTTTTATGTGATCCCGGGCCTGATCGCATTCGGCGTCGACTTCGCCACCGGCGCGATTTACTTCCCGCCAGGCAAAACGGCACAAATCGCCCCGGAAAAACTGCGCGAAGCCATCGGCGCAGATGGCAAGGTCGATAACGCCAAGCTACAGGCCATTCTCGAAAGCGAGTTGGGCCGCAGCTTCCCGCTGAACGACCCGCGCCTGATCCAGCACAAGGGCAGCGCTCAGCAATTGGCCATGTACGGTTTGCAGCCAGCCGCTTGATAGCGCGATATAAGGACCGTTTATGACCTCCAGCCCGGAACACGCCCGCCTGTTACGCCTTGCCACCCGCGCGTCGGTGGCGGTGGCGAGCCTGTTGATTGTGACCAAAGCCATCGCCTGGTGGCTCAGTGGCTCGATCAGCATGCTCGCCGGGCTGACCGATTCGCTGCTCGATGGCGTGACCTCGTTCCTCAACTTGCTGGCGGTGCATTACGCCCTGCGCCCGGCCGATGACGATCATCGTTATGGCCACGGCAAGGCCGAATCGCTGGCGGGTATGGCGCAAGCGCTGTTTATCGGTGTGAGTGCGGTGTTGATTGCCTTTCAGGCCTTCGAACGCCTGAAAAACCCCGAGCCTATGGGCGCACCGTGGATCGGGATTGGCGTGATCGTGTTTTCGCTGATCATGACCGCCGCGTTGCTGGTGCTGCAACACCGGGTGGTCAAGGCCACGGGCTCCAACGCAGTACGCGCGGACTCGCTGCATTACCGTTCAGACTTGATGCTCAATGGCAGCATTCTGGTTGCACTGGTGCTGGCCAGCGTGGGCTTCCCGCAGCTGGATGCATGGTTTGGTCTGGGGATTGCGGTGTATATCCTCTGGAGCGCCATCCAGATCGCCCGTGAGAGTTTTGCCGTGTTGATGGACCAGGAGTTACCGGGCGACGTCAGCGAGAACATGCTGAAGTTGGCCTGTAGCGTACCCGGCGTTCTGGGTGCTCACGACTTTCGCACACGCATCTCGGGCAATATCTGGTTTGTGCAGTTCCACCTTGAGCTGCCGGGCGAGCTGACCCTGTCCGCTGCCCATGCCCTCTGTGACCAGGCCGCCGATGCGATTGAAAAGGTCTACCCCCGGGCCGAAGTGCTGGTGCATGCCGACCCGACGGAGGTGGTCAAATCCCTCAATAGGTGACCTGATACCCGCGACTGCTCAGGCAACTGCCCTGGGCCTGCCGGTAGGCTTGCACCACAGCCGGCGACGGCGCATAGGTCGCTTTGGCCGGGTCAAAGCCGCTTTGACTGACAGCCCAGCGGTAGCACTCGTAGCCATCCTGATTGACTTGCTCAGGGCTCTGGCCATTCACCGGGTAAGCCACAACGTCATAGCCGTTGCTCACGGGCTGCGGAGCGGCTGGTGGGGGTTGAACCACGATGTAGTCCTGAGTCGCGGGCTGGTACTGGTAATACGCACCCGCTGCCAGGAACAGCAGCGTGCTGCCGATCCACAATTCCTGCGCATAATCTGGCAAGTACCCTACGCGAATCCCATACGGTGGCCGAACCACGACGTAAGGCGGGCCTTGCGGGCGATACCAATAGCCGCCTGAAAAGAAGTAGTTCTGGCCGCGATAAGGCACTTGCCAGTGCTTGTCGGGGAACCGGTCGACCATATACCCGGGGCGGTATTGCGGCCCCGAGCCCCAGCCATTGCCGTGCCCGGACGGACGACCGGCCCAGTTCTGGTCGCGGGGATGACTGCTGTTGTTTGAGGCACCAGGGTAGTAGCCGGGCCTCGGGTTTGAATCACCGGTATGCCAATTTTGATTGCCACCCTGGTTTGACCCTCCGGTATGCCAACTCTGATTCCCGCCAGGATTCGGGCTATGGGTCTGCTGCACGGCATTGGGACGAGGCTGGATCGGCAGGTTATTGGCAGGCGGGGCAGAGTGGCCTTGGCCCTGGCCGTGGGTCTCCTGCTGTGGACGGGCCTGCCACTGCCCGGCTTGCTGCTCGCCACGCCCCTGATTGGGCGAGTTGTGCTGTTCACGGGGCTGATTGCCCTGATTACCTTGCCCCCGGCCCTGCTCATGCTCGGGGCGCGCCTGGTTGTTGGCGCCTTGCTCCTGATGGCCCCGTTGCTGGCCGTTATTGCCGTGGGGTGGCTGATTATTGTCGTTACCTCGCGAGTCATCGGCCAGCACCTGGCCGCTGACACTCACACAGAGCACGCCAACTGTAGCCAAACGCCAGATGCGCAATTTCATGCTGTTTCTCACTGAGGGATAGGTCTTACTTGTAAGACTGGAAATTTGGAGGCCGGTTCTGCGAAAGGCTAACAGTTGCGCAGTTTTATTTCGGGCAATAAAAAAGGGCGACCCGTCGGTCGCCCTTTGAATTTTTTCGTCCTGGCTCAACACTTGTGATGTTGGCTCACCTCGCTCCGTCTTCTGGACAGTGCGTAGCCCGGGGGCCGGGGCAACCCTGTGGGGTTGGCGGCCGCGGCTGGCCTGATTCGGCGGGCCGCAGTGGACTCTATGTCCGGGCAGTGATTCTGGTATTAAGAATAGGCCTGTGGCCGCGGCAGCCGATTGCGAAGATTGCTCAATAAAACATTACTTGCGCAATTTTTGCCTTAAGGTGGATACTTTCACGCAATAGTTATGACAAAGGGTAACTTCGTGAGCAAACTCGATCGGTATGACCTAAGCATTTTGGCGGAATTGCAGCGTGACGCACGCATCTCGAACCAGGAACTGGCCGAGCGCATAGGCCTGTCGCCGTCACCTTGCTCACGGCGTGTTAAACAGCTTGAGGATGACGGCTACATCAGCCGGCAGGTGGCCCTCCTCGACCGCAAGCTGCTGGGTTTAAGCCTGACGGCCTACGTGCTGATCGGCATGGACCGACACACGCCTGAGCGTTTCGAGAATTTCGAAGCCTGTATCCGCAACCTGCCGCAAGTGCTGGAGTGCAGCCTGGTCACGGGCATGGACGCGGACTATCAGTTGAAAGTAGTGGTCGCCGACATGGATCACTATCAAAAACTGCTGCTGGGCGAGCTGACCCGCATCGAAGGTGTCACCAGCGTGCGCTCCAGTTTTGTGCTCAACCAGGTACTCAACAGCACCGAGTTGCCGCTGACTCATTTGCGCACTTGATCCGAGCACCTGTAGCCGCTGCCGCAGGCTGCGACAAGGGCCGAAGGACCTTCGCTCCTGATCCAGAACCGGAGGTTGCTACGCAACCCATCGCAGCCTGCGGCAGCGGCTACAGAAGTTCGCGTACACCCTCCAGATCAATATCCGCTTCGGCACCATGACGTATACTCCTACGGCTTTTTCCCACGATGATGCCGGAGAACACTGATGGATCCTGCCGTACTAGAAGAATGGATGATGACGATTTTGGTCAGCGTGCTGATCATTTTCATGGCCTTTATCGTCTGGGATCTGGCCAAGAAGTCCAAGGCCGGGCGCTTTGGCTCGTTCATCCTGTTTTTCGTACTGGGCCTGGGCGTGGCCGCATTCATCATCAAAAGCGTGGTCATCGCACTGATCGAATCCGGCTCGCTATAGGCGCGCTGGGACTTCCTTGTATTGCCCCTGCTCCAGCCCTTCAATCGTCCAGTCGCCAATCCGTACGCGCACCAGACGCAAGGTCGGCAACCCCACCGCAGCGGTCATGCGCCGCACCTGACGATTGCGCCCTTCGCGAATCACCAGTTCGAGCCACGCCGTCGGCACGCTTTTACGAAAGCGCACCGGGGGGTTGCGCGGCCATAGCTGCGGTTCTTCGAGGGCACGGGCTTCGGCGGGCAGGGTCTTGCCGTCATTGAGCTCTACGCCGTCCCGCAACTGCTGCAATTGCTCCGGGGTGGGCTCGCCTTCCACTTGCACCCAATACGTCTTGGGCAACTTGTGCTTGGGATCGGCAATGCGTGCCTGTAGCTGGCCATCATTGGTCAGCAGCAGCAAACCTTCACTGTCCCGATCCAGTCGCCCGGCCGGATAAATCCCGGGGATGGGGATAAAGTCCTTGAGCGTCGCCCGCCCGCCTTCGTCGCTGAACTGGGTCAGCACATCGAACGGTTTATTGAACAAAAACAGCTTGGGATCAGCAGGCGGCGCTTTGGCCACGCGGCGAGTGGCAGCCTGAGGGCTGGTGCTTTTGGGTGCCGGGCGGCGTGGGGCGGGACGAACAGGACGGGACATGGCAAAAAGGACATCTAACGATCAGGGGGTGTAATGCTAGTGCCCTGATCGCTAAATGACCATCGTCTATCAACGGAACGGCGGCTCGTCAAAGCTGCGCAGTTTGCGCGAGTGCAGGGAATTGAGCTGGCTGCGCATCAAGTCCACGGCGGCGAGGCCGATTTTCAGATGCTGGCTCACGGCCCGTTCGTAGAACGCGTTGGCTGATCCCGGCAGTTTGATCTCACTGTGGAGCGGTTTGTCCGACACACACAGCAAGGTGCCGTAAGGGACTCGCAAGCGATAACCCTGGGCGGCGATAGTGCCGCTTTCCATGTCCACGGCCACCGCACGGGACAGGTTGATCAGCGGACGCTCCTGGGCCCAGCGCAGTTCCCAGTTACGGTCGTCATAGGTCAGCACGGTGCCGGTGCGCAGACGTTTTTTCAGTTCGTCGCCACGCTCGCCAGTGACTTGAGCGGCGGCTTCCTGCAACGCCAGTTGCACCTCGGCCAGGGCCGGGATCGGGATATTGGGCGGCACCACACGGTCGAGAATCCCGTCGCGGCGCATATAGGCGTGGGCCAATACGTAGTCGCCAATGGTCTGCGACTGGCGCAGACCGCCGCAGTGACCAATCATCAGCCAGCAATGCGGACGCAGCACCGCCAGGTGATCGGTGATGTTTTTGGCGTTGGACGGGCCAACGCCGATGTTCACCAGGGTCACGCCGTGGCCATCGTTGGCCTGCAAGTGATACGCCGGCATCTGATAGCGATGCCACACCACGCCGGCCGCAATCGCCTGCGCTTCGCCGTAGTCCATGGCCTTTTCGATAATGACGTTGCCCGGCAGCACCATGCGCACAAAGCGCGGGTTATCGCGCAGTTGCTCAAGGCCATGGAGGATGAACTGGTCAACATAGCGATGGTAGTTGGTCAGCAGGATCCACGGCTGCACATGGCGCCAGTCGCTGCCGGTGTAGTGCACCAGGCGGCGCAGCGAGAAGTCGACCCGTGCGGCGTCGAACAGCGCCAGTGGCAGGGGATCGGTGTTTGCCCAGTCGTACAGACCATCGGCGATGCCATCAGTGGCCGCCGACAGGTCAGTACTCGGGAAAACCCGTGCCAGGGCTGCCGCCGTAACGCCGGAGCCGGCCAGTTCATCGCCCTGCTCGACCACATAGGGGTAAGGAATATTTTGCTGGCTGACGCCCACTTCGACTTCAACCGTGAAGTCGCGCATCAAGGGCACCAGCTGTTCCAGCAGGTAGTTACGGAACGCGGCGGGATGGGTCACGGTGACGCTGTAAGTGCCCGGCAACTGGACCTTGGCGTACGCCCGGGTCAGGGTCGGAATTTCGCCGTTGATGCTGTTGGTCAGCCGCAGCTCCGGGTAACGGAACAGGGCGCGTTCCTCGGCGCTGGGCTCGACTCTATCCTTGAGGTAACGCTTGAGTGCCTGGCTCAACGCCGTGGTTGCGCGCTCGTGCAAGGCTGCGAGCCGCTCGACGGCCTCTTCAGCGGTGGAAACGACAATAAAAGCTTCGGTCACGATAAGCATCCTGTCTTCTGAACGGGCAGGCCATTATCTTGCCTGTATCGAGAGGTAAAGGCACGAGCCAATCCGCTCCATCTAGCCCTGTAGCCGCTGAGGAGCACAGCGAGGCTGCGTCCGATTGCGCAGCGATCGTAAAGCCTGAGTTCGCGGCATTCCCGACAAACAGTGGAGCCTGATTTTGCGATGACTGCGTCATCGATCGCAGCCTCGCTACGCGCCTCAGCGGCTACATGAATTTGGGGGTGGATCGGGCAACAATGGCCGCCACATTCAAGCCCCGGGGCAACGTGCCGTAGACCCGGCCGCTGCCTTGCAGGCGGCTGGCGATAAAGGCGTCGCTGACGTCGCTGTTACCCGCCTCCAGCAGCAGTTTTGCCTGCAGGCCCAAGGCGATGTCTTCGGTCAGCTGCCGGGCGCGGTATTGAATGTCATCGGTGTCGCCGAAGGCGGTCTTGAGCCCGGCAATGTGTTGCGCCAAACGGCTGTCGCCATGCCCGTCACCCAGCTCGGCGAACAAGGCATCCAGCACGCCCGGCTCTTTGGAGAGGGCGCGCAGTACGTCCAGGCATTGAACGTTACCCGAACCTTCCCACGTGGAGTTCACCGGTGCTTCGCGATAAAGACGCGGCAGGATGCTGTCTTCGACATACCCCGCACCGCCCATGCATTCGGCCGCCTCATTGATCATGGCCGGGGCCCGCTTGCAGATCCAGTACTTGCCCACCGCCGTCACCAGCCGTGAAAACCTGGCCTCTTGCGGGTCGTCCAGATGGTCCAGCGCCCGGCCCATGCGCAGGCTCAAGGCCAGCGCGGCTTCGCTCTCCAGAGCCAGGTCTGCCAATACGTTTTGCATCAACGGCTGATCTGCCAGCACCCGCCCGCCTACCAGGCGATGGGCGCAATGATGGCTGGCCTGGGTCAACGCCTGACGCATCAAAGCGCTGGAGCCGACCATGCAATCGAAGCGGGTCATGGCAACCATTTCAATAATCGTCGGCACGCCGCGCCCTTCTTCGCCAATCATCCAGGCCAGCGCCCCACGGAACTCGACTTCGCTGGAGGCGTTGGAGTGGTTGCCCAGTTTGTTTTTCAGACGCTGGATATAGAACTCATTGCGGCTGCCGTCCGGGCGATGGCGCGGCAGTAAAAAGCAGCTCAGGCCCTTGTCGGTTTGCGCCAGGGTCAGGAAGCCGTCACACATCGGGGCCGAGCAAAACCATTTGTGGCCCAGCAGCTCATAGGCCTGCCCCGCCCCCTTGGCCCCCACCGGATACGCCCGCGTGGTATTGGCCCGCACATCGGTGCCGCCCTGCTTTTCAGTCATGGCCATGCCGAGTGTGGCGCCGGCTTTTTGGCTGATCTCAACATTGCGCGGGTCGTACTCGGTGGCGAGGACTTTGGGCAGCCACACCCGGGCAATGTCCGGTTGCAGGCGCAAGGCCGGCACGCTGGCGAAGGTCATGGTCAAAGGGCAGCCACTGCCGGCTTCAGCCTGGGTGTGCAGGTAGGTCATGCTCGCGCGGGCCACATGGGCACCGGGTTGCGGGTCGGTCCAGGGCAAGGAGGGCAAGCCGTGTTCAATCGCCGTGCGCATCAGCTCGTGGTACGCCGGGTGAAACTCCACCAGATCGATCCGATGACCATAACGGTCATGGCTGACAAACTGCGGTTTGTTTTCATTGGCTAAAAAGCCCGCAGCCATCAACGGGCCACCCGCCAGCGCACCGTACCGATCGATCCGCGGCTGCGCCCAGCCCGCACCAAAATGCTGGCTCCACTGTTGCAGCGGCAGGTCGATGCGGTACAGGTTCACGCCGTCCAGAGACGGCGGCTGATTGGTCACTTCGTGGGTTTCAGCGTACTGATGCAGGTTCATTGCGCGGGCTCCTGTGGATCATGCCAATGGAGCCAGTGAAGCACGCATCTGTGCCTGAGCAAGTGGCATAGACGCCTAAAACTCGGCGTTTTTACCACTATGACCTGTCAACAGTCGCTGTACCAAGGCGTACTGCAGGTCTTCAAAACGCAGGGGCTTGAGCAAGTAATCGGTGATGCCATCGACCTGCTCACGGGCCTGCTGAGCCTCGGCTTCTGACCCGAACAGCGCCAGCACCGGTAACTGTGCACACGCGGCCAAGGTCAGTAACTGATTGCCCATCGACGTGCCGGCCACCCTCTCCAACGGACACGCCAGCAACACCGCGTCCACCCGCTCACGGCGCAGGGCCTCTATGGCCGCCTGCCCCGTGTCAACACTGAGCACGCGGTAACCCAGCCGGAGCAACATGCCACGTACGGCCACGGGATTGCTGGCCGTGTCTTCGACCAGCAAAACGACGCACTCGCCCGGGGTTCGAGCGAGTGCAGGCGTCTGTGCCGGCTCCTGCGGCGAGGCCGCGGGCGGCGACTCAAGCTCCAGCAACAACTGAAACTGCGAGCCCTGCCCTGGCTGCGAATGATGGGTCAGACGCCCGCCAAGCAATTCCACCAGGCGCCGGCAAATCGCCAGACCGATGCCCAACCCGCCATAGCCGCGGGTCATGGAACCATCAACCTGGAAGAAGTGCTGATACAGCTCGGCTTCTTCCTGGTGAACGAAGCCGATGCCGCTGTCGATCACATTAAAAGCCAGCGCCCAGCGCCCAGACTCTGCAACTTTGCCGGTCACCCGCACAATCACGCCGCCTTCGCAGGTGAACTTGATGGCGTTATCCAGCAGGCACTCAAGGCACTGGCGAATTTTCTCGGCATCGCCTACCCAGTGATCGGGCAAGTTGCGTGCGATTTCATACGAAAACTCCAGACCCTTGCTGCGCGCCGCCGGGCCGAACTGATCGCTCAGGCCTTGCAACAGCTCATTCAGGCTAAAAGGCTGTGGGCGCGCTTTAAGTCGGCCCGCTTGCAGCTCGGTCAGGGCCAGGATGCCGTTGACCATGTGCATCATCTCGCGCGCCGAGCCCTCGGCAGTCTGGGTGTACTGCTCAAGCTCAGGGCCCATGTCCAGGGTTTTGATCAACTCCAGGGAGCCGATCACACCGTTCATGGGGGTGCGCAATTCATGGGTGACCGTCGCCAAAAACTCGTCTTTAAGCTGGTTGGTGCGGGCCAGTTGCTGGTTCATGGCGGCCAGCTTTTGCCCGGACTCCTGCAGCGTGCGCGCCTGCAAGTCCCGCATGGCATTGATGCGATCGGCAAGAGCCAGCGACAGCAGCCCCACCTCAATTGCCGAGCCGATCTGGCTGGCGTACATAGTCAGGAACACGTTTGGCAGATAGCCCAGCACCATCAGCGTATTGACCAGACCACCCAGCAAAAAGGCCGACCAGGCGATCACAAAGTAGCGTGCAACCCGCAAGCCACGGACCCAGGCCACGACGCCGGCAGTAAAGATGGTGACGATAAACGCCAACGCCAGCCCTGTCGCCAGGCGCAACGACACGGCATAGCTGGTGGTCAGTGCGAGCACCATCACCAGGGCGCCCACGGCCATCAGCAGCATCAGGGCCCGGTCCAGCCAGCGGCTGTGGGAGGCGGTGTGCAGGAAAGAGCGGGCAAACTGACAACCGAAAAACGCCGACGCGCCAATCAGGAACGGTGTGGACGCATTGGCCCACCACGGGTTGTCCGGCCAGAAGTACTGCACCGCTGCACCATTGACCGACAGCTGGTACAGGCCAAAAGAGGCGATATAGAAGATGTAATAGAGGTAACTGGTGTCACGCACACTGAGGTAAATGAACAGGTTGTAAACCAGCATGCCCAGCAACACGCCATAAATCAGGCCCAGGATGTAAATCCGTATGGGCTGTTCTTCGAGGTAGGCCTGGGCGGACCAGAGCGTGAGCGGTGCCTGAACCGAGCCCTGACTGGCCAGGCGCAAGTACGCAGTCTGGCTTTGCTCCGGGCTGAAGTTGAGTTCAAACAGGTAATTGTTTTCTTTGATCGGGCGGCTGCCAAAGGGCAACGCGTCCCCCGTGCGCTCCACCAGCCGGTAGTTGCCAGCGGTATCCGGCAGGTACAGCTCGATGGAATCAAGCGGCGGGTAAGCCAATTCCAGCAGCCAGGTGCGATGAGCTGTCGGGTCTTGCGGCTGGTAATGCAGATCAACCTTGATCCAGAAGGCCGAGTGCGAGTAGCCCTCGTTCAACGTGTCTTTGGTGTGCGGCTTGAACAGCCCGGCGCGTGCCGTGACATCCGCCAGAGTCGCTTTTCCACCGACGTCTTCAAAGACTTGCATCACACGGCCCAAGGGCAGGCTTTGTGTGGTTTCGTCAAAAGAGACTGCGCTGGCCAGCATCGGTAGCCAGCCCAACAACATCATCAACAAATAGCGCATACAGCCCCAACGTAGCCCACCCGATGACGTGCGCATCCCATATTCCCTTTGAGACGACGTCGACCGAATGACCGGTTATTAATTTGCAGGCACTTTAACATAGCCATTAATGGCACATACACAGTATGCGAAAAATCAATAGAAAGGCTCTATCTCGGGCCTTACAGAGAACATTACAGGTCTAGACAAGGCCATCTATCACGCTGACCAAAGACTTGCGACCACTCTATAAGTGAACACGGACCAAGCGCCCCAAAAAACCGTTTGGTGGTAAGCTCGCGCACCATGAATATCTACAGTTCTCGCCCCGTTGTCCTCTGTCTCTCCGGCCATGACCCCAGTGGTGGTGCCGGCTTGCAGGCAGATATCGAAGCCCTGCTGGCTCAAGGTTGTCACGCCGCTCCCGTGGTGACCGCCCTGACTGTGCAGAACACCGTCAATGTCCGCGATTTCCGCGTGCTGGACCGTGAGTGGGTGCTGGCGCAGGCCGATGCCGTGCTTAGCGACTCCACCGTTGCGGCGGTCAAGCTGGGCATGCTTGGCTCACTGGAAATGGTCGACACCGTGGTCGAACTGCTTCAGGCCCACCCGCATCTGCCGATGGTCTGCGACCCCGTGTTGCGCGCAGGCGGTGGCGGACGACTGGGCAAGGACGAAGTGGGCTACGCCATGCGCGAACGCCTGCTGCCACTGGCCACCATTGCCACCCCCAACCTTCCCGAAGCCCGCATTTTGGCCGAACTGCCCGATGGCAGCGCCGATGAGTGCGCAGAAAAACTGCTGCCTTTTTGCCAGCACCTGCTGATCACCGGCGGTCACGGTGATGAGCACGAAGTCCATAACCGCCTGTACAGCCGCGACGGTAGCCGCCACACCTTTACCTGCTATCGCTTGCCCGGCAGCTATCACGGTTCGGGTTGCACTCTGGCCAGCACCCTGGCCGGGCGACTGGCCATCGGTGAAGAACTGGTCAGCGCCGTGCAAACCGCGCTCAACTACACGTGGCGCACCCTGCGCGATGCCGAGCAACTGGGGCAGGGGCAGTTTGTACCGCGCCGCTTGCCGCTGGACTTCTGCTCGTAACGAAAGAGGCACGACCCATGACACTGCGCGGCCTGTATGCAATCACTGACAGCCAACTGCTGGCCGGCAAGCTGCTGCCCTACGTTGAGGCCGCCCTCGATGGCGGCCTGACGCTGTTGCAATACCGCGACAAAAGCAACGACGACGCTCGTCGCCTTCGCGAAGCCGAGGCCTTGCGTGGTTTGTGCGAGCGTTACAAGGCGCACTTGATCATCAACGACGATGCCGAGCTGGCTGCGCGCCTGGGCGTAGGCGTACACCTGGGGCAAACCGATGGTCCGCTGACGCCGGCCCGGGCACTGCTCGGGCGCAATGCCATCATTGGTTCGACCTGCCACAGCCAGATTGAACTTGCCGAGCAAGCAGCCAAGGAAGGTGCGAGTTATGTTGCCTTTGGCCGCTTTTTCAATTCCAGCACCAAGCCCGGCGCCCCTACCGCGACCCTGGATGTGCTGGACCAGGCTCGCGCCCGGCTCAACGTGCCGATTTGTGTGATTGGCGGCATTACCCTGGACAACGCTGCGCCACTGGTCGCCCATGGCGCCGATTTGCTGGCAGTGGTGCACGGCCTGTTTGGCGCTGACAGTGCCCAGGAAGTCACCCGCCGCGCCAAGGCGTTCAACACCTTACTGTCTATTTAAATACCGAATCCTGATTCAGAGAGAGCCCCCATGTCTCGTTCCGAAACCCTGTTTGCCAATGCCCAAAAACACATCCCCGGTGGCGTGAACTCGCCCGTTCGTGCGTTCAAGAGCGTGGGCGGCACCCCGCTGTTCTTCAAGCACGCCGAAGGCGCCTACGTGACTGACGAAGACAACAAGCGTTATGTCGATTACGTCGGTTCGTGGGGGCCGATGATTCTGGGCCACAGCCATCCAGAAGTGCTGGATGCGGTGCGTGCACAACTGGAGCACGGCTTGTCGTATGGCGCTCCGACCGCCATGGAAACCGAAATGGCGGATCTGGTGTGCTCCATCGTGCCGTCGATGGAAATGGTGCGCATGGTCAGCTCCGGCACCGAAGCCACCATGAGCGCCATCCGCCTGGCCCGTGGTTTCACCGGCCGCGACAATATTCTCAAGTTTGAAGGTTGCTACCACGGCCACTCCGACAGCCTGCTGGTCAAGGCCGGTTCCGGCCTGCTGACCCAGGGCGTGCCGAGCTCGGCCGGGGTTCCGGCTGACTTCGCCAAACACACCCTGACCACCGCCTTCAATGACATCGACGCGGTTGAAAAGCTGCTGGGCGAAGTCGGCGACACCGTGGCCTGCATCATCGTCGAGCCGGTGGCCGGCAACATGAACTGCGTGCCGCCTGCGCCGGGCTTCCTGCAAGGGCTGCGCAGCCTGTGCGACAAGCACGGCGTGGTGCTGATTTTTGACGAAGTGATGACCGGCTTCCGTGTTGCCCTGGGTGGTGCTCAAGCCTATTACGGCGTGACCCCGGACCTGAGCACCTTCGGCAAGATCATCGGCGGCGGCATGCCGGTAGGCTGCTTCGGCGGCAAGCGCGAAATCATGCAGCACATCGCGCCACTGGGCCCGGTTTACCAGGCCGGCACCTTGTCCGGTAACCCGCTGGCGATGGCGGCAGGCCTGACCACCTTGCGCCTGATCAGCCGCCCGGGCTTCCACGCCGAGCTGAGCGATTACACCACGCGCTTGCTTGAAGGCTTGCAACAGCGCGCCGATGCGGCGGGTATTCCCTTCGTCACCACCCAGGCAGGCGGCATGTTCGGCCTGTACTTCAGCGGCGCTGACGACATCGTGACCTTCGACGACGTCATGGCCAGCGATGCCGACCTGTTCAAGCGCTTCTTCCACCTGATGCTGGACGGTGGCGTGTACCTGGCACCGAGCGCATTTGAAGCCGGTTTCACCTCGATTGCCCACGGCGAGGCAGAGCTGCAACTGACTCTGGATGCAGCTGAACGCGCATTTGCCGCACTGAAGTGATCCACAAAAACGGCAAGGGTTGATGCCCTTGCCGTTTTTTTATGCCCGTAATGACATGATCTTTTACCCCGCCCGTCCAAAATCGTCTTAAATCAATGGATATGTCGGTCAGGCAGCAGAAAAACGAGTAAAGACTTTGTAAGGTTGCCTCCGCTTATTTCATAATGCGCGCCTATACATCCCATGGTCGGGTCAGCCCGTCTTTCCAGAGGTACGTCGATTCCCATGAACCGCACCGGCCGCGCCCTTGCACTGGGCTGCCTGTTGCTCCTACAACCGCTGCTTGTCCAGGCAGGCGGTAACTCGTTGTTGATCCCAGCAATGGGTCGCTGCACCCTCAATACTCAGCCTGAAGACCTCGCAGAGGCGCTTGCGGCATGCGTTGAAGCGGCAAAAGCCGGGGATGCAGAAGCCGAATACGAGTTAGGCGAGTTCTATTACGACGGTAAAAATGCCCCGCGCGACCTCAACAAGGCATTGAGCTATTTCGAGCAGGCATCGCTGCAAGGCCACGCCATGGCGCAATTCCAGCTCGGTACCATGTTCTTCAAGGGCGAAGGCGTGCCGGCCAATAACATTCAGGCGTATATCGTGCTGAAGATGGCCGCCGTTAACGGCGCCGAAGATGCGCTGGACACCGCCGATCTGGTGGCAGAGCAAATGCCCCGCGACCAACTCGAAACCGCGACCCAGATACTGGGGCAGATCTTCCGCAAATACCTGCAGGAACTGCAGTCGACGGACGCCCGCTCGCCGTTTTCACCGCTGCCCTGATTTCAAACCGTTGCTGGTTTGGCGGCGACAACGTGCCTGTGCCGGATACGTAGCTGCAGGCATATACAGCCCACCAGCAAGCCTGCACTTTGCAGTCTGAGATAGAAATGGATATCGACGTTCCCCACATTGGCGAAGTAGATGATGGGTATCAAGACACTCAACATCACCATATTCATCATCAATTGAGGGGCCAACGTGTCCCGCAGCCCGCGCAAGTGAGAGGTACTCAGGGAGAGCACCGAACCACTCGCCAAAAGGCAACTGACTGATATAAAGGCATCACGATCAAACGTGACTATTGTCTCGCCTAACCAAAAGAAAAGAGAACGGCCTGCTACTGATAGCACACCGAGCAGCAACACGATCAATATCGACAACCCCAACTGGCCCTTTACATAAGAAGCCAAACGTTGCTCGGCGTGCCTGCTGATATAAAGACTGTGGGCCTGACAGTACGCAATCACAGGAATCATAAATAACCCCACCACCGACATATACACCGACAACTGAGCTACCTGCGCAGACGCTTCTGTCGCCAACTTCTCATTCAATAAATAAAAATACAGCTTCTGCCCGGCCAATCCAAACGCTATTGGAAAACCCAATCTGATAATACTTTGCGTTGTCCGCGTGCAATACATCGGATAAAAATCGAAATTACGCCTCCATGAAAGCCGTAACAGGCAGAGCAGCAATAACACTTCACCGAACAAGAAATACCCCACCGCCCAATAAATAAAACTTTCGGTACCGGCCGCATGGAATGCCACCCCTAAATACAAACCCGCACACACCGTAGCACCCGACCTTATTATCGAACATGCTCGAGCATCTCCATTCGCCTCATGAAAAAACTGGAGGAATGTATTAATAACCAATACCGGTATCGCGCCGATATAAATAGCCGCCAGCGCATGAACTTTATTAACATTCATTTGGGCTCCCGGAAAATCGGCAATCCACGCAAGTATTACGAAACCAATCAATAGTGACACCACTGCCATTATTAACGAAACGCTGAAACCGCCACGAAACAAATACGTCTTTTCCTGGATGTCATCCGAATGTTCAGCGATTAAATTACCCGTCGCCCCCAATGACATTGAAAGCATCACGGCCACTACAGAAAAAATCGCCAGCACATACGACATCAACGCAAGGTCACTCGCGTGTTTGTGAGCCACCAAGGCCAGCAAGAACGTTATTCCGAAATATGGCATGACTCGACTGATGGTGAGCGGCACTAAAGAGCGACGCATGAATCTTTCATAGCGCATCACTTGCCCCCCACACCGAAATCATTTTTTTACCAAACTCAACTTCATGCAATGCCTGCATGACCTCAAACGCTACGTGCAGATTCACTTCGTCTTCTGCACTGCGCATTCCGAAATAAGGATAGTGATGAAAGAAGTAACCAAATATTTTCTCGCAATAAATTTTATACTGCCGAGTGTCCATTATGTGATGATGCCAAACCTCATCCACCTCAAGTAAAGGAGGAAGCACAGGATACGCTCGAGAATATTTTTTATTCAAAAAAAGAAAATTCTTATAATACTGTATTGCAATCTCAGCCTCTAAGGAATGCCATTTTCGGCACAACAGCCTGTCACCCGACATCAGCTTGTTTTTTATCAGATCGAAATCCATCCCATTAATGTGCGCCACGGCCTCTTCCAGGGTTGGCAGCACACTATCACCAACGACCACTTCCATTGAATGAGGAAGTGTCTTAACAATATCATCGTATTTTCTAGTCATAAGAAGCCCCTCCATTGAACTGCCGGCAGTTAAGCCGGCAGCGCCACCTTATTACCAGTTACCATCACCTCCGCCCTGACAGTGACCGCCACTTCCATTATTGTTCGCACTGGCAAGCATCTTCATGGCCTCGACAGATAGCTTTTGAACGGGTTTAACTTGATCTACGGTCGATACTTTACTAGAAACGTTCATCTCTATATCTCCACATAAATATCAATGGCCAGCCGAATAGCCGACAACGAAAAAATACACCCAAACAAAAAGACAACTCAACAAAAAATCCAGACAGACAAATACCAATTTTAAGTAAGCAGCTTCCTACGTACACACACGAAATTTAAAATACAAAAAACACACCCAACCTAAAGAGCTGATATTTCAGCAACTTTATTAGTGATAGATAGTTCAAACTTATTTATAGACGTGCACGTTGAGCGGGTAGAAGCACCCAACGCTATGCAAGAGGAGAGGACGCGCTAAAAAGAAGAGACCTTACTTTTCCGGCATCGGAAACGGAAACGGCATCACGTTGCTCATGCCGCGGGCTTCGCTGATTTTCGGGGTACCCAGACGTTCAACCTCGTCGATGCGCACAATCGAATGCATCGGCACAAAACTGCGCACCACGCCTTCGAACTGGGCCTTGAGCTTTTCTTCGCTCGGGTCAACGACCATTTGCGTGCGCTCACCAAAGACGAATTCCTCCACTTCCAGGAAACCCCACAGATCGCTTTGATAGATCTGCTTGGCGTACATTTCGAACACCTGGCCCTGGTTAAGGAAAATCACCTTGTAAATTGGAGCTTCACGTTTGGTCATGGTGGGCGGGTAAGCATCTGAAGGTATAAAAGAGGGCGCGAACTATAGCATAGCCGTCAGACGCACAATGCTAGGAAGCAACGGCTATGCCCCCTATAATGCGCGGTTCTTTGAATCACTTGATGAACACCCATGGCCAAGAAGCTTTACATCGAAACCCACGGTTGCCAGATGAATGAGTACGACAGCTCGCGCATGGTCGACCTGCTGGGTGAACATCAGGCCCTGGAAGTCACAGCGCGCGCCGAAGACGCTGATGTCATCCTGCTTAATACCTGTTCAATCCGTGAACGCGCCCAAGACCGCGTGTATTCACAACTGGGCCGCTGGCGCGAACTGAAACTGGCCAACCCCGACATGGTCATTGCCGTGGGCGGTTGTGTTGCCAGCCAGGAAGGTGCCGCGATCCGCGATCGCGCACCTTATGTGGACGTGGTGTTCGGCCCGCAAACCCTGCACCGCCTGCCTGAAATGATCAACGCCGCGCGCCTCACCAAGCTGCCGCAGGTCGATGTATCGTTCCCCGAGATCGAGAAATTCGACCACCTGCCCGAGCCGCGCATCGACGGTCCGAGCGCTTACGTGTCGGTCATGGAAGGCTGCAGCAAGTACTGCACGTTCTGCGTGGTGCCTTACACCCGCGGCGAAGAAGTCAGCCGCCCGTTCGACGACGTGTTGGCCGAGGTGATTCACCTGGCTGAAAACGGCGTGCGCGAAGTGACCTTGCTCGGCCAGAACGTCAACGGCTACCGCGGCCTGACCGAGGGCGGCCGCCTGGCGGATCTCGCCGAGCTGATTCGCGTGGTTGCGGCCATCGACGGCATCGAGCGTATTCGCTACACCACTTCCCACCCGCTGGAGTTCTCCGACAGCCTGATCCTGGCTCACGCCGAAGTCCCGGAACTGGTCAAGCACCTGCACTTGCCTGTGCAGTCGGGCTCTGACCGCATCCTGTCAGCGATGAAGCGCAACCACACGGCGCTGGAGTACAAGTCCAAGCTGCGCAAACTGCGCGCTGCCGTGCCGGGGATCTGCATCAGTTCGGACTTTATTGTCGGCTTCCCGGGCGAAACCGAAAAAGACTTCGAACAAACCATGAAGCTGATCGAAGACGTGGGTTTCGACTTCTCCTACTCCTTTGTTTACAGCCAGCGACCGGGCACCCCGGCCGCCGATCTGGCTGACGACACGCCGGAAGAGCGCAAGAAGGAGCGTCTGAACGCGCTGCAACATCGCCTCAACCAGCAGGGTTTCGAAATCAGCCGCCAGATGGTGGGTTCAACCCAGCGGATTCTGGTCACTGACTACTCGAAGAAAGACCCTGGCGAGCTGCAGGGGCGCACCGAGAACAACCGCATCGTCAACTTCCGCTGCGACAACCCGCAGCTGATCGGGCAATTCGCCGATGTGCATATCGATGCTGCCCAGCCGCACTCGTTGCGGGGCTCGCTGCTGAACTAAGCAGAACCTGTAGCCGCGGCCCAAGGCTGCGATCGGATAGCCGTTAAACGCTAGCGCCCACTTCGTGGACGATCGCAGCCAGTACCAGCGGCTACAGGTTTACGTCACATCAGTAAGTCCTTTCACGCATGACCTGCTAGCGTTATCCTTTATTTCATCTTAATTGCCTAAGGGCGGCTAAATACGACCTTGAACGCACCCATAGAACCACATCGCTTCCTTCTCGAGCCTTTTGAGGCTCGCCGTTTCGCCAATCTGTGCGGGCAATTCGACGAGCATTTGCGCTTGATTGAACAGCGCCTGACGATCGAAATCCGCAATCGCGGCAATCAATTCGAATTGATCGGCGACCCAAAACTGACGTCCTCCGCAGAAAACCTGCTGCGCCGCCTGTACCGCGAAACCAAAGCCTCTGAGCTTTCGCCGGACATGGTGCACCTGTTCCTGCAGGAATCTGCCGTCGAAGACCTCGCCAGCAATCCTGTGGCCGAAGCCAGCGTTTCGTTGCGCACCAAAAAGGGCATGATTCGCCCTCGCGGCATCAACCAGCAGCGCTACGTCAAAGAGATTCTGGGCAACGACATCAACTTCGGGGTTGGCCCGGCAGGTACAGGTAAAACCTACCTGGCCGTAGCCTGCGCCGTTGATGCCCTGGAACGCGAGCAGATCCGCCGCATCCTGCTGGTTCGTCCGGCGGTTGAAGCAGGCGAGAAACTCGGCTTCCTGCCCGGCGACCTGTCGCAAAAAATCGACCCGTACCTGCGACCGCTCTACGACGCACTGTACGAGATGCTGGGCTTTGAATACGTGGCCAAGCTGATCGAGCGCCAGGTTATTGAAGTCGCACCGTTGGCCTATATGCGCGGTCGTACGCTGAACAACAGCTTCATCATTCTCGACGAAAGCCAGAACACCACCGTTGAGCAAATGAAGATGTTCCTGACCCGTATCGGCTTTGGCTCTACCGCCGTGATCACAGGTGACATCACCCAGATCGACCTGCCCAAGGGCACCAAGTCTGGCCTGAACCACGTCATCGAAGTGCTCAAGGACGTACCGGGCATCAGCTTTACTCACTTCCAGTCCAAAGACGTGGTGCGCCACCCGCTGGTGCAGCGCATTGTGGAAGCCTACGGGCGCTACGAACAGGAAGCCGCCGACAAGCTGGCCGCACTGCCCGCTGCAAAGGATTACCGTCACGATGCTTGAGCTTGACCTGCAACTGGCCACCGAGGCAACGGCACCCACCGAAGCCCAGTTCCGCCAATGGTGCGAACTGGCCCTGCGCCAGCGCACCGCTGATTCGGAAATGACCATTCGTCTAGTAGACGAACCCGAAGGCCGTGAGCTTAATCACACCTGGCGCCAGAAAGACTACGCGACCAACGTGCTGTCCTTCCCGGCCGACGTGCCCGACGAGTTTCTGGATATCCCGTTGCTGGGCGATCTGGTCATTTGCGTGGCAGTGGTTGAACGCGAAGCCGCGGAACAAGGCAAAAGCCTTGAAGCCCACTGGGCCCATCTGGTGATTCACGGCTGCTTGCATCTTCTGGGTTACGACCATATAGAAGATGAAGAAGCCGAAGAAATGGAAGCACTGGAACGAACGTTGCTTGCAGAACTGGGTCATCCTGACCCGTATGCAGACGACGAAACCTGATACACCCACTGAAACTACCAAGGGATACGAGTAAATCGCTATGAGCGAAGACCGATCGAGCAACGGGCAAAAGTCATGGTTAGGTAAGCTGACCCAGGCATTTGCCCATGAGCCGAAAAACCGCCAGGAGCTGCTTGAGCTGCTGCGCGAAGCACATCAGAACAAACTGCTGGACAGCGAAGCGCTGGCCATCGTCGAAGGCGCCATTCAAGTGGCTGACCTGCAAGTACGGGACATCATGGTTCCGCGCTCGCAGATGATCAGCATCAGGGCGACCCAGACACCCCGAGAGTTTCTCCCGGCGATCATCGAAGCGGCGCACTCGCGCTATCCGGTGATCGGCGAAAGCCACGACGACGTCCTGGGCGTACTTCTGGCCAAAGACCTGCTGCCGCTGATCCTTCAGGAGAACGGCGACAAGTACAACATCAAGGATTTGCTGCGTCCGGCGACATTTGTCCCTGAGTCCAAGCGCCTTAACGTGTTGTTGCGTGAGTTCCGGGCCAACCACAACCACATGGCCATCGTCATTGACGAGTACGGCGGCGTGGCGGGTCTGGTGACGATTGAAGACGTTCTGGAACAGATCGTCGGCGACATCGAAGACGAGCACGATGTCGAGGAAGACAGCTACATCAAGCCACTGCCCAGCGGTGACTTCCTGATCAAGGCCCTGACCCCGATCGAGAACTTCAACGAGTTCTTCGACAGCGAATTCTCCGACGATGAATTCGACACTGTGGGCGGTCTGGTCATGAGCGCGTTCGGGCACTTGCCAAAACGCAACGAAATCACTGAAATCGGCCCTTACCGCTTCCGCATCCTGAATGCTGACAGTCGCCGGATTCATCTGATTCGCCTGACGCCTATTGCCCGCTAAACCTCAATACCAAGGATTGAAATGCGCTGGATAACCTCACCCGGCTGGCCCGGTAACTTGCTGGCCGTGGTGGCCGGCGCACTGACAACCCTGGCGTTGGCCCCCTTCGATATCTGGCCGTTGGCACTGGTTGCCCTGGCCATGTTCTACCTCGGCTTGCGCGACCTGCCCCCAAAACAAGCGCTGGGCCGTGGCTGGTGCTACGGCTTTGGCCTGTTTGGCGCGGGCACCAGCTGGATCTACTACAGCATTCACCACTTCGGTGGCGCTTCGGTGCTGCTGGCCGGGCTGTTGATGCTGGCATTCACGGCGGCAATTGCCTGGTTCTTTGCCCTGCCTGCCTGGCTCTGGGCTCGCTGGATTCGCCGTAACGAAGCGCCGCTGGCCGACACGCTGGCGTTTGCTGCGTTGTGGGTCGCCCAGGAAGCGTTTCGCGGCTGGTTCCTCACCGGCTTCCCATGGCTGTACTCCGGTTACAGTCAGCTCGACGGCCCGCTGGCCGGGCTGGCCCCGCTGGGCGGCATGTGGCTGATCTCTTTCACCCTGGCGCTGACCGCAGCCCTGCTGTGCAACCTGCCACGCCTGATCAAGGCCAAACGCAAAGCCTTTGTCGCCGCTGGCGTGTTGCTCCTGCTCGGCCCCTGGTGCCTCGGCCAGGCTCTCAAGCACCACGCCTGGACCAGCCCCTCGGGCGATCCGTTAAGCGTGGCGGCGATCCAGGGCAACATCGAACAAAGCATGAAATGGGACCCCGCGCAGCTTAATGCGCAGCTGGCCCTGTACCGCGACATGACCTTCAGCTCCAAGCGGGTCGACTTGATCGTCTGGCCAGAAACCGCTGTGCCGGTGCTCAAAGAAAACGCGGAAGGCTTTCTGAGCATGATGGGGCGGTTTGCTGCGGATCGAAACTCGGCGCTGATTACCGGCGTACCGATTCGCCAGGAAGTGCGTCACGAGCAGCGCTTCTTCAACGGCATTACCGCTGTCGGGGAAGCCGATGGCATCTACCTGAAACAGAAACTGGTGCCGTTTGGTGAGTACGTGCCGATGCAGGATGTGTTGCGTGGCTTGATCGCCTTCTTCGACCTGCCAATGTCGGACTTTGCCCGCGGCCCGGCCGACCAGGCCATGCTGCAAGCCAAGGGTTACCAGATCGCGCCGCTGATTTGCTATGAAGTGGTGTACCCGGACTTCGTGGCCGGCCTTGCGGCCCAGAGCGACATTTTGCTGACCATCAGCAACGACACCTGGTTCGGCACCTCGATCGGCCCGCTGCAACACTTGCAGATGGCGCAAATGCGCGCCCTGGAAGCGGGACGCTGGATGATCCGGGCGACCAACAATGGCGTGACTGCGCTGATCGACCCATTTGGGCAAATCACCACGCAGATCCCGCAGTTTGAACGCGGCATCATGTATGGCGAAGTGGTGCCTATGCATGACCTGACGCCTTACCTGCAATGGCGCTCGTGGCCGCTGATCATCCTGTGCAGCCTGCTGATCGGCTGGGCGCTGATCACCAGCCGGATTGCCAAGACGGTATAGCGCCTGCCGGGCATCTCCGATGTGGGCAATCCGCTGTGGGAGAGAGCCTGCTCGCGAACGCCTCACTGCGACTGCAGTGCTTACATCGCGAGCAGGCTCACTCCCACAGCAGCCAAGCCATTGCTCCCCCCGGTTACCGGTAAAAAAGCGGATAGGCAATCTGCCCAACCGCTTCATTGATCAACAACCCGGACTGCCAGAACGACTTGTACTCTGGCATCCAGCCACCCAGCGGCCGCCCATTGTCTACACTCCAGAATCCAACCGGTGCGGGTACCACGTCAAAGCCCGCCTGTTCAAAACTCCACTTCGAACGCGACATGTGCCAGGCCTGAGTCACCACAACCACCCGCTTGATCCCCAGCGGCAACAAAATATCTGCGCTCATTTGAGCGTTTTCCCACGTGGTGCGACTTTGCTCTTCCTTCCAGCGCACATTCACGGCGAAGTCATCACGCATTGAGTCCGCCATCAACTGTGCCTCGCTGGGCGGCACGCCGTAATGCAAACCACCGGTGACCAATACCGGCAACCCCGACGCCTTGGCCAACCGGGCCGCATAACGCTGACGCTCCAGCCCTACCCCCGTCGGCTGATCACTGCCCCATGCCGGATCACCCTGCTCACGCCCCGACCCCAACAACACGATGGCATCGGCACGCTGGGCCAGCGTCGACCACTCGCTCCGGGCAAGTGCAGGTTCGCGCTCAAGCACACTGGCACTCCACTGCACCATCACCGGCAAGCTCATCAGCCAGAAACCACCCACGCCCAAGGCAAACAGCATACCGGCCAAACGCGGACGCGAATGGCGCAGCCACCAGGCGAGAACCAGGAGCAGCAAGAGAATTCCGGGAGGTAACAGAAGTTGTTTAAAAAAATATCGAATAGGCATCGAGCATCTCCAAAGATGCCCGAAGCCTAAGTGGGTTGAAGGGACGCATCAACAGCGCAGGTTAGAAACCCGAACACAAACGCCTGATGCATCAACCCGGGGTACCGCTGTATGCGACCTGAGGGCCCGACTTGAATCGCCGCATGGCCCTACGCTCCCTGCACCCTGTCTTTAAGCCAGATGACCTTGGCTTTATAAGGGGCATCCTGCATGTTCATGCTGCCTTGCGAGCGTCCATCAGCCTCACGCCCGATCCGGTTCAAATAAATGTTGATCAACTCCAGCTCGGCACGACTCAAGCCTCGCAATTCCAACTCTACAGGACGTTCATCACGTAACAGGACAGCTGTCCTTGCTGAATCAAGAGCCACACTCAAACGATCAATCAGCCGCTCATACACTTGCGATGTTCCTACGCTGCGTTGCAACTCTGCCATCCGTACACCTCATTAAAGGAAATATATCTCCCCCACGACTGAGCTTAGCTGCGCATATAGAACCGGTGCACTGCTGCGACCAACGGAATGATGAGGCAATCAGGGTTTCCCTCGATAGAGTGGGGTCATGTATGCTACGGGACTTCCTGTAACTCCTACTCCAACCTGACCGGGCAACACATTAGCCGGTATTTGTTGAAGAGGATTAGGCCACCCTTTATTAGTACAAGTAGCCATGCACGAACAATATCAGCCCCGTGAAATAGAAGCCGCCGCCCAATCATTCTGGGACAACCAAAAGTCCTTCGAAGTCAGCGAAGATCTAGGCAAGGAGACTTTCTACTGCCTATCGATGTTCCCGTACCCAAGCGGCAAGCTACACATGGGGCACGTGCGCAACTACACCATCGGTGACGTGATTTCCCGTTACCAGCGCATGCTTGGCAAAAACGTCCTGCAGCCCATGGGTTGGGACGCTTTCGGCATGCCGGCCGAAAACGCCGCGATGAAAAACAACGTCGCGCCGGCCAAGTGGACTTACGAAAACATCGCCTACATGAAAACCCAGCTTCGCAGCCTGGGCCTGGCTGTTGACTGGTCCCGCGAAATCACCACCTGCAAGCCGGATTACTACCGCTGGGAACAATGGCTGTTCACCCGCCTGTTCGAAAAAGGTGTGATCTACCGCAAAAACGGCACCGTAAACTGGGACCCGGTGGACCAGACCGTTCTGGCCAACGAACAAGTGATCGACGGTCGCGGCTGGCGCTCCGGCGCAGTGATCGAAAAACGCGAAATCCCGATGTACTACTTCAAGATCACTGCTTACGCAGATGAGCTGCTTGAAGGCCTCGACGACATGCCCGGCTGGCCGGAGCAGGTCAAAACCATGCAGCGCAACTGGATTGGCAAATCCCGCGGCATGGAAGTGCAGTTCCCTTACAACGTCGACTCCATCGGCGAGGCAGGCACACTCAAGGTCTTCACCACCCGCCCCGATACGTTGATGGGCGCGACTTACGTCGCCGTGGCTGCCGAGCACCCGCTGGCAACCCTGGCCGCACAAGGCAACCCTGAGCTGCAAGCGTTCATCGCTGAATGCAAGGGCGGCAGCGTTGCCGAAGCCGACATGGCGACCCAGGAGAAAAAGGGCCTGCCAACCTCACTGTTCGTTGAGCACCCACTGACCGGCGAGAAACTCCCGGTATGGGTCGCCAACTATGTGTTGATGCATTACGGCGACGGCGCGGTCATGGCTGTGCCGGCACACGACGAGCGTGATTTCGAATTCGCCACCAAGTACGACTTGCCGATCATGCCGGTTGTCCGTACCAGTGCAGGCGACGAGACCCCGGCCCCGTGGCTGGCTGCTTACAACGAACACGGCACCCTGATCAACTCCGGCGAATTCGACGGCCTGGACTTCCAGGGCGCATTCGACGCAATCGAAGCCGCCCTGACCGCCAAAGGTCTGGGTCAATCGCGCACCCAGTTCCGCCTGCGCGACTGGGGCATCAGCCGTCAACGCTACTGGGGCTGCCCGATCCCGATCGTGCATTGCGATACCTGCGGTGACGTGCCTGTACCTGAAGACCAGTTGCCGGTCGTCTTGCCAGAAGACGTCGTACCCGATGGCGCAGGTTCGCCATTGGCACGCATGCCAGCGTTCTACGAGTGCAGCTGCCCTAAATGTGGCGCACCGGCCAAGCGCGAAACCGACACCATGGACACCTTCGTCGAGTCGTCGTGGTACTACGCCCGCTACGCCTCGCCACACTATGAAGGCGGCCTGGTCGAAAAAGCGGCAGCTGACCACTGGTTGCCGGTGGATCAGTACATCGGCGGTATCGAACACGCGATCTTGCACCTGCTCTACGCACGCTTCTTCCACAAGCTGATGCGTGACGAAGGCCTGGTCAGCTCCAACGAACCGTTCAAGAACCTGCTGACCCAAGGCATGGTGATCGCCGAGACTTACTTCCGTACGCTGGACAACGGCGGCAAGGACTTCTTCAACCCTGATGACGTTGAAATCGAACGTGATGCCAAGGCCAAGATCATCGGCGCCACGCTGAAGACTGACGGCCTGCCGGTAGAAATCGGCGGCACGCAGAAGATGTCCAAGTCGTTGAACAACGGCGTTGACCCGCAGTACATGATCGAACAATACGGCGCAGATACCTGCCGCCTGTTCATGATGTTTGCATCGCCGCCTGACGCGAGCCTGGAATGGTCGGACTCGGGCGTTGAAGGTTCGCACCGTTTCCTCAAGCGCGTATGGCGCCTGGCTCACACCCATGTTGGCCAAGGCCTGCCGGGGGCGCTGGACATAAGCACCCTCAATGACGAACAAAAAGTCATTCGCCGCGCCATCCACCAGGCCATCAAGCAAGCGAGCCAGGACGTCGGCCTGCATCACAAATTCAACACCGCCGTCGCCCAGGTGATGACCGTGATGAACGTGCTCGAAAAAGCACCGCAGACCACCGGGCAGGACCGTGCCTTGCTGCAGGAAGGCCTGGAGACTGTTGCACTGGTACTGGCGCCAATTACCCCGCATATCAGCCATGAGCTGTGGAACCAATTGGGTCATGCCGGCGCCGTCATCGATGCGCCATGGCCAACCCTGGATGAAAGCGCACTGGTGCAAGACACCCTGCAGCTGGTTATTCAGGTCAACGGCAAACTGCGCGGGCATATTGAAATGCCAGCCGGCGCCAGCCGTGAAGACATTGAAGCCGTTGCCCGCATCAACGAAAACGTGCTGCGGTTTACCGAAGGCCTGACGATTCGCAAAGTGATCGTGGTGCCCGGCAAACTGGTCAACATCGTCGCGAGCTAATTGGAACAGGCGCCCGCACCCTGTGCGGGCGTCCAACAAGACCTTCAGGGCCGCATGTCGGCCTATCCGGTTTCAAGGGGAGCAACACATGATCAAACGCAACTTGCTGGTGATGGGTCTCGCTGTTCTGTTGAGCGCCTGCGGCTTCCAGCTGCGCGGTACCGGCACCAACCAGCTGACAATCACTGAACTCGACGTCAGTGCACGCAACGCCTATGGCGATACCGTACGTGAACTGCGTCAGGTACTGGAAAGCAGCGGCGTCAAACTCACCGCCAATGCTCCGTACAAACTGATTCTGACCAACGAAAAAGAAACCCAGCGTTCCGCCAGCTACTCCGGCAACGGTGGTACGGCCGAGTATGAACTGACCAACGTGCTCAACTACGAAGTCGTGGGCCATAACAACCTGACGCTGCTCAGCAACAAGGTTGAAGCGCACAAGGTTTACCTGCAGGACGCTAGCAACATTGCAGGCTCCGGTCAGGAAGCCGTGATGATCCGCAAAGAGATGCGTCGCGACCTCATCCAGCAAATGGTACTGCGCCTGGAGCAACTGACCCCGGCCCAGCTGGAAAAGCTGCAACAGGTTGCCGATGCGAAGGCCAAGGCTGAAGCCGACGCCATCGAAGCTGCACGCAAGGCTCAAGAGGAAACCCCTCAACAGTCGCCACTCGAACTGCAAAACCAGTAAGGCATACGGGGCGCTCAAGCGCCCCGCTATCGTTATAGCCCCTATGAAACTCGCCCCCGCCCAACTCGCCAAACACCTGCAAGGCAATCTCTCGCCGGTCTACATCATCAGCGGCGACGACCCGTTGCTGTGCCAGGAAGCGGCAGACGCCATTCGCAGTACCGCCCGCCAACAAGGTTTTGATGAACGCCAGGTGTTCAGCGCCGACGCCAGTTTTGACTGGGGCTCGTTGCTGCAGGCGGGCGCCAGCATGTCGCTGTTTGCCCAAAGGCGCCTGCTGGAACTGCGCCTTCCCTCAGGCAAACCCGGTGACAAGGGTGCTGCCGCCCTGATCGAGTACTGCTCGCGCCCGGCCGAAGACACCCTGCTGTTGATCAGCCTGCCCAAGCTTGATGGCAGCGCGCAAAAGACCAAGTGGGGCAAGGCGCTTATCGACGGGCAACACACCCAGTTCGTACAGATCTGGCCAGTGGACACCAACCAGCTGCCGCAATGGATCCGCCAACGATTGTCCCAGGCCGGCTTGTCTGCCAGCCAGGATGCGGTCGAACTGATCGCAGCGCGGGTCGAAGGCAACTTGCTGGCGGCCGCCCAGGAAATCGAAAAGCTCAAGCTGATGGCCGAAGAAGGCCAGATCACCGTCGAAACCGTACAGGCTGCGGTGGCTGACAGTGCACGCTTTGACGTTTTCGGGCTGGTGGATGCGGTGCTCAACGGCGAGGCAGCCCACGCATTGCGCATGCTGGAAGGCTTGCGCGGTGAAGGCGTGGAGCCTCCGGTCATTTTGTGGGCACTGGCTCGTGAACTGCGGGTACTGGCCAACATTTCACTGCAATACAGTCAGGGTATCCCGCTGGACAAGGCATTCAGCCAGGCCCGCCCTCCGGTGTGGGACAAACGCAAACCCTTGATGAGCAAAGCCCTGCAACGCTATTCGGCGCAGCGCTGGGCGCAATTGCTGATGGACGCGCAACGTATCGATGCGCAAATCAAGGGCCAGGCGCCAGGTTCGGCCTGGAGCAGCCTTAGCCGTCTGGCGCTGTTGATGTGTGGGCAACGGCTGAATCTGCCTGCGGAATAACCCCCAAACCTGTAGCCGCTGACGAGGAACGAGGCTGCGATGGGCTGCGAAGCGGCCCCTTTATTTAGAAGGGCCTGTGGCCCTTATCGCAGCCTTCGGCAGCGGCTACAAGGTTCTGTGGGAGGCACTGGACAGATCAAAAAATCTGGCCGATGATTTGCGCTTGTTCAAAACACGCGAGAGTACAAATCATGAACAAGCGCCCCAACAAGGCCAAATCCATTGTCGCCCAGCCCCTGTTCCGCAGCCGCCAGGAACGCCCCGCCAAAGGCAAAGGCAGCTACCGCCGCGAAGCCTTCCAGTCGAGAGACCGGGAGGCTTTTTACTTTCTGGCTGCCTGACAGCGGGGATGATAAGGTCTGCATCTGATTTGCATTACCTGGACCTGCGCATGCCCTTAAGTCATAAACGTGGTTGGCCAATGCGCCAACTGATCGCTGCTTCCAGCGTCATCCTTTTAGTCGCCTGCGCCGAGAAACCTACCGCAGCCGATGCTCAACCCCTGCCTGTGACGCCTCCCGCTCCAGCGGTGACCACCAGCGCGCCTAGCACCGATGCAGCCCCCTTTGTCCAGCCCGCTCAGAGCTTCAGCGAGTGGCAAGCCAATTTCCGTGATCAGGCCCTGAAAGCCGGGATAAACCCGTTGGTGTTCGATAACGCGTTTATCGGCATTACCCCCGACATGAGCGTCATCAAAGCCGATCGCAGCCAACCCGAGTTCAGCCGCCCGGTGTGGGAGTACCTCGAGGGTGCCCTGTCGCCGTTGCGTGTGCGCAATGGCCAGCGTTTGCTGGAGCAAAATGCCGAACTGCTGAGCCGCATCGAACAGCGTTATGGCGTTGATCGCCAGGCTCTGGTGTCTGTTTGGGGCATGGAAAGCAACTTCGGCTCGTTCCAGGGCAACAAGTCGGTCATTCGCTCGCTGGCCACCCTGGCCTACGAAGGCCGTCGCCCGGAGTTCGCCCAAAGCCAACTGATTGCCGCCCTGAAGATCATTCAGGAAGGCGATATCAGCCCCGAGAAAATGCTCGGTTCCTGGGCCGGCGCCATGGGCCAGACCCAATTTATCCCCACAACCTATGAAACCCACGCCGTGGATTTTGATGGCGATGGCCGTCGGGATATCTGGAACAGCTCGGCTGACGCCCTGGCTTCTACCGCCCATTACCTGCAGAGCTCAGGCTGGAAGCAAGGCCAGCCATGGGGTTTTGAAGTCACACTGCCTGCCGGCTTTGACTACGCCTTGGCCGATGGTGCCGTCAAAAAGAGCGTCGCTGAATGGCGCAAGCTGGGGGTCACACTCCCTGCCAACTCCGCCGGTACAGAGCAATTGACCGCTACCCTGCTGCTGCCTGCGGGCTACCGGGGCCCGGCATTCCTGGTGCTGGATAACTTCCGCGCCATCCTGCGTTACAACAACTCATCGTCCTATGCACTGGCCGTGGGCTTGTTGTCCGAACGCTTCAATGGTGGCGGTACGATCAAAGGGGACTGGCCTAAAGACGAGCGCCCGCTGAGCCGCTCCGAGCGGGTCGAGTTGCAAACCCTGCTTAGCCAGCGCAACTACGATGCGGGCAATGCAGACGGCATTATTGGCGCCAACACCCGCAAGGCGATTCGCAGCGCACAGCAAGCCATGGGTTGGCCAGCAGATGGCTACCCGAGTCACAAGTTGCTTGAGAGTTTGCGTAGCAACTAAGTAGCAGATGTGGGAGCGAGCTTGCTCGCGAAGGGTGTTACACCGTCGTAATACTCTTCGCGAGCAAGCTCGCTCCCACAGGATTAGATCTTCGCTGTTACTACCGCCTGTTCAAGCACCAACTGCTGCCTATCCGCATCCAGCCGTACCCGGGCGCCCATCGGCAACGTCAGGTTCGGGTCGCAATGCCCGCTGCGCCACCCGGCCAGTACCGGAATGCCAAGCCCGCCCAGCTCTTGTGCGAGCAACCGGTTCAATGCCAAAACATCAACCCCGGCCACATCCCCCACCAGCACACCGCGCAGCCTGTTGAGCTTGCCCGCCAGGCGCATGTGCGTCAGCAAGCGGTCAACCCGGTACAAAGGCTCGTTCACGTCTTCGATAAACAGAATGATGTCTTCAGCATCCAGCTCAAACGCAGTCCCCAGAGTGGCGCAGATCATGGACAGATTGCCGCCCAGCAAACGGCCACTGGCACAGCCTGGCGCAAGGGTCGTCAGCGGATAGGCAGCAGGATGCTCCAGCACGGGTAGTTGCTGCCCGCTGAGCATGCGCAGCAATGAGGATTCGGTAGGCGGCTGTTTGTTGCCCAACAGGTCGGCATTGAGCATCGGCCCATGGAAGGTGACAAAGCCCGCGTAACGGGTGATCGCCAGGTGCAGTGCGGTGATATCGCTATAGCCCACAAAAGGCTTGGGATGGCGGCGCAGAAGCTCAAAATCGATGCCATCCAGCAAGCGCGGAGTGCCATAGCCGCCGCGCAAACAGAAAATTGCATCAATGCTGTCATCCTCGAAGGCCTCGTGCAGGTCGCGCAAGCGCACCGCATCGGAACCTGCGAGGTAGCCGTCCTTTTCCCACACACCCGCCATTACCCGCAGCTGATAGCCGCGTGCATGCATCCATTGGGTGGCAAGGTTGAAATCGAATTCGGCGGGACCTGCCGGGGCGATCAGAGCGATCACCCCGCCAGCGGGTAGCGCGGGCACCGCGCTGTGGGCCTTGAAAGACACGTGCGCGGTGAGCCGGCTGTTCATGGGGTCAGGCACCCACCAGCATGGACTTGACGAGCTTGGCTTGTTCATCGGCGTGGTACGAAGAACGTACCAGCGGGCCCGAGGCCACGTTTTTGAAGCCCATTTTGTAGCCTTCTTCGGCAAACCAGGCGAACACGTCCGGGTGCACGAAACGCTGTACCGGCAAGTGGCTGCGCGACGGCTGCAAGTACTGACCCAGCGTCAGCATGTCGATGTCATGTTCGCGCATGCGCTTCATCACTTCGATCACTTCTTCGTCCGTCTCGCCCAGCCCCAGCATCAGACCGGATTTGGTCGGGATGTGCGGCATCATCTGCTTGAAGCGCTGCAGCAAGGTCAGCGACCACTGGTAGTCGGAACCCGGACGCGCAGCCTTGTACAGGCGGGGTACGGTTTCGAGGTTGTGGTTGAACACGTCAGGCGGCTCGGCTGCGGTGATTTCCAGCGCAACGTCCATGCGGCCACGGTAGTCCGGCACCAGGGTTTCAAGCAGCACGCCCGGCGACAGCTTGCGGATTTCGCGGATGCAGTCGGCAAAGTGCTGAGCACCGCCATCGCGCAAGTCATCGCGGTCTACCGAGGTGATCACCACGTACTTGAGGCGCAGATCAGCGATGGCAACAGCCAGGCTTTCAGGCTCGTTGACGTCCAGAGGCTTCGGTCGGCCGTGGCCCACGTCGCAGAACGGGCAGCGACGGGTGCAGATGTCACCCATGATCATGAACGTCGCAGTACCACCCGAGAAGCACTCGCCCAGGTTCGGGCAGGACGCTTCTTCGCATACGCTGTGCAACTTGTGTTTGCGCAGCAACGACTTGATGCGGTCTACCTCGGGCGAAACCGGAATGCGTACGCGAATCCAGTCAGGCTTCTTTGGCAGCTCGGTGGTCGGAATGATCTTTACCGGGATACGCGCAACCTTTTCGGCACCGCGCAATTTGACGCCGGTCTCAACCTTGGAACGGGCCTCGCTGGCGCGGGCTGCACGTTCTGAGATGTCCAGCGTAGGGATCAGGGTTTGAACAGCGTCTTGCGCAGTAGTCATATCAATCGATTCCGCCCGTAAGGGTCGTCTGCTCAGCATAGTCGAGGTGTTTGACGAGCTGCGCACGCAGTCGGACACCTACCTCGGCAAATTCAATCGGCCCTGCATGGTCACGTAACTGGGTCATCGCCAGCCCCGCATAGCCACAGGGGTTAATCCGTCGAAACGGTTCCAGGTCCATGTCCACATTCAGGGCCAGACCGTGGAAGGAGCAGCCATTGCGGATCCGCAGCCCCAGAGAGGCGATTTTCGCGCCATCAACATACACGCCCGGTGCATCAGCCTTGGCTGCGGCGCTCACGCCGTAGCTGGCGAGCAGGTCGATCAGGCAGTGCTCCATGCGCGTTACCAGCTCACGCACGCCATAACCCAACCGGCGCACATCAAGCATCAGGTAAGCGACCATCTGGCCAGGGCCGTGGTAGGTCACCTGGCCTCCGCGATCCGACTTGACCACCGGGATATCACCCGGCAGCAGCAGATGCTCGGCCTTGCCTGCCTGGCCTTGGGTAAACACCGGCGGATGCTGCACAAGCCAGACTTCGTCCTGCGTGTCCGGAGCAAGCTTGCGCTCATCGGTAAACCGCTGCATCGCCAGCCAGGTGCGCTCGTAGTCGAGCAGACCCAGCTCGCGAATACCCAGGACCTGCGACATCACAGCACCATGTGCACGAAGCCGGTGGCTCGCAAATCGCTGTTGATGTTGTACAGCTGATCCTGATCGGTCGCCACGATGTGCAACTGGATCGTGGTGTACTTGCCGTTGCTGCTTTGGCGCTCATCAACACGGTCATGGTTGATCGTCGCGTGTTTCTTGACGATTTCAATGATCGCGTCCCTGTTGCCCACGCCTGTATCGCTGATCACCTTAACCGGGTAATCCACGTTAGGAAATTCGATCTTTGGCGCCTTTACTTCGGTATCGGTCATGGCGTAACGGCCTCGTAAGCCCTGAACTACAAACGTGCCCCGCGCAGGGTGGGCGCGGGGTCACACATGGGAGTGCTATCAGTTGAACATGCCGTAGAAGAATAGACGGATGCTGTCCCAAACGCGTCGGAAAATACCACCTTCCTCAACGGGTTCAAGTGCGATCAGGTCGGCGCTGTGCACAACCTTGTCATCGAGCTTGACCTCAACCTTGCCGATCACATCGCCTTTGGCGATAGGGGCCATCAGTTGCGGGTTCATGGTCATGCTTGCCGCCAGCTTTTTCAATTGGCCTTTAGGCAGGGTCATGGTCAAGTCTTCGGCCAGACCGGCTTTGACCAGGTTGGTCGTGCCTTTCCAGACTGGTGCCTGAGCCAGCTCTACACCCTTCTGGTAGAAGGTCTGGGTTTCGAAGAAGCGGAAACCGTAGGTCAGCAGCTTTTGAGTCTCGGCAGCACGGGCGACTTCACTGTTGGTACCGAATACCACAGCGATCAGACGCTGGCCGTCACGAACAGCTGACGACACCATGCAGTAGCCGGCTTCGTCTGTGTGGCCGGTTTTCAGACCGTCAACGGTCTTGTCACGCCACAGCAACAGGTTGCGGTTAGGCTGTTTGATACCGTTCCAGAAGAACTCTTTCTGCGAGTAGATCGCGTAGTGAGTTGGGTCTTCGTGAATGATGGCACGGGCCAGCAACGCCATGTCGTGAGCCGAGGAGTAGTGCTCCGGGTTCGGCAGGCCGGTCGGGTTCATGAAGTGGCTGTTGGACATGCCCAGCTCGCCGGCAGTCTTGTTCATCATGTCGGCGAATGCGTCTTCGCTGCCGGCAATGTGCTCGGCCAGAGCAACGCTGGCGTCGTTACCCGACTGAATGATGATCCCGTGCAGCAGGTCGCTGACCGACACCTGGGTGCCGACCTTGATGAACATGCGCGAACCACCGGTGCGCCATGCGTTTTCGCTGACGGTTACCGGATCGTTTTCACCGATCTGGCCACGACGGATTTCCAGGGTCGCAATATAAGCGGTCATCAGCTTGGTCAGGCTGGCGGGCGGCAGACGCTGGTCGCCGTTGTTCTCAACCAGCACGTTACCGCTGCTGGCATCCATCAGAACGTAAGCCTTGGCAGCCAGTTGTGGCGGTGACGGCATCATCTCGGCCGCCCAGGCGGCAGGAGTGATGATCAGCGGTACAAGCAGACACAGGCGTTTGGCAAAGGTAGTGATGTTCATCCGTCTCTCGAAGTTGTTAATGGAAACTTGCCCTCACGGGCAAAACTGTACAGGCAGTTCTTTGACTGGCTGCCGCGTATTCAGTTGCAGGCCCGGCCCCTCGAAGGGCTTTTATTCTTGACCGCTGCAACTGCGTTTGGGCCCCGATCGCTCAGGGCCCAACGCTTTGATCGGTGTTACTGATCCGATGTCACAACGCTCGGCTGGCCCAGATTGGCCTGACGCACGCTGCTTTGCATCTGCTGTACCTCGCCCGCCGAGGCAATAGGCCCCATGCGTACGCGGTGCAAGGTTTGCTGATTGCGAACAATCGAGCTGATAAATACGGGAGCGCTGACCATGCCACTGAGTTTGGAGCGAAGCAACTCGGCAGCGTCCGGATTGGCAAAAGCACCTACCTGCAAATATGTACCCTGACCCTTGGGCATTGTGCTGACCGGTATGACATCGGCGGCATGCTGCTGGGCCGGCGGCGTCCATTGCTCAATCTTGCCGGTCGATACGGTCGGGGCGGTATTCTGGGCCATTTTCGGCTCATTGAGCATCAAGGGTGCAGGGCGACCACGCTGGGCCCACCAGGCTTGAGGGTCAATGCCTTCAACCTTGACCCGTGCCGTACCGGTTTCGGCATAGCCCAGTTTCTTGGCGGCAGCGTAGGACAGGTCGATGATGCGATCCGAATAAAACGGGCCACGGTCGTTGACCCGCAGGACTACCGCCTTGCCGTTATCGAGGTTGGTCACTTTGACGTAGCTGGGCAGCGGCAGGGTTTTGTGCGCCGCGCTCATGCCGTACAGGTCATACACTTCGCCATTGGCCGTATTTTGACCGTGAAACTTGGTGCCGTACCAGGACGCAGTGCCCGAGGCCACGTAGGTCTTGGACTCTTGCATCGGAAAGTAGGTCTTGCCCAGCACCGAGTACGGCGCAGCCTTGTAAGGACCGCTGTGCAGGGTCGGCGTGGCATCAGGGATACGAGATACGTCGACGTCCCACCACGGCGCGCCGTCCTTGTGCGCGCGGTTGATATCCAGGCCCGGAGTCGAGCGCACTGCCGCCGTCTTTTGCTGCGGGGGGGTGCTGGAACAGCTCGCCACAAGCAACGCAAGAGCGGTGCAGGCAGCGAGCTTCAAAGGTGTGCGGATCGCTAGAAACGGCATTACTTGTTGCCCCGTGCTTGAACCAGCAGGTCGGACAGTTGATGCACTGCCATGGCGTACATCACGCTTCGGTTATAGCGCGTGATCGCATAAAAATTCTTCAGCCCCATCCAGTACTCAGGGCCGTCAGCGCCTTCCAGACGGAACGCCGTAACCGGCATATCGTCACGCAGCGCATCATGACTCGACCACCCCAGCGCTCGCAACTCCCCGACGGTCTTGACGGGCTCAATGCCCTGGGTCAGGCCTTCATCGGCCCGATCGCCCTGCACATCGGCACGGATAACCACCGGCTCGCCGGCTACCCAGCCATGACGCTTGAAGTAGCTGGCGACGCTGCCAATGGCATCGTCCGGGTTGCTCCAGATATTGATGTGGCCATCACCGTCGAAGTCCACGGCATAGGCGCGAAAGCTGCTCGGCATAAACTGCGGCAACCCCATCGCCCCGGCATAGGAGCCCTTGAGCGTCAGCGGGTCGACTTGTTCTTCACGGGTCAACAGCAGGAACTCACGCAGCTCCTTGCGGAAAAATTCGGCACGCGGCGGGTAATCGAACCCCAGGGTCGACAGCGCATCGATCACCCGGTAGTTGCCGGTGTTGCGACCGTAAAAGGTTTCGACGCCGATGATCGACACAATCACTTGGGCCGGCACCCCGTATTCCTGCTCGGCGCGGGCCAGCACGGCCTCGTGCTCACGCCAGAAATCAACACCACGGGCTACCCGGGCATCGGTCAGGAACATCGGGCCGTACTCTTTCCACTGCTTGACGCGCTCGGCCGGGCGCGAGATCGCATCGAGAATGCTCTGCTTGCGCTCAGCCTCGCGGAACACGCCCATCAGTTGTTCGCCGGCGAAACCGTAGTCGCGGGTCATTTCACCGACGAACTCAGCCACCTGTGGCGAACCTTCGTAGTCGCCGGCCACCGCGCCCTGCGCTGCCCCGAACAGACCCACCAGGCCTACCCAAGACGCGTATCGAGCGGCCCAGCCACGCATTGCTTGCATTGAATAATTCACCTTAATCAAACTTGTGCGATCCACTTGCGATGCGTGTGAATCGACATCAAAACCCCGAACGCTGAAAGCAGCGTCACGAGCGAAGTACCGCCGTAACTGATAAATGGCAATGGCACGCCTACTACGGGCAACAAGCCACTGACCATACCGATGTTGACGAAAACATAAACAAAAAACGTCATGGTCAGACTGCCTGCCAGCAATTTGCCGAACAGTGTCTGCGCCTGGGCGGTAATCACCAGGCCGCGACCAATCAACAGCAGATAAATCAGCAGCAATGCGCTAATGCCCACCAGGCCGAACTCTTCGCCCATCACCGCGATGATGAAGTCGGTGTGGCTTTCAGGCAGGAAGTCCAGGTGCGACTGGGTACCCAGCAGCCAACCCTTGCCGAATACCCCGCCCGAACCGATGGCGGCCTTGGACTGGATGATGTTCCAGCCGGTGCCCAACGGATCGCTTTCAGGGTCGAGGAAGGTCAATACGCGCTGTTTCTGGTAGTCGTGCATCACGAAGATCCACATGGCAATCGCCACCGGCACCGTCGCAGCCAGCACGCTAAGGATCCAGCGCCAGCGCAAGCCCCCCATAAACAGCACAAATGCGCCGCCCGCCAGTACCAGCAAGGCCGTCCCGAGGTCAGGCTGGCGCACGATCAGGGCAAAGGGCACCCCGATCAGCATCAGGCTGACTGCCACATGCTTGAGCTGCGGCGGCAAGGTGCGCTTGGACAGGTACCAGGCGATGGTCGCCGGCATCAGGATTTTCATAAACTCCGAGGGCTGGAAGCGAATCACCCCCGGAATGTTGATCCAGCGCGTGGCGCCCATGGCGTTGTGGCCCATGACGTCCACCACCACCAGCAACATGACCCCCACCAGATAGCCGATCGGCACCCAGCGCGCCATAAAACGCGGCTCCAGCTGGGCGATGATGAACATCGACACCAGCCCGATACCGAACGAAGTTGCCTGTTTGCTCAGCAAGTCCCAGCTTTTGCCACTGGCCGAATACAGGACAAACAAACTGCCGGCCGCCAGAGTCAGCAGCAAAATCAGCAGCGGGCCATCGATGTGCAGACGCTGAAGCAGCGTGGCACGCCGACGCATCACGTCCTCACTGGAGAGGATGCGGTCAAAATTACTGATCATTGGCTGGAGCCTCTGCCTTTACGGGGCCGCCGTACTCGGGTTTGAGTTTGCCGTCTTCACCCAGCAACCAGGCGTCCATGACCTTGCGCACCACCGGCGACGCCACCCGGCTGCCGGCTTCGCCGTTTTCAATCATGACCGACACGGTAATTTGCGGGTTATTGGCCGGAGCAAAGCCGACGAACAAGGCGTGGTCACGGTGACGTTCCTGAACCTTGGAGCGGTCGTACTTCTCGCCCTGCTTGATCGCCACCACCTGCGCCGTACCGCTCTTGCCGGCAATCAGGTATTGCGCGCCAACGCCCGCAACCCGCGCCGTGCCGCGTGCGCCATGCACCACTTGCTGCATGCCGTGGTTGACCTTGGCCCAATTGGACGGGTCACGCAGGACGATGTCCGGCACCGGATCCGGATCCACCGGCGGCACGCCTTCGATGGTCTTGGCCAGGTGCGGACGAATCCACTTGCCTTTGCTGGCAATCAGCGCCGTGGCTTGCGCCAGCTGCAAAGGCGTGGACTGCATGTACCCCTGACCGATCCCCAGAATCAGCGTCTCCCCCGGGAACCAGGCCTGGCGCCGGGTGGCGCGCTTCCACTCGCGGGACGGCATCAGACCGGCGGACTCTTCGAACATGTCCAGGGAGACCTTTCGCCCGATACCGAACTGATTCATGTAGGTCGACAGACGGTCAATCCCCAGCTTGTGGGCCAGGTCATAAAAATAGGTGTCGTTGGAGCGCATGATCGCGGTGTCCAAATCGACGTAGCCATCACCGGTGCGGTTCCAGTTACGGTATTTGTGATCGTAATTGGGCAACTGGTAATAGCCGGGGTCATAAACCCGTGACGTGGCGCTGATCACGCCGCTGTCCAGGCCTGCAATGGCCACCGCAGGCTTGATGGTCGAGCCCGGTGGATACAGGCCGCGCAAGATGCGGTTGAACAACGGGCGGTCAATCGAATCACGCAGCTCGGCGTAAGCCTTGAAGCTGATGCCGGTCACGAACAGGTTAGGGTCGAAGCTCGGCTGACTGACCATGGCCAGCACTTCGCCCGTCATCGGGTTAAGTGCGACCACTGCGCCACGACGACCTGCCAAGGCTTCTTCGGCCGCCTCTTGCAGCTTGATATCGAGGCTGAGCACGATGTCCTTGCCAGGGATCGGATCGGTACGCTTGAGCACCCGCAATACCCGGCCCCGCGCATTGGTTTCGACTTCCTCGTAACCCACCTGGCCGTGCAGCTCGGCTTCATAGAAGCGTTCGATGCCCGTTTTGCCAATGTGATGGGTGCCGCTGTAGTTGACCGGATCGAGGGTTTTAAGCTCTTTCTCGTTGATCCGCCCCATATAACCCACCGAGTGCGCAAAGTGCGCGCCCTGGGGGTAATGACGCACCAACTGGGCAACCACCTCAACCCCGGGCAGGCGGAACTGGTTCACGGCAATCCGGGCGATCTGTTCTTCATTGAGCTCAAACAGGATGGGCACCGGCTCAAATGGCCGGCGCCCCTGCTTCATGCGCTTTTCGAACAGGGCGCGATCTTCTGGCGTGAGCTGCAGCACTTCAACAATAACGTCGAGCACTTGCTGCCAGTCACCCGAGCGTTCACGGGTCATGCTCAGACTGAAGCTGGGACGGTTGTCCGCGATCACCACACCATTACGGTCAAAGATCAAACCGCGAGTAGGCGGGATCGGCTGCACATGCACCCGGTTATTTTCTGACAAGGTGGAGTGGTACTCGTACTGCACCACCTGCAGATAATAAAGCCGCGCGAGCAATACGCAGATCAGCCCCACGACGACAAATGCGCCGACCACGACACGTCCGCGCACAAGGCGTGAGTCTTTCTCGTGGTCTTTAAGGCGAATCGGCTGAGACATTCAGGGCGCTGAGCTATTTGTGATACGGGTGCCCGGACAAAACTGTCCAGGCGCGATACAACTGCTCACCGATCAGAATCCTTGCCAACGGGTGCGGCAACGTCAACGGCGATAGCGACCAGCGCTGGTCGGCGCGGGCGCAGACTTCCGGCGCCAGCCCTTCCGGGCCGCCGACCATAAAGTTCACCGTGCGCGAGTCCAGGCGCCAGCGATCGAGTTCAACCGCCAACTGCTCGGTACTCCACGGCTTGCCGTGCACTTCGAGGGTGACGATCCGCTCGCCCGGGCCGACTTTGGCCAGCATGGCCTCGCCTTCCTGACGGATGAATCGAGCCACGTCGGCATTCTTGCCACGGGTATTGAGCGGTATTTCCACCAGTTCGAGCGCCAGCTCGGATGGCAGACGCTTGGCATATTCATGCCAGCCTTCTTCCACCCACTTGGGCATACGCGAACCGACAGCGATCAAACGCAGGCGCACAGCGAACCCTTACTCTTGGTCTTTGTTGAGCTTCAGGAAATGCTCATGGGTGTTTTCCGGGCTGTGGTGAGCAGCACTGCCAGCACGGCTTTGTTCAGCACCGGCCCACAAGCGTTCCAGGTCGTAGAACTGACGGGCGCTGGCGGTCATCATGTGAACGATCACGTCGTCCATGTCCAACAGTACCCAGTCGCTGTCGCCCTTGCCTTCTTCGCCCAACGGCTTGACGCCCAGTGCCTTGACCGCTTCACGGATCTTGTCGAGCATCGCGCCGATCTGACGGTTGGACGTACCGGTAGCGATGATCATGAAGTCAGTGATGCTGTGCTTGTCACGAACGTCGATGATCTGAATGTCCTGGGCCTTGACGTCTTCCAGAGCGGCAACAGCTACCTTGACCAGATCTTCGCCCTTGAGAGGCTCGTTGCTGAAGGTTTTTTCTGGCAGAGGGGCGCTTTTGAACGTGCCTTTGCGTTTTACTTTGCTTACATCTTTGTCAGTCATATAAAACTCGTTTTGCTCGTATGTTCGGGTGTTTCAATACACGTCAATTCGCGCCTTGAAACACTCCTTTTTAGTTCGACGCACGGTAAAGCCCGTGCGCATCGATGTAGGCCAGGACCGCGTCGGGCACCAGGTAACGTACCGACTTACCGCTGGCCAGCAGTTGACGGATCTGGGTGGCGGATACCGCGAGCGGCGTCTGCCAAACGAATGCAATCTGTCCGCTTGCCCCCTTCAGGGCCTGCGGGTCGCTTACCGAGCGCGCTGCCAGCAGGTTGCGCAAGGCATCCGGCGGTTCGCTGTCGGCATCCGGGCGCTGTAGCACCAGGATATGGCAATGCTGGAGCAACTCTTCCCAGCGGTGCCACGTGGGCAGGCCGCAAAAAGCGTCCCAGCCCAACAGTAAAAACAACTGGTCATCCGCGGCCATCTCGGCCCGCATCAGTTCCAGCGTATCGATCGTGTAGGACGGCTTGTCCCGTTGCAGCTCCCGGGCGTCCACCACTAGCGTAGCCACTCCGGCGACAGCGCACTCAACCATCGCCAAACGGTCGATAGCCGAAACCTGGGGCTTGTCGCGGTGGGGCGGCCTGGCGTTGGGGGTCAGACGCAGCTCATCGAGCTCCATCATCTCCGCCACTTCAAGCCCGCCGCGCAAATGCCCGATATGCACCGGATCGAAGGTTCCGCCCAATACGCCTATGCGTCGGGGTAACGCTTCGATTATCGGTGCCAGCACTGACCTTTTATGGACCACCAAGTCAGACTGGCTCCTGGCCACGCAGCTGGCCATCACCGACCACGATGTACTTCTCGCAGGTCAGACCTTCGAGGCCGACCGGGCCGCGGGCGTGCAGCTTATCAGTAGAAATGCCAATCTCCGCACCCAATCCGTATTCAAATCCATCGGCAAAGCAGGTTGGTGTGTTGAGCATCACGGAACTGGAGTCCACTTCGGCCATAAAACGCCGGGCATCACCCTGATGTTCGGTCACGATCGAGTCGGTGTGATGGGAGCCATAGTGATTGATGTGCTCAATCGCCTGGTCCAGCCCGTCGACAATGCGAATCGACAAAATCGCGTCCAAATATTCGGTATTCCAGTCTTCTTCGCTCGCTGGCACCACGTCAATCAGCGCCCGGGTGCGTTCACAACCGCGCAGTTCGACGCCCTTGGCGCGAAATTGTTCGGCCATCGCCGGCAAAAACTGCGCTGCCACGGCCTGATCCACCAGCAAGGTTTCCATCGCCCCGCAAATGCCATAACGGTAGGTCTTGGCGTTGAAAGCAATGCGCTGGGCCTTGGCCAGGTCGGCCTGGGCACTGACGTACACATGGCAAATGCCGTCCAGATGCTTGATGACCGGCACCTTGGCGTCACGGCTGACACGTTCGATCAGGCCTTTGCCGCCGCGAGGTACGATCACGTCGACGTACTCGGGCATGGTGATCAGCGCGCCCACGGCGGCACGATCAGTCACTTCAACCACTTGCACCACGGCTGGCGGCAGCCCGGCCTCGGCCAGACCTCGCTGAATGCAGACCGCAATGGCACGGTTGGAGTGAATGGCCTCGGAGCCACCGCGCAGAATCGTCGCGTTACCCGACTTCAAGCACAGGCTGGCAGCATCGATGGTCACGTTCGGACGCGACTCATAGATGATCCCTACCACGCCCAGCGGCACGCGCATCTTGCCTACCTGAATACCCGAGGGGCGGTAGCTCATGTCGCGAATCGCGCCGATGGGGTCTGGCAGGCTTGCCACCTGACGCAAACCGACAATCATGCTGTCGATGCGTGCAGGGGTCAGCGCCAGGCGCTCCAGCATGGCCGGCTCAAGGCCGTTGGCCCGGCCGGCGGCCAGGTCCAGTTCGTTGGCAGCAACCAGCTCCAGACGAGCGGCATCCAGTGCAGCAGCAGCACCGTGCAGGGCACGGTTTTTCTGCGCCGTACTGGCACGGCCAATCACGCGGGAGGCTTCGCGAGCAGCGCGACCCAGGCGGGTCATGTAGTCAAGAACGGACTCAGTCATGGTCTCAAGGGTCTTGGCAGGGAGGAAAGCGGCCGATTATAGCGGTCCAGCCGCCTTACGCACAGCGGTGGCAGGCGGATGGTCGAAATGGACTACAAATACACGGCGTTCAGCCTCAATTAAGGATGACTTGCTATGATCAGATCCTTTTCAGCCACCCACTGACCGCTCTGCAAATGCCAATGATGCTGCCTGATGCCTTTTTCGACCGCGACGCCCAGCTGCTTGCTCGCGAATTGCTGGGCAAGGTCATTCGCCATCGGGTCAACGGCTTGTGGCTCAGCGCACGAATCATCGAAACCGAAGCTTATTACATCGCCGACAAGGGCAGCCACGCTTCGCTGGGGTACACCGAAAAGCGCAAGGCGTTGTTTCTTGATGGCGGGCACATCTACATGTATTACGCCCGGGGCGGCGATTCGCTGAACTTCAGTGCTCACGGCCCCGGCAATGCCGTACTGATAAAATCCGCCGCCCCGTGGCTGGACGAGCTGTCGGGCCCCGACAGCCTGGCGCAGATGCAGCTCAACAACCCCGACACCCAAGGCAACCCGCGCCCCGAGCTGAAGCTCTGTGCGGGGCAAACCTTGCTGTGCAAGGCGCTGGGCCTGAAAGTACGAGATTGGGATACCAAATGTTTCGACCCCGAACGTTTATGGGTCGATGACGTCAGAGCACAACCTTCGCGGATTATCCAGACCACTCGCCTGGGCATACCTCACGGGCGGGATGAGCACTTGATGTATCGCTTTGTCGACGCTGATTACGCCGCATCCTGCACCCGAAACCCGCTGCGTCGCGGCCAGGTTGAAGGGCAGGACTTTTTGATTCTGGAATAGCTGCCTGAAGCGCAAAACTGCTTTTGCCTTTGCACAGAGTTTGTAAATCAGATTAAGGAAATAGAAACATGGGCCCATGGCTCGATAGCGTAACCGGCTGGTTGACAGCCAACCCGCAATGGCTGGGCCAGGCGGTGTTTATTGTGGCGTGCGTGGAGTGCCTGGCGATTGCCGGGATTATCGTCCCCGGCACTGTGCTGCTGTTTGCAATTGCCGTCATGGCCGGTAGCGGAGCGCTATCACTGGGCGAGACGCTGCTGCTGGGTTTTCTCGGTGGACTGCTGGGTGACATGGTCTCCTACGCCCTGGGCAGACGTTTCCACCAGAATATTCGCCGCCTACCCCTCTTGCGCACACACCCTGAATGGATGAACGGTGCCGAGAGCTACTTCCATCGTTACGGCATCGCCAGCCTGCTGGTCGGCCGCTTTATAGGCCCATTGCGCCCCATGCTGCCGATGGTAGCCGGGATGTGCGACATGCCGTTTCCGCGATTTCTCGCAGTCAGCTTGCTGGCCGGGGCTGGCTGGGCGGTGGCCTACCTGCTGCCGGGCTGGGCAACCGGCGCGGCCATTCGCCTGCCGCTGCCTGAAGGCTTCTGGCCTCAGGCGGCCATCGTTGCCGTTGGCCTGGCGGCCCTGCTGGGTTTGAGCATCAATGCCAGTCTGCGTCGCCAACCCAAAACCACGTTGCTGATCGGCGCGTTGAGCCTGACGCTGTTGCTGGCGGTTTTTATTGGCTACCCGCATATGACGGCCTTCGACGAAGGCATCACGGCCCTGGTGCAGGAGCATCGCAGCAACGTCATGGACAGTGCCGCTGTGCTGGTGACGCAAATCGGCAACTTCCGCACGCAGTTTTTAGCGGCAGCGCTGGTGTGCGTCATCCTGCTGTTTACAAGGCAATGGCGGGCAATGTGGTTCTTTGGCGGGGTCACGCTGTTTACCGCCCTGGCCAATACGGCAACCAAACACTTCTTCGCACGGGTACGGCCCGAAGTACTGGTCGACCCGCTGACCAGTTACAGCATGCCCAGCGGCCACAGCTCTGGCGCGTTTGCGTTTTTTGTTGCGCTGGCGATTCTGGCCGGGCGCAATCAGCCGCAGCGCATGCGCGTCACCTGGATACTGCTGGGGTGCTTGCTGGCCCTCACCGTGGCAATGTCACGGGTGTATCTGGGCGCTCATTGGCCAACCGACATCACGGCAGGCGCCCTGCTCGCCATCACCGTCAACGCATTCGCTTTGGCGCTGAGCCAGCGATTCATGCCGCTGGAGCCGGTCCCGCAGAAAATCTGGTGGCTGATCCTGCCTTCTGTCACCGCGCTATATGGCTTTTTCATGCTTAGCCACTTGCCCAAAGAGCTGATGCGCTACGCCTATTGAGCCGTAGCGCCAGCGCCTTGGGGTCAGTTGAGCGCCTCGCCCTGGATTTCATCGAGCAGCACTTGAATCCCGTCCAGACGCTGCTGCGGGTCATCGACCTGCAGCAGTTCGATCTTGTCTTCTTCGGCAAAGGGCAGCAGGTACGCCAGCTGGTTGGCCAATGACTGTTGCCCCACCACTTCGGTGTTCATGTTCAGGGCGGCAACCATCGGGTGCTCGGCCAGGGCCTTGAGCAGGGCCAGCAGGTCCTGGTCTTCTTCCTGCAGCGGCTGCTCCGGGACCTCATCCAGCCACTCGACTTGCGCAACCAGCAACTGGTCGCGTTGCAACTCGGTGCTCAGCACTTCAAAGCGGCGCCCGCCTTCTACCCGAATCCCCAGCAGCCCGTTGTCCTGGCGCTGAAAGTCGCGAATCAATGCTTCACAGCCGACCCGGGCGATATCTTGCGGCGCATGACCCACTTCGCTGCCGTCCAGAATGCACACCACGCCAAAACCGGCCCCCTGCTTCATGCAGCGGGCGATCATGTCCAGATAACGCGCTTCAAAGACCTGCAGATCCAGCACACAACCCGGGAACAGCACCGTGCTCAAAGGAAACAACGCCAACGTCATATAGTCACCCTTACGCCACGAGGGTCACGGCCAACGGCAAGAATACTGCCGTAGCGACCCCCATTAGACTCATCGCCAACGCCGCAAAGGCGCCGCACTCTTCACTCTCTTGCAGCGCCACCGAAGTGCCTACCGCATGCGCCGTCATCCCCAGAGCCATCCCGCGGGCCTCCGGGCTGTGAACCCCCAAAAGCCGCAGCAGGCCCGGCCCGCAAATGGCGCCGATCACCCCGGTAATCAACACGAATACCGCCGCCAGTGCTGCCACACCCCCAATCTGCTCGGCCACCAGCATGGCAATCGGCGAGGTGACGGATTTGGGTGCCAGGGTCATCAGCATCATGTGCTCTGCCCCAAACCACCACGCCAGGCCCACGACCAGCGCGGTGGCAAACACTCCGCCTACCACCAGCGTAGTAAAAATAGGCCAGAACAACTGGCGGATTCGCCGCAGGTTAAGGTACAGCGGCACCGCCAGCGCCACCGTCGCGGGCCCCAGCAAAATACTCAGAATGTCCGTACTTTTGCGGTACTCGGCATAGCTCAGGCCGCAGCTGAGCAGCACGCCGATCACCAGCAGCATCGAGGCCAGCACCGGCTGCAGGAAAATCCAGCGGGTTTTCTCGTACGCCGCGAGCACCAGTTGATAAGCGCCCAAAGTGATGCCGATGCCAAACAGCGGGTGGTGGATGACGGATTCCCAGGCGCCTTGCCATTGAAGACTCATGGCCGCTCCTCGGGGTGACTGTGACGCTTGAGCAGGCGCTGCATCAACACGCCGACGAACGCCATCGAGATCAACAGCGACAACACCAGCGCCCCTGCAATGGCCCAAAAGTCAGCCGCAATATCCGCGGCATACACCATCACCCCCACAGCGGGCGGTACCAGCAGCAAGGGCAGATAACGCAGCAGGCTGCTGGCGGCCAGGCTCAATGGCTCGCTGACCTGGCCACGCACCATCAAAAAGCCCAACAGCAGCAACAATCCAATAATGGGCCCGGGCAGCACGGGGACAAGCAAGTGATTGAGGGCGGTGCCAAGCAATTGAAACAGCACCAGCCAAGTCAGGCCGCGTAACAACATCTCACCTCTCCAGCGAATATTTTTGTGCCGCATTATAAGCACGTCCCACCCCCCACCGGCATTGCCAAACCTGGCGAGGCCCGGCTCGCACCTCACATTGAATAAGTACCCATGTTTCATCCGGCCCCTATAGACAGCCTCTACTGCTACGGCATACTCGATGGCCAAATTATCCGGATCCCGTTATGCGCCCACTTGCCCCCCTTGCTTTGACCCTGCTGCTGACGGCCTGCGGTGACGGTGAATCACTGTTGCCACCCGACGCACGCCTGCCCGATGGAGGGCGCTACCGGGGCGAAGTGGTCAATGGGTTGCTGCAAGGCCAGGGCCGTATCGACTACCCCAACGGCAGCTGGTACGCCGGTGATTTCAAAAATGGACTGTGGCACGGCCAGGGCGAATGGCACGCCAGCAATGGCGATGTCTATCGCGGAGGGTTCGAGCAAGGCCTGTATAGCGGCCAGGGCAGCCTGACCACCCACGACAGCACCTATGTCGGGGGTTTCAAGCAGGGTCGACGTGAAGGCGAAGGCACGCTCAAAGAAGGCGGCATGAGCTATCGCGGCGAGTTCAAGGATGACCAGTTCTCGGGCAACGGCCATCTGGAGCTGGAAGACGGCAGCCAGTACCAAGGCCAGTTTGCCCACGGCAAGCCCAATGGTGAAGGCAAGCGCAGCGATGCCAGCGGCAATGAGTTCAGCGGCCAGTTCGTCAATGGCGAGCTGGAAGGCAACGGCATCTTCAACAGTGCCGACGGCGACCAGTACGAAGGTGCGTTCAAGCACAACCAGCTGAACGGCAAGGGCCGCTACGAGAATGCCGACGGCGATGTCTGGATAGGCGAGTTCAAGGACGGCGCATTAACCGGCAAGGGCGAGCTGATCGGCATCGACGGCAGCCACTACCGTGGCATGTTCAACGAGTGGCGCTTCAATGGCCCCGGGCATTTGAGCCTCGCCGATGGCAGCACCTATGTCGGCGATTTTGCCGCCGACACCTATCACGGCCACGGCACACTGACCCTGGCCGATGGCACCGTCCAAAGCGGTTTTTGGCAAAACGGGCAACGGGTACGCGACGCCAGTGGTGCTTTATTGCCCGACCCGCTGGAACTGGGGTTGCTCAACCAGGGCACGCTGCTCAACGAGGCACTGGCGGGCATCGCCCCGTCCACACCGGCCATCGAACTGTACAGCCTGGTGCTGGCAGGCGACGGCAAGCAGAGCGTCTTCAAGCGCGAAGCCGATTACGTCAACCACATGCTCGCCAGCCGCTTTGGTAGCCACGGCCAGATCACGCTGGTGAACCACCGCGACCATCTGCTGGATCGCCCCATGGCAACCCGCGAGAACCTGCACCGTGCGGCCATTGCCCTGGCCGAACGTACCGGCCCTGAAGACCTGGTGTTCATTTACCTCACCAGCCACGGCACCCAGGAGCACGAACTCGTGCTGGACCAGCCCCGGCTGGAGCTGGCAGACCTGCCTGCCGACGAACTGGCCGCCGCCCTGGCACCGCTGAAGAACCGCGACAAGATCATCGTCATTTCGTCCTGCTACTCAGGCGGCTTCATCCCGGCACTCAAGGATGAAAAGACCCTGATCATGACCGCATCCAGCGCTGACAAGGTGTCTTTTGGCTGCTCCGAAGAAGCCGACTTCACCTACTTCGGCAATGCCTTGTTCGCCCAGGCGCTGAACCAGACCGACGACCTGCAGAAAGCCTTCAAGCTGGCCAGGCAGTACGTCGCCGAGCGCGAGCAGGCTGACGGCTACGATCCTTCAGAACCGCAAATCTGGGCGCCCAAAGGCGTTCTGGCCCACTGGCAACGTTTACGTCAGCAACAAGCAAAACAGGCTTTGCAGTAAGCAAATAAGTCTGGAATGACTAAGCTGAGTGTATCTGGGGAGAAACACTATGCACTTGACGCCTTCACACATCCTGCTTGCCGGAGCCACTGGCCTTACCGGTGAGCTGCTGCTCGACCGCTTGCTCAATGAGCCGACCATCACCCGAGTTCTTGCCCCTTCGCGCAAGCCTTTGGCTGAGCATCCTCATCTGGAAAACCCGGTGGGCGACCCTGCCGTGTTCCTGCCCCAGCTCAGTGGCCGGGTCGATGTGGCCTTCTGCTGTCTGGGTACGACGATCAAGCAGGCGGGCTCGGAAGCGGCATTCCGTGCAGTCGACCATGACATGGTGGTGGCTTTCGCCAAACGCGCACGGGAAATGGGCGCCCGGCACCTGATTGTGCTCAGTGCCATTGGCGCCGACCTCAAATCCTCGGTGTTCTATAACCGGGTCAAAGGCGAAATGGAGCAATCGGTGCGCGCCCAGAACTGGCCGCAACTGACCATCGCCCGCCCTTCGCTGCTGCTCGGCGACCGCGTTGAACCGCGGCTGGCCGAACAAATCGCGGGGCCGCTGTCCAAATTGATTCCGGGTAAATACCACGGCATCGAAGCCTGCCAACTGGCTCGGGCCCTCTGGCGTCTGGCGCTGGAAGAACAGGACGGCGTGCGGGTGATTGAATCGGATGAGTTGCGCAAGCTGGGCAAGTAAAAACCCGGCTGTCAGCTACAAGCCGCCACTGGCCTGAAACCCTACGCCGAGCACGGTCAGCACTGACAGCGGCAACAACACCGTATCGAGCAACGCGCTGGCGGGCAGGTCAAGGCCGGGGTAGCGAGGCGCATCTGCGCCAAACCGGTCCTTGGCGCAACACCCGCCCTGCATGGCATACACATCCAGCCGAGTACCCGAATAGATAATCGGCGCACCCGGCTTGGCGGCGTCCAGCGTGCGAACGCTGGCGCAACCACACACCAGTGCCGCCACCAATAATGCCAGCAGCGCCTTATTCATCGCCGCCCACATGGTGTTCGCCCCAACGCGGGAGCATGTCCTGGGGGATGTTGAGCAGGTTGAGAATGCGCGCCACCACAAAGTCCACCAAGTCATCGATGGTCTGCGGCTGATGATAGAAACCCGGGGACGCGGGCATGATGATCGCCCCCATGTTCGACAACTTGAGCATGTTCTCCAGGTGGATGCTGGAATACGGCGCCTCACGCGGCACCAGGATCAGTTGGCGGCGCTCCTTGAGGGTCACGTCCGCAGCACGCTCCACCAGATTATTGCAGGCGCCGGTGGCAATTGCCGACAGCGTGCCGGTTGAGCAAGGCACCACCACCATCGCGGCCGGAGCTCCGGACCCCGAAGCCACTGGCGACATCCAGTCTTCCTTGCCATATACCCGAATCTGCCCGGCGGCAGCCCCGGTGTATTCCGTCAGAAACGCCTGCATCGCCTGAGGCTTGGCCGGCAGGCTGACGTCAGTTTCAGTTGCCATCACCAGCTGCGCCGCCTTGGAAATCAGGAAGTGCACTTCGCGATCTTCACGTACCAGACAGTCCAGCAGGCGTAACGCGTATTGCATGCCCGATGCGCCGGTCACCGCCAGCGTAATGCGTTCCGGGCCGCTCATTGCAGCGCTTCCGCCAGCTTGCCATGCAGCCCGCCGAAGCCGCCGTTGCTCATGATCACCACGTGAGCGCCTGGGATCGCGTGAGCTTTAACCTCGGCAATGATGGCTTCCAGCGAGTCGCAAACCTTGGTCGGTACAGGGCTTGGCGCCACAGTTGCCGCCAGGTCCCAACCCAGATTGGCCGGTGCGTACCAGACCACGTGATCGGCCTGGACCACGCTTTGCGGCAAGCCGTCACGGTGCGCGCCGAGCTTCATGGAGTTGGAGCGCGGCTCAATAACGGCAATCAGCGGTGCGCCACCGATGCGCTTGCGCAAACCATCAAGGGTGGTCGCAATCGCAGTCGGGTGGTGGGCAAAGTCGTCGTAAATGGTAATACCGTGGACTTCGGCAACTTTCTCCATGCGGCGCTTAACGCTTTTGAAGGCGTTCAGGCCATCAATCGCCAGGCTCGGCACCACGCCTACATGGCGGGCGGCGGCCAGGGTTGCCAGGGCGTTGGCCACGTTGTGCTGGCCTGTCATGTCCCATTCGACGGTACCTTGCACGGCGCCTTCAAACAGCACTTCAAAACGCGAGCCGTCTTCGCTGAGCAAACGGGCTTGCCATTGGCCATCAGCGCCGGTGGTTTGTACCGGGGTCCAGCAGCCCATTTCGATCACTCGCTGCAAGGCGGGTTCGGTGGTCGGATGAATGACCAGGCCTTCACTCGGGATAGTGCGCACCAAGTGGTGGAATTGCCGCTCGATCGCGGGCAAGTCCGGGAAGATGTCAGCGTGATCGAACTCAAGATTATTGAGGATCGCGGTGCGGGGACGGTAATGCACGAATTTCGAACGCTTGTCGAAGAAGGCGCTGTCGTATTCGTCCGCTTCAACCACAAAGAACGGCGTATCGCCCAGACGGGCCGACACTGCAAAGTTTTGCGGCACACCGCCAATCAGGAAACCCGGAGCCATGCCCGCGTGTTCCAGCACCCAGGCCAGCATGCTGCTGGTGGTGGTTTTGCCGTGGGTACCGGCCACGGCCAGCACCCAGCGGCCTTGCAGCACATGGTCGGCCAGCCATTGCGGGCCGGACACATAAGGCAGGCCTTTGTTGAGCACATACTCCACGGCAGGGTTGCCGCGTGACAGGGCGTTGCCGATCACAACCACATCCGGCGCCGGGTCGAGCTGAGACGGGTCGTAACCCTGGGTCAGTTCAATACCCTGAGCTTGCAGCTGAGTGCTCATTGGCGGATAGACGTTAGCGTCGGAACCCGTGACATGATGGCCCAGCTCTTTGGCCAACACCGCCAGCGAACCCATGAAAGTGCCGCAAATACCAAGAATATGAATGTGCATAGTCGACCTCGTAAATCATCGGCGAAGGGTAGCTTAGAGGGCTGTATTTCGCACCTGATGATTAGGGTTGCAGTCTAAAACCCTGACCCTCTCCCGGGGGAGAGGGTTGGTGTGAGGGACTTTGGGCTCTAACGCTCGATCCCATGCTTGCGCAGCTTTCTATAGAGGGTGTTGCGGCTGACGCCCAACTGTTCGGCGGCATGGGTCATGTGCCAGCGGTGCAGTTCCAGCACACCCAACAAAGCCGACCTCTCGGCATCTTCCAGCGGGCGCTCGGAAGGCTCAGGGGATCTGGACGGTGCCAGACGAATGTTGGCGGGCAAGTCGTCGAACTCGATCGACCCGTCTTCACACAGCGCCGCCAGGGTGCGCAGCACATTGCGCAACTGGCGTACGTTACCCGGCCATGTGAAGTCCAGCAGTGCCTGACGCGCCGCAGCGCTGAGCATCACCTGTTGATCGGCGGCTTCTTCGGCCAGTAGGAAATCCAGCAATTGCGACTTGTCCGTTCGCTCACGCAAGGCAGGCAGCCCCACTTCCAGCCCGTTTAGCCGGTAATACAAGTCCTCGCGAAAACTGCCGTCGGCTACCCGTTCCAGCAGGTTGCGGTGCGTGGCGCTGATGATGCGCACGTCAACCGCCAGCGGCTCGCCGCCAATCGGCACCACCAGGCGGTCTTCGAGCACTCTTAACAGACGGGTTTGCAACGCCAGCGGCATGTCGCCGATTTCGTCCAGGAACAAGGTGCCGCCATCGGCCTGTTGCAGCTTGCCCTGCATGCCCTCCTTGCGGGCCCCGGTAAAACTGCCGCCGCGATAACCGAACAGCTCGCTCTCGATCAGGCTCTCCGGAATGGACGCACAGTTGAGTGCCACGAAAGGTTTGCTGCTGCGCAAACTGGCCTGATGCACGGCTTTGGCAAAGGCTTCTTTGCCGGAGCCGGTTTCGCCATTGACCAACAGCGGCACATCGCGTTCAAACACACGCAACGCACGGCGAAAGTCCACCTGCAGGGCCTCGTCCCCCATGCAAATCCCGCTCAGGCGCGGGCGCTGCGGCTCAGGTTGCACGGCGACCGGCGCGGGCACCCGCCGCGGCTGGCCGCGTAATGCAGCAAACAGTCGACGCCCGTCACGGGTGCGTAGTGGCCAAGTAGTACTGGCCTGGGTGCTGGCTCGGGCGAAAAGATCATCACGCGGGCAATCGAAAACGCTGTCGACCAACTGCCCAAGCAAACCGCCGCGCACATGGCCCAGCAGGTTCAGGGCACTCTGGTTGACCGCACAAATGACCCCGTCGCCATCGAACGCCAGCATGCCCTCACTGAACAGGCCGATCGATTGCGCCTGCAGATGAAAGCGCAGCAACCACTGGTTTTCGAAATGCCCCAGAAAGTAGCTGTTCTCGATGATCTTGGCTGAAAGGTTGACCAGCGCCATGGTGTGAAACTGGCTCTGGCGTGAAGTGTCATGGCGCGCCGAAGACACGTCGAGCACCGCCAGCAACTCGCCCTGGGGGTCAAACACCGGGCTGGCCGAGCAGGTCAGCCCGGTATGGCGACCGCGAAAGTGTTCGTCCTGATGAATGGTCAGCGCCTGGCGCTCGACCAGGCAAGTGCCGATGCCGTTGGTGCCCTCGCGGGCTTCGCTCCAGTCCGCCCCCAGCCACAATCCGGCCCGCTCGAACACCTTGCGCTCGGCCGGGGCGGTGACACAGTTGAGGATGACGCCGCGGGCATCGGTCAGCAGCACCGCATGCCCGGCACCGGAGAGCTGCTGATGCAGGCAGTTCATTTCGTGCCCGGCGATTTTCAGCACCTGCTGCAAACGCTCGCGCCCTTCGAGAATACGACCCTGCTCAAGCACGGTCGGGGCGATGGTTTGCGCAGGATCTAAATGGTAGTCCTCCAGGCAGCGTTGCCAGGAGCGAACGATGGACGGGTCACACCCTTGAGGGTGGCCCTGGGTGACATCAATGACTTGCCGTGCGTGACGGCTCAAATCGGTACTGTGCATTTCTTATTGTTCTCCGCTCTGTCGGTGGTCTGGCGCTCGGCAGAGGCAAACCAGCCTCAGCGGCAACACAGATCCTGTCCAAACCGAACGCCCAGCATCCTCTTGCATACAGCCCATTGCAATCGCGAACTGACTCACCGGTCATCGCCCGTATCGCCTTTGACACAAACTGTCACTCCCACTGTGCCAGTACTGCCACAGCCACCCTGCGCCGCCCCCTGTAAAAAACCCTGAAAGCCTCTGTTTACATGGGCTCTGGCAATTTGGCCCAACCCTTGCTCCTGCTTGTGTCAGCGCCACAGCGCGTCCTCCCATAAGCACAATAAAGCCAGGAGACACACACCATGCGTTACGCACAACCCGGTACTGAAGGCTCGATCGTCTCGTTCAAGAGCCGCTACGGTAACTACATCGGCGGCGAATTCGTGGCGCCCGTCAAAGGCCAGTACTTCACCAATACCTCGCCTGTGAACGGCAAAGCCATCGCCGAATTCCCGCGTTCAACCGCAGAAGACATCGACAAAGCCCTCGACGCAGCCCACGCCGCTGCCGACGCCTGGGGCGCGACTTCAGTGCAGGCACGTTCGCTGGTGCTGCTGAAAATAGCTGATCGCATCGAACAGAACCTCGAACTGCTGGCCGTGACCGAAACCTGGGACAACGGCAAAGCCGTCCGCGAAACCCTGAACGCCGACGTACCGCTGGCCGCCGACCACTTCCGTTATTACGCCGGTTGCATCCGCGCCCAGGAAGGCAGCGCTGCCGAAATCGACGGCAACACTGTGGCGTACCACATTCACGAACCGCTGGGCGTGGTCGGGCAGATCATCCCGTGGAACTTCCCGCTGCTGATGGCCGCCTGGAAACTCGCCCCTGCGCTGGCTGCCGGTAACTGCGTGGTGCTCAAGCCCGCCGAACAAACCCCGCTGAGCATCACCGTACTGATGGAGCTGATCGGCGACCTGCTGCCACCTGGCGTCCTCAACGTGGTGCAAGGTTTCGGCAAGGAAGCGGGCGAAGCGCTGGCCACCAGCAAGCGCATTGCCAAAATCGCCTTCACCGGCTCCACGCCAGTGGGCTCGCACATCATGAAATGTGCCGCCGAGAACATCATCCCGTCCACCGTTGAGCTGGGCGGCAAATCGCCGAACATCTTCTTCGAAGACATCATGCAGGCCGAGCCGACCTTTATTGAGAAGGCCGCAGAAGGTCTGGTGCTGGCGTTCTTCAACCAGGGCGAAGTCTGCACCTGCCCGTCCCGCGCACTGATTCAGGAATCGATCTACGACGACTTCATGAAAGTGGTGATGAAGAAAGTTGAGTCGATCAAACGCGGCGACCCGCTGGACACCGACACCATGGTGGGCGCCCAGGCGTCCGAGCAGCAGTTCGACAAGATCCTGTCCTACCTTGAAATCGCCAAGGCTGAAGGCGCCGAGCTGCTGACCGGCGGCCAGGTGGCGAAACTCGAAGGCGACCTGGCAACCGGCTATTACATCCAGCCGACGCTGCTCAAGGGCACCAACAAAATGCGCGTGTTCCAGGAAGAAATCTTTGGCCCGGTGGTCAGCATCACCACCTTCAAGGACGAAGCCGAAGCGCTGGCGATTGCCAACGACACTGAGTTCGGCCTGGGTGCCGGCCTGTGGACCCGCGATATCAACCGCGCCTACCGCATGGGCCGCGCAATCAAGGCCGGTCGCGTCTGGACCAACTGCTACCACCTGTACCCGGCGCACGCCGCGTTCGGTGGCTACAAAAAATCCGGTGTCGGCCGTGAAACCCACAAGATGATGCTCGACCACTACCAACAGACCAAAAACCTGCTGGTGAGCTACGACATCAACCCGCTGGGCTTCTTCTAACCCCGTAACCCAGTGGGAGCGAGCAGGCTCGCTCCCACAACGGGGTATCAACTGCTCTATACCGGGCCCATGGCCCGGCTCTTGCTTTACTCCCTGTCATATTTTCTCAAACTATAAAAGAACAGGTGAATTCTCATGCCTAGCGAACCTACTGCCGCTCCGGCGGCATCCTCTGTCGACTTTGAAAAAGTCGGCTCCGAATATTTCCAACAACGAGAACTGAAAAAAGGCGCAGCCGGCTGGGTCCTGCTGGTGGGCCTGGGCGTTGCCTATGTGATCTCCGGCGACTACGCCGGCTGGAACTTCGGCCTGGCCCAAGGCGGCTGGGGCGGGATGTTTATTGCCACATTGCTGATGGCCACCATGTACTTGTGCATGTGCTTTTCGCTGGCCGAGCTGTCGTCGATGATCCCCACCGCCGGCGGCGGTTATGGCTTTGCCCGCAGCGCTTTCGGGCCCTGGGGCGGCTTTCTGACCGGCACCGCGATCCTGATCGAATACGCCATCGCACCCGCTGCCATTGCCGTATTCATCGGTGCTTATTGCGAGTCGCTATTCGGTATTGGCGGCTGGATGATCTATCTGGCGTTCTACATCATATTTATCGGCATCCACATCTTCGGGGTCGGTGAAGCGCTCAAGCTGATGTTTATCATCACCGCCGTGGCCGCCATTGCACTGGGCGTTTTCTTGGTCTCGATGGTGCCGCACTTCAGTGTCGCCAACCTGTTGGACATCCCGGTGACCGAGGCCAAGGGCGCCAGCGCTTTCCTGCCGTTCGGCTATGTGGGCGTGTGGGCAGCCATCCCCTATGCAATCTGGTTTTTCCTTGCCGTCGAAGGCGTACCACTGGCCGCAGAAGAAACCAAAAACCCCAAACGCGACCTGCCTCGCGGCCTGATCGGTGCCATGTTGGTGCTGGTGACCTTCGCCTTGCTGATTCTGGTGATTGGCCCGGGCGCTGCGGGCGCGCATCACCTGATGGCCTCGGGCAACCCGCTGGTTGAAGCGCTGAGCAAAGCCTACGGCGGCTCGACCTGGATGGGCAGCTTTGTGAATCTGGTGGGCCTGGCCGGGCTGATTGCCAGCTTCTTCTCGATCATTTACGCCTACTCGCGTCAGATCTTCGCCCTGTCCCGCGCAGGCTACTTGCCGCGCAAACTGTCCGAAACCAACAAGAGCAAAGCGCCAGTCCTGGCCTTGATCATTCCCGGCATTATCGGTTTTGGCCTGTCGTTGACCGGGCAAGGCGACTTGCTGATCCTGGTGGCGGTGTTTGGCGCGACCATTTCCTACGTGTTGATGATGGCCGCGCACATCACCTTGCGCATTCGTCGCCCCAAAATGGACCGTCCATATCGCACGCCGGGCGGCATTTTCACTTCAGGCATCGCGTTGGTGCTCGCTTGCGTCGCGGTAGTGGCCGGCTTTTTGGTGGACCCGCGCGTGGTGATTGGCGCGGCCGTGATCTATGCCATATTAATTGCCTACTTTGCGTTCTACAGTCGGCATCACCTGGTGGCCGGTACGCCCGAAGAGGAATTCGCGGCAATCCAACAGGCCGAAAAAGCCTTGCACTAACCGCTGAGAATCCCGCCAGGCGCGCTGCGCCTGGCGTCATGGAGCACCCTGTATGGCAACTTTCTCTCATGCGGTTGGCACCCAGACCTACCGTTTCGACAGCCTCAAAGATGTAATGGCCAAAGCCAGCCCGGCGCGCTCCGGGGACTTTCTGGCCGGCGTGGCCGCACTGAATGACGGTGAGCGTGTCGCAGCACAAATGGCTCTGGCTGACATCCCGCTCGCGTATTTCCTGCAAGAAGTGCTGATCCCTTACGAGTCCGACGAAGTCACCCGGTTGATTATCGACAGCCATGACCCGCAGGCCTTCGCCCCGGTCAGCCACCTGACGGTGGGCGGTTTTCGCGACTGGCTGCTCAGTGACGCGGCCGACGAGCACAGCCTGCGCGCCCTCGCGCCCGGACTGACTCCGGAAATGGCTGCCGCCGTGTCCAAGATCATGCGGGTACAGGACCTGATTCTGGTAGCGCAGAAGATTCGGGTGATTACCCGGTTTCGCGGCACCATGGGCCTGCGTGGACGGCTTTCGACCCGCCTGCAACCCAACCACCCCACCGACGACCCGGCCGGGATTGCCGCGAGCATTCTCGACGGCCTGCTGTACGGCAACGGCGACGCCATGATTGGCATCAATCCGGCCACCGACAGCATCGCCTCGATCTGCGACTTGCTGAACATGCTCGATGCAATCATTCAGCGCTACGAAATCCCGACCCAATCCTGCGTGCTGACCCACGTCACCACCTCAATCGAAGCGATCAACCGCGGCGTTCCGCTGGACCTGGTGTTTCAGTCGATTGCCGGCACCGAAGCGGCCAATGCCAGTTTCGGGATCAATCTGAATGTCTTGCAGGAAGGCTACGAAGCAGGCTTGAGCCTCAACCGCGGCACGCTGGGCAACAACCTGATGTATTTCGAAACCGGCCAGGGCAGCGCGCTGTCGGCCAACGCCCACTTCGGGGTAGACCAGCAAACCTGCGAAACCCGCGCCTACGCCGTAGCACGGCATTTCAAACCGTTTCTGGTCAATACGGTGGTCGGTTTTATCGGCCCCGAGTACCTGTACAACGGCAAGCAGATCATCCGCGCCGGGCTGGAAGACCACTTCTGCGGCAAGCTGCTCGGCGTACCGATGGGTTGCGACATCTGCTACACCAACCACGCCGAAGCCGATCAGGACGACATGGACAACCTGCTGACGCTGCTCGGCGTGGCCGGGATCAACTTCATCATGGGCATCCCGGGGTCGGACGACATCATGCTCAACTACCAGACCACCTCATTTCATGACGCCCTGTATGCGCGCAAAACCCTGGGCCTCAAGCCGGCGCCCGAGTTTGAACAATGGCTGAGCAAGGTGGGTATCTTCACCCAGTCCGATGGCCGGATCGAGTTCGGGCATCAACTGCCGCCCGCGTTTCGCCAGGCACTGGCCCACTTGGGAGGACGTTAAGCATGGCCGACACCCCTACCGACAGCCTCAACCCGTGGCTGGAACTGCGCCGCCTGACCCCTGCACGCATTGCCCTGGGACGCACCGGCACCAGCATGCCGACCCAGGCCCAGCTGGATTTTCAATTCGCCCACGCCCAGGCCCGCGATGCCGTCCACCTGCCCTTCGATCACCCGGGTTTAAGCGCACAGCTGACCGAGCGCGGCCGCGAAAGCCTGTTGCTGCACAGCGCCGCGGTTGACCGTCACAGCTACCTGCAACGCCCCGACCTGGGCCGCAAGCTCAATGAGGCCTCGGCCCAACAACTGCGTGACCACGCGCAGGCCTTCCCGGGGGGCATCGATGTGGCCGTGGTGGTTGCCGATGGCTTGTCCGCGCTGGCCGTTCATCGCCACACCCTGCCCTTTTTGGCACGCATGGAAGAGCACACAGCGGCCGAGGGCTGGTCACTGTCGCCAGTGATACTGGTCGAGCAAGGCCGCGTTGCCGTGGCCGACGAGATCGGCGAACTGCTGGGCGCCCGGATGGTGGTGATGCTGATCGGGGAACGCCCGGGCCTCAGCTCACCGGACAGCCTGGGGCTGTATTTCACCTACGCGCCCAAGGTCGGCCTGACCGACGCCTATCGCAACTGCATCTCCAATGTGCGCCTCGAAGGCCTGAGCTATGGCATGGCCGCCCATCGGCTTGCGTACCTGATGCGCGAAGCCTGCCGTCGGCAATTATCGGGCGTCAATTTGAAAGATGAAGCCCAGGTGCAAACGCTGGACGTGGGTGCCCCCAGCGAAAATTTCTTGCTCAAGGGCGAGTAACGATCAAGCCCCCGTGGGAGCGAGCCGGCTCGCTCCCACAGCTGGAGTATCTTTCTGTGCTTGCGACCCTTGTCGCAGCCTCGCCTCGCTCCTTAGCGGCTACACATTTTGAACAGCTGGAAATTCAATACACGCTTCGCTACAAACTCAATCAGCAGAATTTGTCTCAATCCGTATAATCCGATTCTTTTAAAAAGTACGAAAAAACTACATTCGTTGTAGTTAACTACGTCTCCCTACCCGCACAGACCTGCAGAGCCGGGTCATCAACACAGGTGCTTTACATGGATTTCAACCCGATCGACATTATCCTGCACCTCGATGTGTACCTCGACATGCTGGTAAACAATTACGGGCCATGGATCTACGCCATCCTGTTTCTGGTGATCTTTTGCGAAACCGGCCTGGTGGTCATGCCGTTCTTGCCGGGTGATTCGCTGCTCTTCATCGCTGGTGCCGTAGCTGCAGGCGGCGGCATGGACCCCGTGCTGCTCGGCGGGCTGCTGATGCTTGCCGCGATCATGGGTGACAGTACCAACTATGTCATCGGACGAACGGTGGGCGAAAAACTCTTCAGCAACCCGAACTCGAAGATCTTCCGCCGCGACTACCTGGAAAAAACCCACGACTTCTACGAACGTCATGGCGGTAAAACCGTAACCATGGCGCGCTTCCTGCCGATTTTCCGCACCTTCGCCCCGTTTGTTGCCGGTGTGGCCCGCATGTTCTACCCGCGCTTCTTTATGTTCAGCGTGTTTGGCACGATCCTTTGGGTCGGCGGCCTGGTGACCCTGGGTTACTTCTTCGGCAACGTGCCGTTCATCAAGAAGAACCTGTCGTTGCTGGTGGTGGGCATCATCCTGCTGTCGCTGGTGCCGATGATCATTGGCGTGATCCGCAGCCGCATGGGTCGTACCCCGTCCAAAGCCAAAGCCTGATCGGGACCTGCCCACCATGTGGTCATTAAGTGAATGGCGGCGCCAGCGGATTCTGGCGCAACACCCCGTGGCGCCCGACGTGTGGCATGACGTGCGCCAACGGCTGAGCATTCTCGACGGGCTGGATGACGAGCAGGACAAATGGCTGCGCGACAGCAGTGTATTGTTCCTGCAAGACAAGCATCTGACCCCCATGCCCGGGGTTGAACTGACCGATGAAGGCCGGCTCCTGCTGGCCGCGCAGGCGCAATTACCGCTGCTGAACCTGGGTGACCTGGACTGGTATCAGGGTTTTCACGAAATCGTGCTCTACCCCGATGACTTCATCAGCCCCCAGCGCCATCGCGACTCCAGCGGTGTCGAACACGAGTGGCAAGGCACCCACAGCGGTGAAGCCTGGCAGCATGGCCCGGTGATTCTGGCCTGGCCCGGCGTGCTGTCCAGCGGGGGCTGGGAAGGTTACAACCTGGTGATTCACGAGCTGGCGCACAAGCTGGACATGCTCAATGGCGCTGCCAATGGCATGCCGCCCTTGCACAGCAGCATGCACTTCAAAGACTGGACGCAGGCCATGCAACAGGCCTACGACCATCTCAATCACTACCTCGATCACCACAACCCCGACCACGCGCCGATCGACCCGTATGCGGCCGAAAACCCGGCCGAGTTCTTTGCGGTCACCAGCGAGTATTTTTTCAGCGCGCCAGACTTGCTGAGCCATGCTTACCCGCTGGTCTATCAACAACTCAGCCTGTTCTATCGTCAGGACACGCTGGCCCGCCTGCAAAAGCTGCAAAGCGAACACCCGCAATACCGCGCACAGCACTGATCGGCCAAGGGTGACGTCGTTATAGGAATACGCCTATAATCGCCGCCACTTTTTGGTCAACTCGGCCAAACAAACTGGCCTACTAACGGGGGCACCGCCCAATGAGCTACAGCAAGATTCCGGCTGGCAAAGACCTGCCGAATGACATCTACGTCGCCATCGAGATTCCGGCTAACCACGCGCCGATCAAATATGAAATCGACAAAGACAGCGACTGCCTGTTCGTTGACCGCTTCATGGCTACCCCGATGTTCTACCCGGCCAACTACGGCTTTATCCCGAACACCCTGGCTGACGACGGTGATCCGCTGGACGTGCTGGTTGTAACTCCTTACCCGGTTGCTCCAGGTTCGGTTATCCGTGCTCGTCCGGTTGGCATCCTGCACATGACTGACGACGGCGGCGGCGATGCCAAAGTAGTAGCAGTGCCTCACGACAAGCTGTCCCAGCTGTACGTTGACGTGAAAGAGTACACCGACCTGCCACCCCTGCTGATCCAGCAGATCCAGCACTTCTTCGAGAACTACAAAGATCTCGAAAAAGGCAAATGGGTGAAGATCGAAGGTTGGGGCGATGCTGAAGCTGCCCGCACCGAGATCATGAAGTCGGTTGCTGCCTACAAAGGCTAAGTGATTGCCGGCCTGCGCTTGCCGCCGGCCTCACTCACTCGAAAACCCCGGTTCGCCGGGGTTTTTTTATGCCTGCTTAAACAGCCGGCCACCGCATTCGAAGGCCCGCCCGGCAGACGTAGGAAATGTCTCTGAAAGCCTAGGAACAGTCCCGTTTCACAGTGATTTTTTGAACGCTTAGTTTATTTAAACAGGCCTGGCTTGCCCGTAGACTCTGTATTCATGAATACATCCGGTGATCGTCTGAAAGCACTCCTGCGAGAGTGTCACTTAACTGCTTCGGACTTCGCGGCCAACCGCCGCGTGACGCCGCAGCACGTCAACAACTGGTTCAAGCGAGGCATCCCCATGGCTCGGCTGGACGAAATCGCCGAACTGTTGTGCGTCAACAGCCGCTGGCTGCGCACGGGCGAAGGTGCCAAACATCCGGGCGTTGCGCACCACGAAAATGACACGGCGGCGCAAGCGTCGGAACACCACAGACCTGCAACCCACCCTCTCGACATCGACGTCCCCTTCTACAACGAAGTGCTGTGCCCTGACGGCTCGGGCAAAACCCGTGTGGCGCCCATTCCGGGCTGCAGGGTGCGGCTGAGCAATTCGATCCTGCAGGCCATGGACGTCAGCCTCGACCAGGCCATTTGTGCGCCCATGATTGGCAACAGCATGGCCCAGACGATTCAGGACGGCTCCACCGTTGCCATCGACTGCAGCCTGACCCAAATCGTCGACGGTGAAATCTACGCCCTCGAACAAGACGGCATGCTGCGCATCAAATACATCTACCGCCTGCCCGACAACGGCCTGCGCTTGCGCAGCCAAAACCCGCGGGAATACCCGGACGAACGACTCAACGCCGCAGAAGTACAGGCGCAGCAGATACGGATTATGGGCTGGGTTTTCTGGTGGTCCACGCTTAACCACCGACGGCCGCCAGTGCCTGACAAGCTGGACGAGTAGCGCCTGGTGAACACAGTGGGGCAACGTAAAGACCTGTTTTGACTGGGAAACGGCATTAAATCGCAGTATGATTTGCGCCACTCACGCATCCCGCCCTGCTTTACGCGGGTGCAGATGCACGACACAGCGGCAATAAGCCGCCACGTCCCACACCCAGACGCCTGGCGCTGGATGTCCAATTTGAAGGCGAGTACGGCTTACCAAAAATAAGCCAAACCCGCCCCCGAGAAGCCGGCCACAAGCCGGCTTTTTAATGCCTGAAATAAACCTGTTCCGTCCTGAAACCTTACTGCTCGCTTTCATCTGGCAGCCCGCCGCAGGGAGATGGCCTTTAGCTCACGCCTCAGACTGCATTTGGCAGTTCTCTCCACTCCCGCAACATGCCATCCTTTTGTCATTAACCCCGGCGATAAAAGGACGTACCCATGGCACCGCAGTACCTCACCCCTGCCCTGATCGGGTTATTCAGTTTGCTGTTTTTGGGTATCGGTTTCTGGATCAGTGGCCGTATCGCAGCTGGCAAGCTGGCCCAGCAGTTCAGTGAGTTGCAGGCCGATCATCAGGCTGAGCATCAGCAGCTGTTGAGTGAAGTCGCACTTGCCCGTCAGCGCGAGCAGCAGATGCGGCTTGAGCAGTCTGAATATCAACAAGAGTTGAAAGCGGCCAGTGAGACACTGGCTGACCATAGAGAGGCCGAAAAGCAACTGAGTATTCAGCTCGGCGAACTCAAGTCTTCGCTGGACGCCGAGAAGCAGCGCACGCTCGATAAGGCGCAGCAACTGGCCGACGCCATTGACCTCCTGGAGAGGCGCGGCGTGGAAACAAATCACCTGCGCTTACAGCTCGGCGAGTTAAAGCAAGAGCTTGGGCAAGGCCAGGAACAAACACGCCAGCTGGATGAGTTGAAACAAGTACTGAGCCAACAACAGGCGCGCTTTGAGGCGGCTCAAGTGCAGTTGCAAAAGCAGGGCGAGCAATTGGGCCAGGCGGCCGAGCAAAAGGAGCAACTGGACTCGCTGCGCAACACGTTGGCGCAACGGGACAAGGAGCTGAGCCAAACGCGAGATGAGCTCAGCATTGCGAAGCAGGGCCTTGCCGAAATCAATATGCGTCACCAGCGCGATCAGCACTCCGCCACCGAGAAACTGCAGTTGCTGGAAGACAACAAGGCGCAACTCAAGCAAGAGTTCCAGAACCTTGCCAATCAGATTTTCGACAGCAAACAGCAGAGTTTCTCCGAGCAAAGCCGCCAGGGCCTGGACACACTGCTCAAGCCGTTCAAAGACCAGCTCGAATCATTCCGTCAGCGCGTGGATCAGGTTCATACCGATACCGTGCAGGGCCAGAGCGCGATGAAAAGCGAACTGGGCAAGCTGATGGAGCTGAACGTGCAGATCACCACCGAAGCATCGAACCTGACCAAAGCACTCAAGGGCGACAAAAAGCTTCAAGGCACCTGGGGCGAGCAAAAGGTCGAGATGCTGCTTGAGCAGGCCGGGCTGCGCAAAGGCTTCGAGTACCACCGCGAAGCGAATTTCAAGGACGACAATGCTGGCAACAACCGGCCCGACTTCGTCATTAACTTGCCTGAAGGCAAGCACATCATCATTGATAGCAAAATGTCGCTGGTGGCTTACACCGAGTACGTCGCTGCTGAAACCGATGAAGAGCGCACCAAGGCGCTGACCGCCCACGTTCTGGCGTTGAAGAATCACATCAACGGGCTGTCTGACAAGAAGTACACCGACCTGAACGGCATCAACTCACCCGACTTTGTGTTTTTGTTCATGCCGGTCGAGCCTGCGTACCTGGTCGCTGCCGAGCACAGCCCCGGGGTGTTCCAGGCAGCCTATGAGAAACGGATTGCGATCATCACTTCGACCACTCTGCTGCCTGTGCTGAGGGTGGTATCGAACCTGTGGAGCATCCAGCGCCAAAACAGCAGCACCCTGCAACTGGCCACAATGGCGAGCAAGGTCTACGACAAGCTGCGGGTTTTCGTCGACAAAATGGACAAGCTCGGCAACCAGATCGCAACCGTGCAAAAAAGCTACACCGACAGCGTCAACACGCTCAAAGGCGATCACGGCAGTCTGACCAAGACTGTGGACAAGTTTGTGGCATTGGGGGTGACGGTCTCCAAGCGTCTACCCGCGTCTGCGGTGGGTGACGACGAAGAGATCGACAACGAGTTGCCCGCACTGCAGGAAGAAGGTGTGGCCACTACTTGATGGCACTGGTGAGCGACAGCCCTTGTCGCTCACCGTTGATCGATGGCATTACAGCGCAGATTCATCGCCTGCAACCCACCCCCCGATTTGCCCCAAAACCCGCGGTCTGCTAGTGTCAGCCGGTTTTAACGCCTACCGAGAACGCCGCCATGGCCCGCAAAAAAGCTTCCCCGGATTTCGAACAGTCACTCGCTGACCTGCAAACACTGGTCGAGCGTCTGGAAAATGGCGAGCTGTCGCTGGAAGACTCTCTGACTGCCTTTGAACAAGGCATACGCCTGACCCGTGATTGCCAGGGCGCACTGGCCCAGGCTGAGCAAAAAGTGCAGATCCTGCTTGAGCGTGACGGTGAACTGGCACAAGAGCCTTTTGATGCGGAACAGTCCGAATGATTGATGCTTACCAGATCAGCAGCCAGGCCCTGGTCAACGCGGCGCTTGAGCGCTTGTTTGTAGCCCCGGCACCCGAGTTGGCCCGCCTCTACGAGGCCATGCGCTACAGCGTAATGAATGGCGGCAAACGCGTGCGCCCGTTGCTGGCCTATGCCGCCTGCGAAGCCCTGGGCAGCGCGCCCGAGCAGGCCAATGGTGCCGCCTGCGCCGTGGAGCTGATCCACGCTTATTCGCTGGTGCATGATGATTTGCCCGCGATGGACGATGACGATCTGCGCCGCGGCCTGCCGACCACCCATAAAGCGTTCGACGAAGCCTGCGCCATTCTGGCCGGCGACGGGCTGCAAAGCCTGGCGTTCAGCGCCCTGCTCGACCCGCAACTCAACACCCTGGACGCTGAAACACGCTTGCGCATGGTCACCGCGCTCGCACAGGCTGCAGGCCCGGCGGGCATGGTTGGCGGGCAAGCCATCGATCTGGGCTCTGTGGGTCTGAAACTCGACCAGGCCGCCCTGGAAAACATGCACCGGCACAAGACCGGAGCCCTGATAGAAGCCAGCGTGCGATTGGGCGCCCTGGCCAGCGGTAATGCCACTGCCGACAACCTGCAGGCATTGCACGTCTACGCGCGGGCCGTTGGCCTGGCGTTTCAGGTACAGGACGACATCCTCGATGTAGAGAGCGATACCGCCACCCTGGGCAAACGCCAAGGGGCCGATATCGCTCGGGACAAGCCGACCTACCCGGCACTGATGGGGCTGGAGCACGCCAAAAGCTATGCCCTGGAACTGCGCGATCAGGCACTCAATGCACTGCGACATTTTGATGCAGCTGCCGAACCCTTGCGTGAACTGGCTCGGTATATCGTGGACCGCCGACACTAATAGTCACAGTAAGTGACTATTTTCTTACGGTTCTAATGCCAAGGTCTGACTAACGAATACCAGACTGCGTGGGCAGCTTACGTTCCATAAGGTAAACTGCCGCCTCTTCTTATACCTATAACGATTCGCCTGATGCCAACGACGTTTCAAGAGATCCCCCGCAACCGTCCGACTACGCCCCTGCTCGACCGGGCTGGCACGCCTGCGGGCCTGCGCCGCCTGGCCGAAGCCGAGCTGGAAACCCTGGCCGATGAGTTGCGCCTGGAATTGCTGTATACCGTCGGCCAGACGGGTGGGCATTTCGGGGCCGGCCTGGGTGTCATTGAGCTGACCATTGCGTTGCACTACGTGTTCGACACCCCGGATGACCGGTTGGTGTGGGATGTGGGTCATCAGGCCTATCCGCACAAGATCCTCACTGGTCGTCGCGATCAAATGGCGTCCTTGCGCCAGAAGGACGGCATTGCCGCATTCCCGCGTCGCGCCGAGAGCGAGTACGACACCTTTGGCGTCGGCCACTCCAGCACCTCGATCAGCGCCGCGCTGGGCATGGCCATTGCCGCCCGCCTGCAAAACAGCGAGCGCAAAGCCATCGCCGTGATCGGTGATGGCGCGCTGACTGCCGGTATGGCCTTCGAAGCCCTGAACCACGCGCCTGAAGTGGATGCCAACATGTTGGTGATCCTTAACGACAACGACATGTCGATCTCGCGCAATGTCGGTGGTTTGTCCAACTACCTGGCCAAGATCCTCTCCAGCCGTACCTACGCCAGCATGCGCGAAGGCAGCAAAAAAGTGCTGTCACGCTTGCCTGGCGCCTGGGAAATTGCCCGCCGTACCGAAGAGTACGCCAAGGGCATGCTCGTACCCGGCACGCTGTTTGAGGAACTGGGCTGGAACTACATCGGTCCTATCGACGGGCACGACCTGCCGACCCTGATCGCGACGCTGCGCAATATGCGCGACCTCAAGGGCCCGCAGTTCCTGCACATCGTCACCAAAAAAGGCAAAGGCTTCGCCCCCGCCGAAGCCGACCCGATCGGCTATCACGCCATCACCAAGCTCGAACCGCTGGGCGCCCCCAAGGCTGCACCAAAAGTGGCGAGCGGGCCGAAGTACTCGGCCGTGTTTGGCGAGTGGCTGTGCGACATGGCAGCTGCCGACGAGCGCCTGGTGGGCATCACCCCGGCCATGAAAGAAGGCTCGGACCTGATCGCCTTCAGCGAACGTTTCCCCAAGCGCTACTTCGACGTGGCGATTGCTGAACAGCACGCGGTGACCTTTGCTGCCGGTATGGCTTGCGAAGGCGCCAAGCCCGTAGTCGCGATTTACTCGACATTCCTGCAGCGCGGTTACGACCAGTTGGTGCATGACGTCGCCGTGCAAAACCTGGACGTGCTGTTCGCCATCGACCGTGCAGGTCTGGTGGGCGAAGACGGCCCGACCCACGCGGGCAGTTTCGACCTGTCGTTCCTGCGTTGCATCCCGGGCATGGTCATCATGACCCCGAGCGACGAGAACGAGCTGCGCAAGATGCTCACCACCGGCCACCTGTACAACGGTCCGGCGGCAGTGCGTTACCCGCGCGGTACTGGCCCGAACGCACCGATCGAGAAAACCCTTGAGCCGCTGGAAATCGGCAAGGGCGTGATTCGTCGCCAGGGCTCGAAAGTCGCCATGCTGGTTTTTGGCGTGCAACTGGCCGAAGCCCTGCAGGTCGCAGAAAAGATCGACGCCACGGTGGTCGACATGCGCTTCGTCAAACCGATGGATGAAGCACTGGTTCGCGAAATGGCCAACAGCCATGAGCTACTGGTGACCATTGAAGAGAACGCCATCATGGGCGGCGCCGGTGCGGGTGTCAGCGAGTTCCTGGCCCGTGAAAACGTGCTCAAGTCGGTGCTGCATCTGGGCTTGCCGGATGTCTACGTCGAACACGCCAAGCCGAGCCAGATGCTTGCCGAGTGCGGGCTGGATGCCGCCGGCATCGAGGCCTCGGTTCGTCAGCGCATGCAATTGCTGGGGCTCTGAGCCAACCTGTACTTGTAGCCGCTGGCGCAGGCTGCGATCGAGCCCGAAGGGGTCGCGCTTTACATGAGCGAAGGTCCTGCTGACCTTATCGCAGCCTGCGGCAGTGGCTACAGGCTTGATACCGAGAGCCCATGAAACACATCCGCCTTGCCTTGATCCTCGGTTTTCTCCCCGCCAGCCCCTTGCTGGCCGATACCTCGGAGCGCGAAGACGCGCTCAAACTCCCGCAAACACTGATCACCGGCAACCGCCAGGTTCAAGCGCGCTCTGACAGCAGCAGCGCCAACAGCGTGTTTACCCGTGATGACATCGATCGCCTGCAACCCACGAGCCTCACCGACCTGCTGGGCCGGGTACCGGGCGTGCAAGTGGCACGCAGCGGTGGTCGCGGCGGTTTGCCGGGGATTTATATTCGCGGCACCAAATCAGCGCAAAGCCTGGTGCTGGTCGACGGCCAGCGCATGGCCAATGCCACCTCCGCCGACAGCAACCTGCAATACCTGAACATCGATCAGATCGAGCGGGTGGAAGTGCTGCGCGGCTCACGCTCGGTAATCTACGGCAGCGATGCCATTGGCGGGGTGATTCAGATCTTCACCCGCCGGGGCGCCGATCAGGCCCCACAGCTGCGCGTTCACAGCACCGTGGGCAGTTATGGCAGCTCAGACAACAGCGTCGGTGTATCCGGTGGCGATGGGCAAACGCGCTACAACGTGAGCGCCAGCCTGGAAGAGACCGCGGGAATCAATCGCACGCACGCCTCCTTCCCCAGCGACAGCGACCACGATGCCTATCGCAACAAATCGCTGAACCTGAACCTGAGCCACTACCTGAGCGAGGGCGTGGAAGTCGGGCTGACGGCGATGAAAAACATCGGCAAGACCGAACTCGACAACTCGTTCGGGCGCTGGGACCCCGGCACCATGACCGTCAGCGGGCAGCAGCTTTACAGCGATTTTGATATCAGCAGCGTGGGCAGTTTTATCGATGCGCAGCTGACCGAGCGCTGGAACTCTCGCCTGGAGCTGGGCCACAGCGAGAACCGCGAAAAAACCCGCGACAAGCTCAGTGCCGAGCTCTACAGCTTCAATACCTATCGCGACTCGCTGAACTGGCAAAACAACCTGACCCTGGACGATACAAACAGCCTGATCCTCGGTGCCGACACCTATGAAGACCGCGTGCGCAGCAGCACTGTTTTCGACCAGGACAGCCGCTGGAACCGGGCCGCATTTATCCAGCACCGTTTCCGGGGGGATTATTTCTCGACCGAGCTGGGCCTGCGTCACGACCAGAACCAGCAGTTCGGCAGCCACAACACCTGGAGCGCCAGCCTGACGGTGCCGCTGAACGCGGACAACGACGTGCTTGTTTCTTACAGCGAAGGGTTTCGGGCACCGACGTTCAACGACTTGTACTACCCCCAGTTCGGCAACCCGAACCTCAAGCCCGAGTACTCGAAGAGCTACGAGCTGCAATGGCGCAGCCAGTTAAGCGACAACAGCCGCCTGGAAACCTCCCTGTACCGCACTGACATCAGCGACGCCATTGTGGCCGATGCCGATTTTATCCAGCAGAACATCGGCGCAGCTCAAATCACCGGCTTCGAAAGCGCTTTGCAGCAGGAATGGTTTGGCTGGCAGAGCAGCTTGGGAATTGCGGTCATCGACCCACGCGATCGCGACACCGGCCACACGTTGAGCCGCCGCGCACGCAGGACGCTCAGCCTGGACCTGGATCGGCAATTCGGCCACGTGGGTGTCGGCGCCAGCTGGCAAGCGATGAGTCGCAGCTTCAACGATGAGGACAACACACAACCGATTGCAGGCTACGGGCTGTTAGGGCTGCGCGGTAACTGGCAGGCCAGCCCGCAAGTCAGGTTTGACGTGAAGGTCGACAACCTTCTGGACAAGCGCTTCACCCGCGCCCTCTACAGCTATGAAGGCAACTATTACGGCTATCGCGAAGAAGGCCGCGCGCTGCAACTGGCCGTCACCTGGACCCCTGATTTCTGGCACCTGTAGCCGCTGAGGAGCAAAGCGAGGCTGCGATGTAGGCGCCAGCCTCCCTGTTTTTGAAGGTCCTGCGACCCTTGTCGCAGCCTCGCTCCGCCCCTCAGCGGCTACAGAGCAGGATGCAGTTGTTCACACAGCTTTGCCGTCGCTTCCAGCATCTGCCCGCTTGGGCGCTCCAGGCCTTTGTCGGCCAGCAACAGCAAGCGCCCGTGCTTGACCGCATCAATCTGCGGCCAGGTTTTCCAGGCGTCGAGCTGAGCCTGAGTGCTGGCAACAATCACCTCGGGATTGCGCTGCAACACCGATTCGATACTGACCTGCGGCGCAGGCAGTTTCAGGTCGTCAAACACATTGATTGCGCCGCACACGGCAAGCGCATCGCTGATGATTTGCCCGCCACCGATGGTGTACAGCGGCTGATCCCACACCTGGTAAAACACTCGCAGCGGTTTGTCCCGCTGATACTGCCCGCGCAGTTGTGCCAGGCGCTGACGCAGTTGAGCGGCCAGCTCCTGCCCGCGCTGCGGTCGATCCAGGGCATCAGCCAGCGCTTGCACCTGATCGGCCAGTTGATCCAGGCTGCGCGGTTCACCAACGTAGGTCGGGATGTTCAGGCGGCGTAATTGCTCGCGCTGTGCAATGCCCACGCTCCCCGGCCAGAGCAGCAGCAAGTCGGGTTGCAGGCTGAGCAGGCGCTCCATGTCCAACTGGCCATAGCGCCCCACTGACGGCACGCGGGCCAGCTCCGGCAGCGGTTCGCCCGCGTCCAGGCGCCCCACCAGCAAATCGGTGGCACCCAGTTCGACAACCATTTCAGATAAGGACGGGGACAGGCTGACAACGCGGGTGGCGGCCAGTGAACAAAGGCTGACGCTCAGCAGCAGAGGCGCCAGCCAGAGGCGCATCAACCGAGTTGACGCGGTATGCGATAGAGGTAAAACAGCACCAGCGAAGACAATGCCAGCAGCAATAACGGCACGCCTTCGAGCCCGACAAACACCGCCAGGGCGGCGATCCAGGCGGGTAAACCCGAGGCCAGCAGCGCGCTGCGGCGAGCACGCGTCAGTTCAGCCCAGGCGTCGTTCTCTTGCGGGGTATCGAGGGCTTTTTGGGTCGCAATCAGACCACGCTTGTAGGCCCCGAAAAAACGCAGGCTGACAAACATCGACGCCACGCCGGCAATGAAAAACGGCATCTTCAGCGCCGGCAACAAGGGGTCGGAATTGCCAAAGAGCACACAGGCCAGCAACAGCGGCAGCAACGTCAGCAACAGCTGCCACCACCAGGCGAAGCTGAACCGACGGCGAATCTGACCACGGGTCACGCCGGGTCAGCCTCGTTTTGATGCTGATTGCCCATCATGTGGCCAAGCTTGTTGGCTTTGGTCGCCAGGTACAGTTTGTTGTGCGGGTTGTGCCCCGTGTGCAGCGGCACGCGCTCGGCCACAGTGATGCCCATGTCGGTCAAGGCCTTGACCTTGCGCGGGTTGTTGGTCATCAGGCGCAGCGACTGCACGCCTACGTGCTCAAGCATCGGCAGGCAGATCGCGTAGTCACGCTGATCGGCAGCAAAGCCCAGACGTTCGTTGGCTTCAACGGTATCGGCGCCGCCATCTTGCAGCTCGTAAGCACGGATTTTGTTCAGCAACCCGATACCACGGCCTTCCTGGCGCAAATACAGCAGCACGCCACGGCCTTCGCGAGCGATGGCCTGCAAGGCGGCTTCGAGCTGCGAGCCGCAGTCACAGCGCTGGCTGAACAGGGCATCGCCGGTCAGGCATTCGGAATGCACGCGCCCCAGCACAGGAGCGCCATCTGTCACGTCGCCCAGGCTGAGCACAACGTGTTCACGACCCGTGGCCTTCTCAAGGAAGCCATGCATGGTGAATTCGGCAAAGGGGGTCGGCAACTTGCAAGCGGCAACAAAAACGACGGGCACCTTGTGCTCCTGATCAGTTTGAGGACTGGTAATTCGCAAAGGCGACATTGTAACAGGAGGTTCCTACAGACGCTTAGGCTGAATTACCGGGGATAAATATCTAAAAGTTTGATGCGTTTTTGTGGCAGCGGCTTCAGGCGTGAACGTCAAATGCCAAAATGCTGATAACCACGAATGGTCGGGGTGATGTCCTGACCATCCACGTCCAGCAAGCCTACGCCCCGCCCTTCGACTACACGGCCAATCACATGGATCGGCCAGCCATCTGCGAGCAGGGTCGGCAACTCAACGGCCGGCAAGGTGAACGCCAGCACGTAATCGTCACCGCCGCTCAACGCGGCTTGCTGCGCCCCCGCGTCACCCAGGAACTCCTGCAGCGCCAGCGAGATCGGCAATCGATCGTTTTCGATCAGCAAACCGACCCTGGACGCCGCCGCAATATGACCACAGTCGGCGAGCAAACCATCAGAGATATCCAGCGCCGCCGTGGCTTTGCCCCGCAGCACCTGGCCCAGCGCCAGTTGCGGTTGCGGCGACCAATAGTGAGCCAGCAATGGTTCGGCAATCGAGGGCCCGGCACTGAGCTGGTTCAGCACCAGCGGCAAAGCCCCCGCCCCATTGCCCAGCTCGCCGCCCACACACAGCAAGTCGCCGGGCTGCGCACCGCTACGCGTCAGGGCCTGGCCGTTCGGTACGCGGCCAAACACCGTGAGCGTCAGGCACAGCGGCCCGCGCGTGGTGTCGCCACCGATCAGGCGCAGGCCACAGCCTTGAGCCATCAGGTTCAAACCGCGGGCATAGGCCTCTAACCAATCGGCGTCAACCGTCGGCAAGGTCAGGGCAAGGGTAAATGCGAGGGGGGTTGCGCCCATGGCCGCCAAATCACTGGCCGCCACCGCCAGCGAACGCTGACCGAGCAAGAAAGGGTCGCAAGGATCTGCGAAGTGCACCCCGGCTACCAGGGTGTCGGTGGAAATTGCCAGCTGTTCCCCGAAGGGAACATCCAGCAGGGCGCAGTCATCGCCAATACCAAGGGCAACACCCTCGCCGCCTTGCGCACAGGGCGCGGCAGCGAAGAAGTTGCGGATCAGCTCAAACTCGCCCATGACCGACAGCGCCGTTTAGCGCTTGTAAGCCTTTACTTCAGCTTCACGCAGGCGTGGCGCCAGCTTGTCGAGCACACCGTTGACGAACTTGTGGCCGTCGGTGGAACCGAACACTTTGGCCAGCTCGATGCCTTCGTTGATCACAACGCGGTAAGGCACGTCGACACGCTTGATCAGCTCCCAGGTGGACAGGCGCAGAACGCACAGTTCAACCGGGTCGAGTTCTTCGATGGTGATGTCCAGGCATGGAACCAGGGCAGCATCGATCTCGCCTTTGTGCGCAGGCACGCCGTGCAGGATTTCACGGAAGTAGGCCGCATCAACGTCGCTGAAGTCGTTATCGACGCGGAACTGCGCTTCGATCTCGTTCAGCGATTGCTTGGCCATGTGCCATTGGTACAGGGCCTGAGTCGCGAGTTGACGCGCTTCACGGCGCTTGGCGCTCTTGGAGGGTTTGCCAGCGTCCGCAGGTTTTGGATCGCGCGGGTTGAAACGATCGCTTTCGTCGGAAATCACTTGGCCTCCAACTGTGCCAACAGGCTTACCATTTCAAGGGCGGACAGGGCAGCTTCTGCGCCCTTGTTACCGGCTTTGGTGCCGGAACGCTCAATGGCTTGTTCGATCGAATCGACCGTCAGCACGCCGAATGCAACCGGCACGCCGAACTCCATGGACACCTGGGCCAAGCCCTTGGTGCATTCGCCGGCAACGTATTCGAAGTGCGGAGTACCGCCACGAATCACGGCGCCCAAGGCGATGATGGCAGCGTATTCGTTGCGTTGAGCAACCTTTTGCGCAACCAGCGGGATTTCGAACGCACCCGGAGCACGGATGATGGTGATGTCGCTTTCGTTCACACCGTGGCGAACCAGGGCATCAACGGCACCACTCACCAGGCTTTCGACAACAAAGCTGTTGAAACGGCCAACTACTAACGCGTAGCGACCTTTGGGGGCGATGAAGGTACCTTCGATGGTCTTCAGGGTCATTCGGTATGTCTCGTATTAAAGAGCCAGAACGCACTCGCGTGCGTTCTTTAAGGATATTGGGCCACGAATTTCGGACAGGACACGACCGGTCTTTATTCGGAGGGCACGTATTCTACAACTTCCAGATCGAAACCGGATATGGCATTGAACTTCATTGGTGAACTCATCAAGCGCATTTTGCGCACGCCGAGGTCACGAAGGATCTGCGAACCCGCTCCGACGATGCTGTAAGTGGTAGGTTTTTTCACCGGCAACTGGTCAGCGGTTTCGCGGATATGCGCCAGCAATACATCGCCATCGAGCGGGTGACCCAACAGCAACACCACACCGCTGCCGGCCTCGGCCACCGCAGTCATCGCGGCGCGCAGGCTCCAGCGGCCTGGCTGCTTGACCATCAGCAGGTCCCGCAACGGGTCCATGTTATGCACACGCACCAGCGTCGGCTCTTCGGCGCAGATCTTGCCCAGGGTCAGCGCCATGTGCACGTCACCTTCGACTGAGTCACGATAGGTCACCAGGTTGAATTGGCCCAGTTCGCTGTCCAGCGGCTGCTCGGCAATCCGCTGAACGGTACGTTCGTGGATCATCCGGTAGTGGATCAAGTCGGCAATGGTGCCGATTTTGATGCCGTGTTCGGCGGCGAATACTTCCAGCTCGGGACGACGGGCCATGGTGCCGTCGTCATTCATGACTTCGCAGATCACGCCGCTTGGCTCGAAACCGGCCATGCGGGCCAGGTCGCATGCGGCCTCGGTGTGACCGGCGCGAGCCAGGGTGCCGCCTGCCTGTGCCATCAACGGGAAGATGTGGCCCGGGCTGACGATGTCTTCGGCCTTGGCGTCCTTGGCGGATGCCGCTTGCACGGTACGCGCACGGTCAGCGGCGGAAATGCCGGTGGTCACGCCGGTCGCGGCTTCAATCGAGACGGTGAACTTGGTGCCAAAGCCGGAACCGTTGCGCGGCGCCATCAGCGGCAGCTTCAGCAGTTCGCAGCGCTCACGGGTCATCGGCATGCAGATCAGGCCACGGGCAAAACGCGCCATGAAGTTGATGTGCTCGGCCTTGCAGCACTCGGCGGCCATGATCAGGTCGCCTTCGTTCTCGCGGTCTTCGTCATCCATCAGGATGACCATCTTGCCTTGGCGGATGTCTTCAACCAGTTCTTCGATGCTGTTGAGCGCCACGCGGCACCCCCTTAAGTCAGGATTTGAGGTAGCCGTTGGCGGCCAGAAAACTTTCGCTGATGCCACCCGAGGTCGGCTCTGCGGCTTTATCGCCCAGCAGCAGACGCTCCAGGTAGCGCGCCAGCAAATCGACTTCGAGGTTCACCCGACGACCCGGACGGTAGTCGCCCATGATGGTTTCGCTCAAGGTGTGCGGAATGATGGTCAGCGAGAACTCGGCGCCATTGACCGAGTTCACGGTCAGGCTGGTGCCGTCGACGGTGATCGAGCCCTTGTGGGCGATGTACTTGGCCAGCTCTTTGGGCGCGCGGATGCGGAACTCGATGGCACGAGCGTTCTCTTCACGCGAAACCACTTCGCCCACGCCATCGACGTGACCGCTCACCAGGTGACCGCCCAGACGTGTGGTCGGGGTCAGGGCCTTTTCCAGGTTGACCCGGCTGCCGCTTTTCAAGTCGTTGAACGCGGTGCAATCGAGGGTCTCGCGGCTGACGTCAGCCACAAAGCCGTTGCCCGGCAGCTCAACCGCGGTCAGGCACACGCCGTTGATCGCGATGCTGTCGCCGAGTTTGACGTCGCTCAGGTCGAGCTTGCCGGTGTCGATGGAAACCCGCACATCGCCGCCCTTTGGGGTCAGTGCGCGGATGCTGCCGATGGATTCGATGATGCCGGTAAACATGGCGTTCCCCTTGAGAACAAAACCTGCGTAAAACGAAGGCTGAGAATTATACGCTGGCTGATGGCACAGGGATGGCTGTGACTCGCCAGTCATCGCCCACCGCCCGCATTTCAGTGATTTTGAGCAAAGGCGCTTCGCTCATATGGGTCAACGGCAACTCAAGCAATGGCCGGGCGGTAGAGCCCAGGAACTTGGCGGCGATGAATATCTGATACTCATCCACCAGACCTTGCTCGGCAAATGCCCCGGCCAGTCGTGGCCCGGCCTCGACCAGCACTTCGTTGACACCCCGTGCCGCCAGCGCGACCAGCAGCTTGCGCAAGTCCACCTGACCGTTGGCACCGTGGATCACCAGGCATTCAGGCCCGGTGCGGTATTGCTCGGCAGGCGGCACACAGGTGGCAACCAGCGCCGGCCCTGCCTTGAAGAACGGCGCATCCAGCGGTACTCGCAAACGCCCGTCGATCAACACCCGCAGCGGCGGACGGCTGAGCGCCAGCGCTGTCAGCTCGGGGCTCAGGCCCAGCTCAGGCCCGCGCACCGTCAGACGGGCGCCATCCGCCAGCACCGTGTCGGCGCCGGTCAATACCACGCTGGCTTGAGCCCGCAGGCGTTGCACGGCCGAACGGGCCGCCGGACCCGTGATCCATTGGCTTTCACCATTGGCCATTGCGGTACGGCCATCAAGGCTCATCGCCAGCTTGACCCGCACAAACGGCAGGCCGTGTTCCATACGCTTGAGGAAACCCGGGTTCAGCGCCCGCGCTTCGCTTTCAAGCACGCCGCTAAGGACCTCAATCCCGGCATCGGCCAGACGCTTGAGGCCGCGCCCGGCGACTTCAGGGTTGGGGTCCTGCATGGCCGCCACGACACGCGCCACGCCCGCATTGACCAGGCCCTCGGCACACGGCGGGGTATGGCCGTGGTGGCTGCACGGCTCAAGCGTGACATAGGCCGTGGCGCCCCGCGCCAGCTCGCCCGCCGCCCGCAAGGCGTGGACTTCGGCATGGGGCTCACCGGTGCGCACATGCCAGCCTTCGCCGACGATCTGCCCGTCACGCACGATCACGCAACCGACACGCGGATTGGGGTGGGTGGTGTACAGCCCATTGCGCGCAAGCTCGATGGCACGCGCCATGTAATGGGTGTCCAAAACAGATTGTTCAGTGCTCGGGGTCATTCTTTTGAGGGCTCACGGGCAAGTCGGTCGATCTCTTCACGGAACTCGTTCAAGTCCTGGAAGCGTCGATAGACAGAGGCAAAGCGGATATAGGCCACTTCGTCGAGCTTTTGCAGCTCGCCCATGACCAGTTCACCAACAACCAGCGATTTGACTTCACGTTCGCCGGTGGCGCGCAGTTTGTGCTTGATTCGGGCCAGCGCGGCTTCAAGACGCTCGACACTGACCGGGCGTTTTTCCAGCGCACGCTGCATGCCTGCACGCAGTTTATCTTCGTCAAAGGGCTGACGACTGCCGTCTTGCTTGATAAGGCGGGGCAACACCAACTCGGCTGTTTCAAAGGTGGTGAAACGCTCACCACAGGCCAGGCATTCGCGCCGGCGACGCACCTGATCGCCCTCGGCGACCAGACGCGAGTCGATGACTTTAGTGTCGTTGGCACCGCAGAAGGGACAGTGCATGGTGGCAGCCAACAAAAATGGGGAGCGCCATGTTAGCGCATCCCACTGGCAAGACAAGCCATAGGCTTTACGGTATACAGTCGGCCGACTATGTTTTACCCCATCTGATGGATCGACTGACTTGCTGCTGGAGCCGTGTATGCCGCTACGAACGCTTGTTTTGCTGTGTCTGGCCAGTTTGCTGGTCGCCTGTAGCAGTGAACCGCCAAAATCGGCACAGCCTCAAGTGCTGACACAGCCCGAAACCGACGCCCCTGCCGACCAGGGTCCGCTGCCGTCCTGGCAGCGCGAGCTCAGCGGCGTGCTGACCGGTGTTCCGGCTGGCGCCGAGGTTGAGCTGGCGATGCTGATCGTCGACGAACGAGGACGCCCACAGGGCCTGATGGCCAGCAGCAAGATTGCCGGCAATAACCAGGCGCTGCCGTTCAAGCTGCGTTTCAACCCTCAAGCCTTCCCGGCCGGTGCCCGGGTTGAACTGCGTGGCCGTGCCAGCCAGTCCGGCCAATTGATCCTGCACCTGCCTTCGCGAATTATCGGCCAGCCCGACACTCAGGCCCTGGGCACTCTGGCATTCGTTAAAGCACCATAAGCTCACTCAACAGTCATTGCTTGCACCCGCGCGCCCAGACTTTATAGTTGCCACCATTTACCTGCTTCGAGACACAGAATGAACCAGCCCAAGCCTTCTTACAGCTTCGACGTAACTTCAGCAGACTTTGACAAACTGGTGGTCCAGGCTTCTTTCGATCAACCCGTTCTGGTGGATTTCTGGGCCGAGTGGTGCGCGCCGTGCAAGGTGATGCTGCCGATCCTGGAGCAAATTGCCGAGGACTATCAGGGCGAGCTGCTGCTGGCCAAGGTCAACTGCGAGGTTGAGCAGGACATCGTTGGCCGTATCGGGATTCAAACCTTGCCAACGGTCGTACTGTTCAAGGACGGCAAGGTGGTGGACGGGTTCCAGGAAGCACAGCCTGAATCAGCAATCCGCGCCATGCTCCTGCCCCACGTCGTCATGCCCGAAGCAGCGGTTGAAGACCCGCTGGTACAGGCTCAGGCCCTGTTTGCCGAAAGCCGTTTCGCCGACGCCGAAGCCCTGCTCAAAAGCATCCTGACCGAAGACAACACCAACGCCAAAGCCTTGATCCTGTATGGCCGCTGCCTGGCCGAGCGCGGCGAGCTGACTGAAGCGCAGGCGGTACTGGATGCGGTCAAAAGCGACGAGCACAAAGCCGAGCTGGCAGGCGCCAAGGCTCAACTGACATTTCTGCGTCAGGCGGCAGACTTGCCGGATGTAGCCGACTTGAAAACCCGCGTGGCGCAAAACCCGCAGGACGACGAAGCCGCCTACCAGCTGGCGATTCAGCAATTGGCACGCCAGCAATATGAAGGGGCGCTGGACGGGCTGCTGAAGCTGTTCACCCGCAACCGCAGCTACAACGAAGGCATCACCCACAAGACGTTGCTGCAAGTGTTCGACCTGCTGGGCAACGACCACCCGCTGGTCACGACTTACCGCCGCAAGCTGTTTGCAGCGCTGTACTGACCCTCACCCACTGTGGGAGCGAGCCCGCTCGCGAAGGTCTCAAGAGCACTGCGGCTATCCAGTCAACACGCGTTATTTCGCGAGCAGGCTCACTCCCACAGAGTTAGTTTCAACCCAGCTGTAAATCGGTGAATCCGTGCCGCTGACCACCTTGACCTCGGCACAATGGCGCAGGCGAACCAACAGGCGCTTGCCTGCGCCCGTGCTGCCGGTCAGCGCTTCAAGCTGCCCCAACAGTTCAGGCCCGGTGATCTGCCCCGCATTGCGCAGCAATTCTTTGGCCGTTTCCCACAGGGCATCGTCCTGATTCACCGGTTTGGCAGATGGCTGGCTGATTGTCGCCTCACTGACGTGCAACTGCGCCCCCAGCTTCGCCCAATCGCTGTCATCCAGCTCTACCGTCAAATCCACCGGCCAGTCGCCGATCGTTCCGCGAATGCGCACCATCGCTCTATCCCCACAGTTTTCTTGCCCGCATGCTCCCACGCGCCTTGCGTAACGCCAAGCACACGCGCAAACTCCTGCACTGCTTGTTATAAGATCACATAACAAAACATTCATATATCTTGCTGGAGTCATGCTATGCGCCGTTTGCTTCTTGCTTTGCCGTTTGCCTTGTTGCCGCTGGCGATGGCTCACGCCGCCGATGATCACGACCATGAACACGGCAGCCTCGGTGCCCACGAGCATGGTGTGGGGAGTTTGAATGTCGCCCTCGACGGCCAGACCCTGGAACTGGCCCTCGACGGTCCGTCAGTGAACCTGGTGGGGTTTGAGCACATAGCGACCACTGACGCCGACAAGGCCAAAGTCGCCTCCGCCCGTGCGCAACTGGAGAACCCGCTGGTGTTGTTCAGTTTGCCGAAAGCGGCCGGCTGCATTGCTGACCAGCAGGAACTGGAGAGCCCGCTGTTCGAAGCCGCACCTGAAGAGGCGGGCGGAGGAGCAAAAGCTGCGCATCATCACAGCGATATCGAAGCTCACTATGCGTTCACATGCAGCAAACCCGAGGCGCTGAAGACGCTGGATCTGACCCAGTTCTTCAAGACTTTCCCGGGCACACAGAAAATCAAGGTACAGCTGATCGGCGCCAACGGTCAGCAAGGCGTAGAAGTGACGCCTAAAGCGCCCACACTGACGTTCTAAGAAAAACACCTTCCATGGGGTCGCTGCCTGCGGCAGCGACCCCATACTGTTTCTCCCATTGCAGGCGATAGTCTTTACCCATGACCCAAGCACTTATCGAGCTTAGCGACCTGAGCTTCAGCTGGCCGGGGCATCCCGTGCTGCTGGATATCCCGGCGTTTCGCCTGGAACCCGGTGAAACCCTGTTTCTCAAAGGCCCAAGCGGCAGCGGTAAAACCACACTTCTGGGTTTGCTGGGCGGCGTGCAGAAAGCCGACAGCGGGACAATCCGCCTATTGGGTCAAGAGTTGAGCGAACTCGGTTCAGGTGCACGTGACCGTTTTCGCGTGGATCACACCGGCTACATCTTCCAGCAGTTCAATTTGCTGCCATTTTTGTCGGTACGCGAGAACGTTGAGCTGCCTTGTCACTTCTCCAGACTCCGCGCCAGCCGTGCCGTGCAACGTCATGGCAGTGTCGACAAGGCAGCCCAGACCCTGCTTGCGCATCTGGGCCTCAAAGACCCGGCGCTGCTGGAGCGGCGTGCTGACTCACTGTCAATTGGCCAACAACAACGGGTTGCCGCCGCCCGCGCACTGATCGGCCAGCCCGAACTGGTGATTGCCGACGAACCCACCTCGGCGCTGGATGCCGACGCGCGCGAAGCCTTTATCCAGTTGCTGTTCACCGAATGCCGCGAGGCCGGCGCCAGCCTGTTGTTTGTCAGCCATGATCAAAGCCTGGCTCCCCTGTTCGACCGCAACCTGTCGCTGTCCGAACTCAATCGCGCCGCAACCACGGCAGAGGTCTGAGATGTATCTGTTTCGTCTAGCCCTGGCCAGCCTGGCTAACCGCCGCTTTACCGCACTGCTGACCGCCTTCGCCATCGCCCTGTCCGTGTGCCTGCTGCTGGCAGTTGAGCGGGTACGCACCGAAGCACGGGCCAGTTTTGCCAGTACCATCAGCGGCACCGATTTGATCGTTGGCGCTCGTTCGGGCTCGGTCAACCTGCTGCTGTATTCGGTGTTCCGTATCGGCAATGCCACCAACAACATTCGCTGGGACAGCTTTGAGCACTTCGCCAATAACCCGAAAGTAAAATGGGCCATTCCCATGTCCCTGGGCGACTCACATCGCGGGTATCGGGTCATGGGCACGAGCGAGGCCTACTTCGAGCACTACCAGTACGGCCATCGGCAAAACCTGCAACTGGCCAGCGGACGTGCCTTTGCGACCGATCCTTTTGAGGTGGTACTGGGTGCCGAGGTGGCCGATGCCCTGCACTACAAACTCGGCGACAAGCTGGTGCTGGCGCACGGCGTCGCGGCGATCAGCCTGGTCAAACATGACGACAAACCGTTCACCGTGGTCGGCATTCTCAAACGCACCGGCACCCCTGTGGACCGCACGCTGCATATCAGCCTGGGCGGCATGGAAGCAATCCATATCGACTGGCACAACGGCGTACCTGCCCACGGTGCGGGGCGTATCAGCGCCGATCAGGCGCGCAACATGGACCTCACGCCACAGGCCATCACCGCATTCATGCTGGGCCTGAACAGCAAAATTTCGACCTTTGCCCTGCAACGCGAGATCAATGAATTTCGCGGTGAACCCATGATGGCGATTTTGCCGGGCGTGGCTCTGCAAGAGCTGTGGAGCTTGATGAGCACCGCCGAAAAAGCCCTGTTTGTGGTGTCGCTGTTCGTGGTGCTCACCGGGTTGATCGGCATGCTTACCGCGATTCTGACCAGCCTCAATGAGCGCCGGCGCGAGATGGCGATTCTGCGCTCGGTCGGCGCCCGCCCCTGGCATATCGCAACCCTGCTGATTTTCGAGGCGCTGGCGCTGGCATTGGCCGGAGTGATCGCGGGGGTTGGTTTGCTCTATGTGTGTATCGCCGTGGCCCAGGGCTATGTGCAATCGAACTACGGGTTGTATTTACCGCTGGCATGGCCAAGTGAATATGAATGGACGCTACTCGGCGGTATTCTGGCAGCCGCCCTGTTGATGGGCTGCGTGCCTGCATGGCGCGCCTACCGACAATCGCTGGCCGATGGTCTGTCCATTCGTTTATGAGCCTACGTTTATGAAAAGGTCTGCAATGTCACGCGTGCTGCTGGCGCTGTTACTGCTGGTTGCGACGCCGCTGTGGGCAGCCGAGCCAAAAGAGCTGACCTGGTCAGAAATGATCCCGCCGGATGCACCACCTGAAGCCCCGGACATGACGCCGTTGCACGATTTGTCTCAAATAGGTGGCATGGAGACCGCTCCTGCGGCGAAACAGGACTTGCCCAACGCGCCGGTAGTCCCGGCGCTGGATGGCCAGCTGATTCGTTTGCCGGGGTATATCGTGCCCCTTGAAGTCAGCGAAGACGGTCGTACCACGGACTTCTTGCTGGTGCCGTACTTCGGCGCCTGCATTCACGTACCGCCGCCGCCGTCGAACCAGATCGTGCATGTCACCAGCAAGGAAGGGGTCAAACTCGACGAGCTGTATCAGCCGTACTGGATCGTAGGGGCGATGCAGGTCAAGGCCAGCACCAGCGAACTGGCTGATGCTGGCTATCAGATGGATGCGCAGAAAATCATCGTGTATGAGCTGCCGGAGTAATCCGGCACAAGTTCACGAATTTTTCACAACTTCACGATTTCATTGAGCTGGGTCAACTGAGCAGGCCGGTGTGCTCATTACCATTGGTTATATAAATTTTAAATATCCCAATGGAGCTCCCATGCACAAGTCATTGCTCAGCGCAGCCGCCCTTGCGCTCGCTGTCGTCGCCCCTCTTGCCCAGGCACACACAGAAGGCGACATCATCCTGCGCGCCGGTGCCATCACCGTAAACCCGAAAGCCGACAGCTCCAGCGTCAAGGTTGATCAGGGCCCATTGGCGGGCACCGATCTGGGTGGCAAGGCGACCATGAGCAGCGACACGCAATTGGGTCTCAACTTTGCCTACATGATCACTGACCATGTGGGTATTGAACTGCTGGCGGCCACGCCGTTTGAGCATGACGTAAAACTCAAGGGCACTGCCCTGCCTGCGGCCAATGGCAAACTGGGTAGCCTCAAGCACCTGCCACCAACCCTGAGCGTTGTGTACTACCCGCTGGATTCCAAGTCAGTGTTCCAGCCTTACGTCGGTGCCGGTATCAACTACACCTGGATCTATGACGAACACGTCGGCAGCAGTGCCAACGCTGCAGGCTTCGACAATTTCAAGGCTAAAAACTCGTGGGGCATGGCATGGCAGCTAGGTGCTGACTACATGCTGACCGACAACATCATGATCAACGCCCAAGCGCGTTATATCGATATTGATACTCGCGCCACAGTGGAAAACAACGCAGTCGCTCCCGGCACTCGCGCCAAGGTCAACGTAGATGTAGATCCATGGGTTTACATGGTGGGCCTGGGTTACAAGTTCTAAGTAACCGGCCATAAAAAAAGGCGCCTTTGAAGGCGCCTTTTTTGTGGGCGGGGGTTCTTAGCGACCGAGCAGGCGCGCCAGCCCGACACTCATCGGCGTCGTTTCGCCAAGAGTGAAACGTTGCAACAGGCGGCTGTTGTCGGCACGCGAGTGGCGGATATCGCCGGAACGGGCCGGACCGTAGCTAATTGGTGGCAGTTCGCCAACAACTTCGCCCAGGGATTCAAGCATCTGCTTGAGGGTGGTGGCCTTATTCAGCCCCACGTTTACCGCGCCCTCTTCAACCTGCCTGGTCTCGATAGCCTGAACCAGAATCTTCACCAGATCGCCCACGTACATAAAATCGCGGGTTTGCTCACCATCACCAAAAATGGTGATCGGCAGGCCCTTCTCAGCGCGTTCACTGAAAATGCTGATCACGCCCGAGTAAGGCGAGGATGGGTCCTGGCGCGGGCCAAAGATGTTGAAAAAGCGGAAAATAACCGGTTCCAGACCGTGCTGACGACGGTAGAAGTCCAGGTAGTACTCACTGGACAGCTTGTCGGCCGCGTATGGCGTCAGCGGCGCCTTGGGGGTGTCTTCGACGATCGACTCACCTTCGCCGTTATTGCCGTAGACCGCAGCACTGGACGCGAAGACAACGCGCTTGATGCCCGTTTCGCGCATGGCTTCGCACACGTTCAGGGTGCCGATAAAATTGCTCTGATGAGTACGCACCGGATCGTCCACCGACGCCTGCACCGAAGCGACCGCCGCCAGGTGAACCACAGCGCTGCAACCGGCCATGACCTTGGTCACCAGCTCGGTATCAGCCACATCACCTTCAATCAGTTCGAGCCGCGGGTTGTCCATTGGCAGGTTGCTGCGTTTGCCAGTGGACATGTCGTCGAGAATTCGTACCGCGTAACCCTTGGCCAACAAGGCATCCACAAGATTGGAGCCAATAAACCCGGCGCCGCCGGTAATTAGAACGGGAGCCTCAACCATGGCGATAAAACCTGTCCAGTAAAGACGGGAGCGCCGCACGCCATGCGCGCGGCTTGATCCCGAAGGTGTGTAGAATTTTTTTGCACGCCAGCACCGCATGCTGAGGCTCTTCAGCCGCATCCGGCCGCGCGGCGTGCGCCTGGGGTGTAGGGGCTTCGATTGCCAGCGGGTGCAGGTTTCGCGCCTCGGCCAGAATCGCCTGGCCCAGCGCCAGCGACGTCGTCGCTTCATGCCCGGCGTAGTGGTAAGTACCCCAGAGCGGTGCGGCACAATCCAGCTGCTTGAGCACCGAGATAATCACACGAGCGGCGTCGTCCACAGGTGTCGGATTGCCCCGTCGGTCATCGGCCATCAACAACTCGCCCGGCTTTTCAGCCTGGGCCAGAAAGCGCCCCAGGATTCCATCGGGGCTGTCATCCAGTAACCAGCCAAAACGCAGCAGCACGTGTTGCGGGCAAATGGCACGCACACTCTGCTCAATTCGCCATAAGGCCTGACCGCGAGACCCAAGCGGAACAGGTTCGTCTTTTTCGCTGTAGGCAGTCGCTCGCGAACCATCGAAAACACGATAGCTGGAAGGTTGCAGCAAGGTGATGTTGTGGTGCTGGCACAGCTCGGCCAAACGCTCGACAGAACGCTCCTGGCCGGCAAGGCGGGCCTCGCTTACTGACTGCGCCTGGAACCAGTCGAAGTAGTACGCAAGGTTGATCACAGCATCCGGACGGGTGTCATCGAGCAGTTGCGTGAGGCTCGCAGCGTCCCAACCGTCTTGCGGTGGACGTGGGGCTAGGAAATTAATGTCTTCCTCGGCACCCAGACGAATCAGCGCCTGCCCGAGGGCATTTCCGCCGCCCAATAACATAAGGCGCATTCGCATAAGGTATGCAGGCTCAGTCTATTCAGAACGGTGATATATACCAGAAAACCAACCGTGAAAGCTGTTGATCATGTTCAATATTGCAGCATTTTGCGGGTTTCTGCCCCTCGCGTCACTGACAAACTTTACCCCTGCACAAAAGCGCTCATTGTGCCTCTGATGGCAGGTCCGTCAGCAGCACGGTAGAGCGTTTCGCCAACGCGGGCGCTTTCAAAGCCTCCTCCGGCTCACGCACGGGCATCAGAAAGCCCTGTGGATAATGTTGCGCGAAATGGACATCCGACGACTTATCCACAAGCTTTTTGAGCCGGTCATTGAATGCACGGCTAACGGTGTTCTGAGCCCCGGACAGCGTGCGGAACTGCGCCGTAATCGTCACCCCGTCTAGGTTCATGCTGTCGACACCAAAGATTGTCAGCGAGCCCTGCAAACTAAGGCTCAGCAAAGGGTCGTCACTGATCTGGTTCCCTGCCTCGCGGATCAGAACAGTGGCTTTGTCCATGTCCGTATCGTAAGTGAACTGCACTGAAAAAAATGCGTAGGCAAACTGTCGGGAATGGTTGATCACCGCCTTGATCTGGCCGAATGGCACCGAGTGCACAAAGCCACGCGAGTCCCGCAGGCGCAGGGTACGAATGGTCAGCCCCTCCACAGTCCCCGCGTGGGCAGAGTCGATCACCACCCAGTCGCCGACCGAGATGGTGTCTTCAACGATGATAAACAAGCCGGTAATGACATCTTGCACCAACTGCTGAGAGCCAAAGCCGATTGCCAGGCCGATAACCCCGGCACCAGCCAGGAAGGGTGCAACGTTCACTCCCAGATTGGCCATTGTGGTGATGGTACAGATCACTACCAGAACCACTTTGATCGCATTGCGCGTCAACGGCAGGATGGTTCTGATCCGCGTGCTGGGTTCGTGGGTACCACGCCGGTTGGTCGAGGGCTCCAGCGCTTGCTGAATGGCTGTGTCGAGCACGACCCACGTCAACCAGGTCACCAGAAAAATCAGCAGGATGTGGCCCAGTGAGTCGCTGATCACCTTGCCGGTGCTGCTGTCTGAGGCAAAAGCCAGCAACGAGAAACCCCAAATTTTCGCCAATAACTCAATAAAGGTCACCGCCAGGGCAATCCGCAGCAATGCGTAAACCACATTGATAAGACGTTCTTTATAGGCGCCGGCGCTTTGAACTTTCGTACGAAATGAATGGTGCAGGATCGTACTCAGAAATACCGTGCCGATCAGCAACCCGGACGTCAGCAATGCATTGCGCAACGCGCGCTCACTGCCCTCGCCCACGCCCAGCAGGTTGAGTGCCGTTGCCAGCAACATCAGCAAAAGTGGCCAATACCAGAGCACCGAAAAAATGCGCAATGACTCTTGCAGAGCCGGCTGCCCAAGACGCTGGGCCAAGGCCCGATTGCGAATCAGCTGCGCGACAGGACGACGTAGCCGCACGGCGAGGCAGGCAAAAATGACGCAAGCCACCAACCCTGAAAAAACCGAAAGGCAGTTCGCAATGTTGCCGCCAATTTCCTGTGTGATTTGCGAGCTGTTCATGGCGTCACTCAAGGCCGCCAGAAAACCGATCATAAACAGCGGGCGCATGGCGTACTCGCGAATAATCCGGACTGCACGCCGCTTGTGCCCCACCTCAAATATCGCATTCAGTGACAGCACCAGCGCCGAGCAAAACACCCCGCCGCTGCTGGCATACGACAGGCTGAGTGCCAGCGAACGCCCAAGGGTGTCCTGCAGAAAACGACTGACATACAGCGTGAACAACAGGCTCACCAGTGCTGGCAACAGATAAGGCAACCCGTAGCCGATAAGCGCTTGCGCCCGCGCTCGACTGCTTAAATGACGATTCTTGCTCAGGTAACCCGCCAGCCAACGCCCCGCCAGCATTAGCCCGGCGAAAGCACCCGACCAAATGACGGACAACAGGAGAAAATCCCCCACCCCGCTCCACGAAGGATGAGTCGAGGCCTGTACCACCAGTTCCCCGACTTCTTCTGCAGCCCGCTTGCTGCGCAAGCTCCAGGCGCCCAACTGATGCACGCTCGAATCCAGCTGGCTCTGCACCTCATCCATGCCTGCACCCAAGGCACCGAGCAAGCCGCCATCAACCAGCACCGGCGGCTTACCGTTGTGCTCTTCGGCTTTCATGATAGAGGCCAGCGTGGGCGCGGCCTGAAGAATACCGTTGCCTGATAACAACAGGATGAGGAGCAAAATCGCTGTTTTGAATTTGAGCAAACCCGGAAATCCTCCTGGACAAGTCTGGCGGGCAGATCGCAACGAACCGAAAAACTCGGCTGACGACTCGACGCGCACTTCCCGGTACAGCGTAGTCAATCCACGGATTAACCCCGCACCTTCGTGCGAAAACTCTCTCATACGTGACGCAAACGAACACTGCCACGGATCAACCTTGCTCTTGCGCCCAAAAAGTCACGGCACAAAAAAAGGCCCGACACTGAATCAGCGGCGGGCCTTCTTTAGTACTGCGATGCAGCTCGAAAGCTACAAATCAGAAGGGTAGTTCACATAAGATTGGGAGTGCAGGAACAATAGCCTCTGAATACACCATATTATACTAGCTATTGCGCACTGAGTACAACCAAACGAGCTGAAAAACGTAAAGAACCGGTGCATTGGTTACATCTTTTTTCAGGAAAATCATCGTGATTCAAAACGACGTAAAGGCTACCTTTACAAACTGATCTTGTCCCACTGCTGCCTTCGTGGCGTTAGCTCGAAGGCGTGGAGCTCAACTTGGACCTTCAGCCACATTGTAGTGGTCAGATGATCCAGAAAACTGCGCTAAGTTTTTCCTAGGCGAACGCCGGCGCTAAGCCCTCATTTTTTAGCGATCAGCGAATCCCGAAATACAAAAAAGAGAGAGGCTCACGCGACAGGGAGAGCCGAGCTATTTAGATCCCAGGGCTGACGAGCTAACCTCCGCCCGTATGCGTGCCAACAAAGAGTCGAGGCCGCCGTCATCGCCCTTGATCTGATAAGCAGCCGCTAGGACGCTTAAAGGATGGACCTCCATGACCGATGCCAGCCCTTCGAGCTTTTCCAAAGTGGGGCATTTGAGACCGCGCTCAAGGGTGCTCAGATATGTCCGACTGCTGATGCTTGAAAAGTCCTCCTGGGTCAGCCTCTTGGAAGTTCTCAGCAGCTTAAGTGCCTGACCAAACGCTTGCTTTAGCTCCATTTCGCGCACCACGCAAAATGGATGATCAGGCCCCATAGACCACTATAGGACTACAATCTATAGTGGTCTTTTTTGAGGTCAACGCTATGTATATGACACGACAGGAAGCGTACGTCGATCTTTCTGCATTAGGTGCGGAAGGCCTGCACTGGCGCTACGTGGAGCACTCGATGCATGCGCCATGGTTTTACATCACTCTAACCCGTCATAGCGATGGATACACATCTCGGACGATGCTACAAACAATGGATCCAGCTGTTCTGGCCACGGTGATCTGTAGCGCCTCAAACGAACTTTCTGTAACCGATGTGATGATAGTCACCCCGCCCTACGTGAATGGAACTCCGTCATGGCAGATGGAAAAACTTTGGGAGTTTTCGCAATGCCACAGTGAAGAACATGGAAGCCTAGACTCGTACCTAGTTACAGGGAAACGCTATTACACACCCGAGTTAGCGTCAGACATTGAGTACATTAAGCTGGAAAAATGCATATACTACAACGCGCTCGGCATTTGAAATTTGTATAAGCAAAACAACTGCCCATCGCTAATTTATATGATTTCGCACGGAGGGGACTACATGCTTACCAAAATATCGCTGAATGTCCCGCTGGGCGTTCTAACCATGCGAGAAACACTATCAAGACTGGTCAAACTCGAATCATCGAGCCTGACCGAAGAAAGCCGTCGCGCGGGCTCATTTCTTACAGTGAGCGAAGTACAATCCTTGCGTGAAGAAATGACAAGGGATGGCGCCCTCATGAAAGAATGGTTAGCCGCCCGTGATCGGTAAACGGGTTAAAAACACTATTGGCTGAGCTATAGCAGTTGCCCGGAACGAGATTGGCCTGACCGATGCACGGCGTCACCTATACCCTTCACGTACACGCAAAGATCAAATATGGACCATCCCTGGTTCATGCTTGAGCGCTATCGAGCAAGGATGACCTACCGATGGCAGATCCTTAGGCTGCAGTCGACGCTGCTGACCAAACCACTATATTTCTTTAGACGCAGAGATAGGCCTTTGAGCGGCCAAGCCCAAGACGCAGTGGGCAGGTCATTGCTACGAAGAAATGTCCGCCATCCTCTGCATTCCATGCTGGACGAGCCCGCGGCGTGTCCTTGACCGGCATAAGCCGTCCATAAGCGGATGCTCGGACCAATATCAAGCGCGTTGGTAGCGCCAGTGTCACGCAGGTATTGCAGCCGACGCGAAATTTGTCCAGTTGTAAACGCGACAATGATCCAGTAGCAATCGGCAAAATCCAGCACTGGGACTGATTCACAAAGCAGCAGGCTAGGCTAGTGTCGGCTACTGGCTCAGTACTGCGCCAGCAACAACACGCGAGGTGACCGCTGCTTAGCGATCCCACCCGCCAGCCGCGTCGCTCAGCACAAAGTCCTTGAGCCCAAACCGCTGCCCTGGCGCGCGCCCCAAAAGTGGCTACAGTTTATCCTTTGCAAAAATGAGTGAAAGGACATGGAAGAAAAGTACATACTCCAGCGTTTTCAAGCCGAGGTAATGAACTTGGGGGCAGAGGCAACACTGCCTTGTAGTTTAACTGACTACTGGCTCTCCGAAATCCAAAAGCACCTGGAGAAGCTTTTTGAAAGCATGGCAGCAGCGGCGGAATCAAAAACTGAACAAACCATGGCTTTACCGCTAGCAGCTGTAATACATATTCTATTTGCTAAAGGAAGCACCGAAAAACTTGAAGTTTCGCTGGACGAAATGTTCAATTATTTTGAATACTACCGCGCAGAGTTAACCCTTGAAGAAATTCGGCGAAAATCTGACTTTAAACCCGAACCAGCTTCAATTCAAACAATCTTCACCAATCGAGACGTATCCATTACCGAGATTCCTTGAAACCGCAACTTACGCAACTGCCACATGGCAACGTGTTATCGCTGATCCGGAATTGAACCTAATACCGACGTACCTCTGCCCACTCAACAATCAGCTAAAGGTCAGCGCTGATAACGCATTCCGGAGGAGAGGCTTGGGTCAGCGAAATGCGGTAGCCGGGTCAATTCGACATCAGCGGCAACAAACCTGTACCTTGTGTGGAAAAAGGCAACGATGCGTACCCTCAAAGCCGTTCATGCACGAGACTTTATTCTGCAACTTCTTTCAGTTAACTAAATCTCACTCTCAAATCAGCTCCATGTAAAAACCCAGGGAATGACATGAATACTCATAACGAAATGGCGGCGAAATTTCATGATAAGCTTCAAAGCATTTTAGCTCGCAAGGCTAGGCATCAGTGTATGTTTCCCGGCTGCGAACTTCAAGCCATCCATGCGCATGCGATGTCTAAAGAAAATGTGCTTCGTGATATAGCCGAAGACGGCTCGCTAATCTCCCCAGAGCCGCTTCGCGACGATGACGAAATTTATCGCGAGATAAAATTTACCAAAGTTGGAATAACAAAAGCGACCACATTTAAGGGGTTCTGCTTAAAGCATGACGGGCAGTTTTCTTCGCTGGACAAGTATGGGTTACGCACCAACGGCGATGTATTTCTTCAACTGTACCGGTCGTTTGCTGGCATTGTGTTTGAAGACCAAGCCAATAGGGCAAGCGCGCAGCATGCTGGAGATAACGAAAACTTTAACTACGAGCACGAACTGTCTAAAACCATTAGTGCGACTCGGGCCCTCGCCTTGGCTTATGATTTAATTGAGGGCTACACCAGTGTCGATGAAGCACTACCAGTAGACGAGCACCTAACACTGACTCCATTCTCTGCAGAGGCCGGTATGGACGCCAGAGTGGTGATCAGGCGGATAGCGTTCCCTTGTCCAGTCGCGTTGCGCACCCGATTCCAGCTATCTGCGAGCACACATGATTTCGATACGTTTGTATTCGTAGTGCCCTCAAAGCAAAACCCAATGGTTATCATTGTGTGCGACCCTAGGGATGTTAACCGGTGGCACAGGAAGGCATGGACACCTATCGATACATTGAACCTCATCGAGTCAAGCATGATGTTTGATGGGCAGTGGTGGCTGGCGCCATCCGTCGTGAATAAATGGTCTCCTGAAAAATTCAAACTAATAGAAAGTGATTACTGGCATTTCTTGGATCGCAATTATTTGGACAACTACGATGTATCTCTGCTGGATGATGTCCGCGAGAAAATTTGCTCCGGATTGCCCAGTGCCCAGCGGGACGCAGAACTTTCCAAAATTACCAATTTACCCACTAGAGAACCGGCCGAATTCCGAAGACTGAGATTCACCCTCAAGGCCGAACGTGATAAACAATTAGTCAGTCAGAAATTCCCATTGGACGAAATCGGAAAAGAAAAATAAACACCATCTGCGTTTACACCACATCGCGCCTTCAAGTTAGGCGCTAAACACAGCACAGTAGCCGCCCTCAGTCCAGGGTACCTAACTCGCTGGAATGCCGGGTTAAAGCATCCAGGGGAAGGTCTAGATGTTGTGCTGGGCCGATTACTGCCTCAGTGTAGGGCTTGGTCTGGGCGGTGCTAGTTTTCCCCTTAGCTGCTGCAGCCAACTTACTTCCCTTGGAACTGACCAAATGCGAGAAAGCGCTCACGGGCTTCTGGCGATGACTCCTGTATGTGCCATAGCGAAGTCTGCGAAGCGAGATATGCCGGAGTTTCCTCTTCCCATAGCACAGCGAGGGCGGTGGTCGAGATGATGAATCCGTCGCACTTGCCGTCCCTGACAGCGTCTTGGAATACGTCCCGGTGACGTTCGACGAAGTCCAAATTGAACTTGGTCAGAACTCCGCGCACATAGGATTTGTTGGGAACGCTTATAACCTTCTCGACTGGGACCAAATCATCAAGATTGATGGCTATGATCCCGCCATTATTGAATGGTGCAAGCTGTTTGGCAGCATGGCTAACGCGCTTCTCAACGCCGTTCTCTGACCAAATCTTCTTGCATGCAATCGGATAGTTACCCATTCCGAAGTCAACCAGGATATCTGGTTCTGCGGCCATGACAGCAAGGCCGTTGTTCTTCAGGTCAGACAGCAGTACTAGCTCCCAAAGAGCGTCCTTCCCTTGGGATGTGTTGCGATCATCAGGCTGCATGACACTCCCGGCCATACGCTTGAGCGCTTCTTGAATACCTGGCTCATCTGGCAGATTGATGACTGCATCTACTAGCCGGTTCACGAATGCCGTGTCCCATACCACTCGATCACCAGGCTTAACTTGCCCAGCCCATGCCAAACTCAGCTTGTCGGCTTGGCTCAGCAACTGTGACAGTGCGCTTCCTGCCCGCAGCTTGACCTTACGCTGCTCCAGTACGGCCCGAGCCAACTTGGTCTTCGCTGCAATTTCTTCGTACGTATTTGTCCATGCCTTGCTCACGACGTTGATAGACTTCACTTCTCAGCTCCTGCTTGATGGCCGGTTGTTTAATTATCCTGACGGCATGGCCATCGCAGACAATCGGTATTCCCCGCGGCTCTTCGATGCAGCCCGTGGGGCTGCTGCTTTTCCTATGCTCCGGCGCGATTACACCAACAGCGGCAGGCCCAGCTCTTTCAGAAATGCATTGTGTTTGTCCCGCGTCTTTTGAATAGTCTCTTCGAGTGCGATCAGCTCGTGATTGACAGCCTCCAAATCAATCTCTTCCTCTGCGATCGCGGTGCTGATGTAGCGGGAGATATTCAGGTTATAGCCGTTCCTCTCGATCTCTTCCATCTCCACCCTACGCGCATAACGAGGTTCTGGCTCACGGGTCTGGTAGGTTTTAATGATTTTGGTAATGTGCTCATCCGTTAGCTGGTTTTGGCGCTTACCTTTGAAGAAATGTTCTGCTGCGTTGATAAACAACACGTCGTCCGGTTGCTTGCACTTTTTCAGCACGAGAATGCACACCGGGATTCCCGTGGAATAAAACAAGTTGGAGGGTAGCCCGATCACGGTATCTATATGGCCGTCTTTTAGCAGTTTGCTGCGAATACGCTCCTCAGCACCGCCACGGAACAGCACGCCATGGGGGAGGATGATCGCCATCACACCCTCATCTTTCAGAAAATGAAAGCCGTGCAACAGAAAAGCAAAGTCGGCAGCCGATTTAGGAGCCAGACCGTGGTTTTTGAAGCGCACGTCATCGGCCACAGCTTCTGTTGGGTCCCAGCGATAGCTGAAAGGCGGATTGGCAACAATAGCGTCGAATGCGGGTTTTTTAGCAGGGTTAAGCTCGCGCAGGATATCCCAATCGTTGTTTAAGGTGTCGCCGTGGTAAATCTCGAACTCGGTGTCCTTTACCCCGTGCAGGAGCATGTTCATACGGGCAAGGTTATAGGTGGTGATGTTCTTCTCCTGACCGTAAATCTTGCCAATACCATGAGGCCCCATGCGCTTACGCACGTTCAGTAGCAAGGAGCCGGAGCCGCAGGCGAAGTCCAGCACGCTTTCCAGCCGCTTCTTCGTGCCTGTTTTCGGGTCCTGGCTATCAAGTGTGACGATGGCTGAAAGGATGTCGGAAATCTGTTGCGGGGTGTAAAACTCGCCCGCCTTCTTGCCGGAACCGGCGGCAAATTGGCCGATTAGGTATTCATAGGCATCTCCGAGCGCGTCGATGTCCGTGGAAAAGTCGTTCAGACCCTCAGCGATCTTCTGGATGATGGTGCAGAGCTTGGCGTTGCGGTCGACATAGGTTCTGCCCAGCTTGTCTGAGCCGAGGTTGATCTCAGAGAAGAGGCCCTGAAAGGTGCTCTCAAACGATTCGGTTTCGATGTATTTGAAGCCTGACTGCAAGGTGCTGAGCAGTTCATCGCTCTGAGTACGGGCCATGTTAGCGATGCTGTTCCAGAGGTGTGCAGGCTCGATGACGTAATGCACCTTGCGGCGCATCTGCTTCTCGAAAGCCGGGATGTCCGCTGTGTTCTCCTCATACCAGACCTGCAGAGGAGTCGCTGCTCCCGTTTTTAGCAATACGTCGCTAGGCAACTCGGGGTAGTCGCTTCCAAGTTCCTTTTTAGCTGCTATCTCATAGTTGTCGGAGAGGTAGCGCAGGAAGAGGAAGGAAAGCATGTAGTCGCGAAAGTCGTCCGCGTTCATGGCCCCGCGAAGTTGATCGGCAATGGCCCAAAGGGTTTGGCCAAGTTGTTTTCGATTGGTGTCATTCATGTGGTAGCTTCGGTTGTAGGCGCTGGAATTGGTGCGGCAGCTGTTGCGGCTGACGTCGCGGCCAATAGGTCAGGCAAGGCGAATTTAAAAGTGCTGATGAAGTCTCTGAGAATGCGGCGAAACAAATCCTTGTTGTCATCGCCCATTTCGGTCGGCTCATGGATGGCGTATATGCCGTGGCTCAGTAGGTTGAGTGCGCGGTTGTAGAGCGCTGTGTCTTCCTCATTCGCGAGAGCTTTCAGGCAGAAGGAAATGTCCGCGTGCCCAAAGAATGCAGCTGTTTTTTCCATAATGCTGCGGAGCGCATTGAAGTGAAATGTGTAGAGCTTGCCGGAATCTGCATTGGCTGCCGCCTGTAGTTCGGCGAGGGCCGCGACGTGATGGAAAAATGGCGTGTCCTCGGTGGACCGGAGGGTAAAGACACCTTCAGCACTTGGACGATGCAGAAAGTAACGTCTGTGAGACACTTTCTGCTCCCCCTCCTTAGTCCTACCGATCTCATTGCACATTACGTTGAAAAAGAGGGCGTGGTGGGAAGAGAAAACCACCTTTATGGGCATGGGAACTCCATTCTGACCTGTCCGAGTGGCGGCACGGCGCAGGAGTTTGGCGAGGTCGCAGGCAACGGCGATGGCGTTATTGTCGTCGAGAGAAGAAATGGGGTCGTCGATGTAGAGGTATTTGTTCGACTCATAGGAGACGTGTCCATCGAGCATCCGTTCGCAGATAGCCATGAAAAGGCACCAAATGAAGATGTTCTGCTCGCCTCGGGAGATTTTGATGTTTTCCGCTTCGCCTTTGCGAAAAGTTACCTTCCATGTTCCATATTCAATGTCGAAGCTAAAGTCTGCATAGCGACTGAGGTACCCCTCAATGGTCTCGTCGAGCGCCAGATCTTTGAGGCCGTTGAAGAAAGTGGAGTTAGAATTGAGTAGAAGGTAGCGGGCTGTATCACCAGCAAGATCATTCTCCCAAGTGAACAGATCCTCTGTGTAGGCGTTGAAGTAGAGAGTGTCTGCTGTACCGTTGTTCTTGCGCTTGCCCGCGTCCTTGAACTCCATCGATAGCCGCGTCTTACCGGTGCGGTTGTATGCATAGAGAAGGACGAGTCCTATTGACTTCGTCGGGTTGTTTAAGTCGTCTCGCAGCCGAGTGACCAAGGTGCGCAAACTTTGGTAAGTCCGAATACCGTTCATGCCTCCATCTCCGCTGGGACCGGGAAAAACTGCTGCATCAACCCTTTTTTGTGGGTTTTGAGGGCTTCAAGCTTTTGGGTTTGCGCAGCAATGAGATCGTCGAGTTTTGTAAGGCAATCGGCGATAAATTTTTGTTCGTGTATATCCTTCGGATAGCAAAAACTGAGATTTACAAATACTTTCGACTTTATACCCTTAGCCGTTGACCCGGTGCTATGAAAATCAATATCTTCTTGCATGCTTGGACTAAGCAAGGAATGGAAGAGAAACTCAGGAAGACATTTTTCAGGATTAGACCGAAGAGTGAGAAGTCGCTGCCCCAAGGCAAACTTTCCGGCACATGGAAACAACGCTACATTACCCAGCGGCGCTTCGGTAGTAAAAAGAACATCTCCCGCCAATGGAATGCCTCGCGTCATCCATTCTTCATATTTTTTCTCTTCTATGTATTCGTCATTTGTCATGTCGAGCCACCCAAACCTCACGTTTTTCGCGGTAATTAGCGGGACACCTGACTTAGATTTTGGCGGGGCTTTACCCCTGTAATCGATAACTTTTATAAGGCAGCTAGATAACTTTTCGCGCTTCCACTCGCTGGCATTTTGGAACTCGGGGAAGCGGAGTCGGGGTTGGCTTTCGCCTTCACGGGGGAAAAGTAGTTGCATCAAGCCTTTTTTATGGGCCTTGAGTGCTTCTAATTTTCTAGCCTGCCCGGCGGTGAGCTGTTGTAGCGAAGACAGACATTCGGCAATCTTCTTTTGTTCGGGAGGCGACGGAATCAATGTTTCCCATTCGCAAAGGCGACTGAAATACAATCTGGTTCTAGTTCCACCTGCTTTTTGGGAAAAAGCGAATTGCTTAAAATCAAACCCCTCATTTAGTTTAGCTAGCAAAAAGTATGAATTCAGATTTTTCGTTCTGAATACAGGATACTCTTTGCTCACTGCGATTTCGCCACCTGTCTCATTTATATTAAATTTAAAGAGGCCGTCATCGCTCATATGTCGATAAACAAAACCATTAGGTGGAACTACACCATATTCGTTATTATTGTGCAGAGTCCGACCGTCGAAGTATTTGTCTTGTCGCTTTAGGCCGTCTCTTGTAGAGCTATAAATAGGCAATTTGGTATCGGATGGCACTCTTCCAGAGCAGTCCGTCAAATAGGTCGCCAAGGTTTTTCTTTCCCATTCTCCCGCCTCCCGAAACTCCGGAAACCGCAGCTTAGGTATAAACGCGGGTTTGCCCACTGCCTTCGTGGCAGTGGTTTTCGTCTTACTGCTCATACGCGCTTAGTCCTGAAATTTCGCGGCCCTGGGCGCGTTTTGTAAGAAGGGGGTGCAAGTCATCCATAAGGGCGAGTTCGGCTTGGGTGCGGGCTTTCCAACCGAGGTCGAGCGGGGCCATGAGGTCGCTGAGCTGTTCGCCATCGAAAATCATGCGCTGGAGGATGCCATCTACGAAACTTTCTAAGTCTGCTGGGGCCAGACGGTGCTTGCTTGCGATATCGGCGAGTTCTGCGGCGTCTTTATGTTGTTTGAAGAGGATGTAGCTATTGCGGATAGCAGTTTCGCTCAAGCCTTCTCCGACTTTGAGGGTGGCGATATAGGCGGCAATATCGTCGCGCTCATTCATAAACTTGGCGTCGGCTTGGATCAAACCAATGAGCTGATCGCGACTCATCTGCTGTTTGCTGGGCTCTTGCTGCGAGAAACGCGACATCAATCCCACAATATAGTCGTAGTCAATAACGGCTGAGGCGAAGAGTACGAACTCGAAATCGAGCTGATCCACTGAGTCGGTTTTACCGTCTGGTTCTTTAACGTTCTTATCTTGCTGAGCCTTAAGGCGTTGGGCCGTTTCCAGATAAGCGCCGCGAAAGCCAAGCAGGCTTTCCTTGGGCAGGATGTGCTCAATGACAGCAGCGTTGTCTTCCGTGAGGTCGGTGTATTGGTCGAGCTGTGTTTTAAGACGCTGCACTTCCTTGAAGTGACCGATAAAGGCGGCGCGGGCATCGTCGCCTTTCAGATTATGCACCGCCTCTGGGGCGCACGCCACGCCTTGAGATTGCATAAAGTCATCTAGCTTTTGCACGGCAGCCTGTAGTTTTTCAATAACTGCGGGGGCTTTGTCCACCAGCCAGATTTCGCGGGGCTGTTTGCCGGACCGCTCGCCGGAGAACCGGGTAATAGCGATATCCACCGCTTCTTGCTGCTGACGAAAATCAAGAATGTTACCGTAGGGCTTAGTGCTGTTAAGTACGCGGTTAGTGCGCGAAAACGCCTGGATCAAACCGTGGTATTTGAGGTTTTTATCCACGTACAGGGTGTTGAGGTATTTGGAGTCGAAGCCTGTAAGTAGCATGTCGACCACAATTGTGATGTCAATTTTTTGCGTATGCGGATAATCGGCATTGGGCCACTGCTGGTCTTTGATGCGCTTCTGCACGTCTTGGTAGTAGAGGTCGAACTCGCTGATGCTGTAGTTGCCGCCGTAGCGAGTATTGTAGTCCATAAGGATAGCTTTAAGCGCTGCTTTTTTACCTTCTGGATCTTCTTCGTTGTCCTGCTTTTCTTGCTGAAGATCCTCCTGAATTTGTTTTACGTCCGCATTGCCTTCTGCAGGCGGTGAGAATACGCAGGCAATATTCAGCGGCTGGTAGTCAGGGTCCGCCAGTTGCTTGGCATGTTGCAACTTGGCAAACAGGCTGTGGTACTCGATAGCATCGTTAATGCTGCCCGTCGCCAAAATGGCATTGAAACGACGCTGCGCAGTGGCAATGTCATGCTTGGCGAGGATGGCTTCGATCACCGCTCGCTTGGCTAGACCTTCCCCAGGCTTGGGTATTTTCTTGCCTTCTGGTTTGAAATAATCGATGTGGAAACGCAGCACGTTGGCATCTTCAATCGCGTGGGTAATGGTGTAAGCGTGCAACTGTTTCTGAAATAGCTCATCTGTTGTTTGATAAGAAGCTTGCTGGTTTTCCACTTTTACGCGTGAGGCGTTTTCTTCAAAGATGGGCGTGCCGGTAAAGCCAAAGAGCTGGGCTTTGGGGAAGAATTCTTTGATGGCTTTGTGATTCTCGCCAAACTGGGAGCGGTGGCATTCATCAAAGATGAACACAATGCGTTTGTCGCGCAGTGAGGCCAACTGCTCTTTATAGGTGAGCTGGTCGTTCCGTTTGCGCTGCTTGTTACGCTTGCTGTTTTCATCCAAGGCGAGGCCGAGCTTCTGGATGGTGGTGACAATCACTTTGTCGGCGTAGTCCTCGGACAGCAGCCTATGTACCAATGCAGCGGTATTAGTGTTTTCTTCAACACAGCCTTCCTGGAACTTGTTGAATTCCTCACGGGTCTGGCGGTCGAGGTCTTTACGGTCAACCACAAAGAGGCATTTTTCTATGTCGGTGTTGTCCTTGAGCAAGGTGGAGGCCTTGAAGGACGTGAGTGTTTTGCCGCTGCCAGTGGTGTGCCAGATATAGCCGTTGCCGCAGTTTTGCTCAATGCAGTCGACAATGGCTTTCACCGCATAGACCTGATACGGGCGCATCATCATGAGCTTTTGCTCACTGGCTATTAGCACCATGTAGCGGCTGAGTGTTTGGCCAAGCGTGCATTTGACGAGGAAGGTCTCGGCGAAGCCGTCGAGGCAGGTAATCTTCTTGTTCGCCTCATCAGCAAACTGATAGATCGGCAGGAAGCGCTCATCGGCGTTGAACGAGAAATGACGGGCGTTATTGTTGGCGAAGTAGTAAGTGTTATCGCGGTTGCTGACTATGAATAACTGCAGGAAAACCAGAAGCGTCTTGGCGTAGCCGTTGCCGGGGTCATTTTTGTATTCAACGATCTGCTCCATGGCGCGGCGCGGATTTACGCCCAGCGTTTTCAGTTCTACTTGAACACACGGCACACCGTTGATTAGGATGAGCACATCGAAACGGTGGTGGCTGTTATCGGTATTGATACGCAGTTGATTGACCACCTCGAAGGTGTTTTTGCACCAATCTTTAATATTGACCAGAGTGTAGTTCAACGGGGTGCCGTCTTCACGGGTGAAGGCGTTACGCTCGCGCAGGGTGCGGGCTGCCGCAAACACATCAGGGGTGACGATCTCGTCGAGCAGGCGGGCGAATTCGCCATCAGTGAGGCGAACACGGTTGAGATCCTCGAATTTCTCGCGAAAATTGCGCTCCAGTGAGGCACGATCTGTGATATCTGGACGATAGCTGTATTTGAGCTCAATTAGCTTGTCGATGAAGCCTTGTTCGATTCTTTGCTCACTCATTGATGGTGCTCTGCGATCTTCTGTATGGCTCGTAGTAAAACATGACTATTGTGAATCGCCACGTGTTAGCTGGAAAGGGCCTGCGTTCGTAGTTCGTAGGATTGGTTCAGCCGCGCCCCCGGGTTTCTTTTGCGCTTGTCGTGATCGCTGCAGATCGGTATCGGTGCGCTCAAGACACTCTCCGGCAAACGTTTAGCCCAAGCCCCGCTCCATCCAAACTCGCGCTACGCTGCGATGCAGAATCCCGTAGCGCTCGGCCAAAGCTGTGTGGCTTGGTCGTAACCGCCGATCAGTCCTACTAAGGGGATATCGCCGCCAAGGCAATGATTAGGCAGGTCTTGGTCGCGGACGGCGACCGTCCACATCTGGGCGGTGGATGCCGCCTTGCAGTTAGTGGTCTCCAAATTGCCCTGACGATGAGAAGCGTGGAGCGTATCTATCATGCCCTCTGTGAGCTTCTTGGCTGCCATGCAATCGGCGTGACGGGCGTAGTAGTCTGCCGATTCATGGATAAGTTTTGCGGGGGCGGGTGACGCTTGTAGCAAATGCGGTCTGGTCGCCGCGCAACGCTACCTCAACTATTGCGCAGAGTGCAGTCGGCCGCTGGCCCACTAGGAGAGGGAAAACGCGGTTTGCAACGTCGCAAAGCGTTTTTTCTTCGTCATTTGCATCGCCCGATAGGCTGAATGGACTGGCCTGTAGCAATGCACATGGGTCGACAAGCGGAATGCAATTACGCATTTGCTCGCAACGAAAGTGGCCTGATCGATGCCCGGCGTCACCTATACCTTCCCGTAGACGCAAGGTCAGAATATGGTCCATCCCTGGTTCATTGTTGAGCGCTATCGAGCAAGGGTGACCTACCCATGACCGATCCATAGGCAGGAGTAAAGTAAGCGTCCAGTTAGGTCACCTTCACGTCCGAGCTGGGAGTTATCGGTGCGGAAGCAAGCTTGAGCTTCGGCCATGTCCCTAACCCGACCCTTCATCGGGATGGCCGGGTTTAGACCATCCTCCCCTGCGGTCTGAATCCAGACCGTCCCTTCTCCCCTTCAATCGACTCAGTTGCCAAGGTTAAACAGGCTTCTTAGCCAAGCCTGCAGCACAGCATTACAGGCTGTAGTCTTACCTTATCGCTGAGGTAGACTCCGGGGGATTAAGTACCCACTACCGCGAGATCACAGTCATGGCTACAGACGTAATTTCCACGGGAGGCAGCGAGAGCGCAAGAGCTCCGTTAGAGGTCTATGGACGCGCGGCCAACGGGCAGTTTCTCCCACGGCTAGCATTGGCAAATAACCTACTCAAAAGCTTGAACGTCGAAATCACGAGCATCCAGGTCAATGTCGCAAGACCGCCTGATCTGACTCCAGTGTTTGATGCCTTAAGGGCGTTGCCACAGCTGCTGCAGGACAAGGGTCTTCAGAAGACCTACAAGGCTGTGCTTAACCACTACGAGAATTACCTCCAGCACGGAGACGAGCTCTATCTCAAGGATGTGCTCTTGCGTTGCACCACTGAGGTGCCAGAATTCGAATCGGCATTGGAAGAGATGCTGAAAGCGCTAGTGCCAGACCCGTATGATTATCTCTATGCTCAAAAAAAACTGGAGCCGGTCAAGAGCCTCTGCAACTCGTATCTAGGCATGCTCGCGTACAACTTCCATGCTGTGACGATCCACCACCCAGACACGGCAACTGGCGAGACAGTAATTCAGGGATTCATCGAACGTGCGATTGGTAAGCTCAGAGAGAAGCTGGGCGAGATCCTCCGGCCTAACAACTCCTATGAGGGCTCACTGTATCTTGAGGCATTCCACGAGGTAGCTAGCGACCGATTCGAGCGATACAGGGCTTACGATGGTAGGGGCTTGGCTAGCCATGACATTCGAAAATTCGTAGCTGTTGCCAATACCAATAACGAGTATTCCCGGACGGTTTCATTGGAAAAGCCGCAAGTAGATGCGAGTTTCCGCAAGACTGCCGATGCGCTCATCGAGCTCATCGATAGATTCGATACGCTGCTCCGCGCGAAGAAAAACTATCGCCCGCAAACAAACGGCGAGCCAGGTCTACCTATCGAAACCTGACGCTACTCATAGAGCCGGCGTCGGACTAGGTGACTTCGCCGGACGCTTACGGATTAAATGCGTAAGCGTCCAGTCAAGTCATCTACCGATCCAGCTATCCGCACGAGGATTACTGCTTGCCGCACATGCCGTAAGGTTCTCTACCAAAAACACCACAGCCTTCCAGTGGTGGCAATACAGCAAGGAGAGCGAACAATGAACACCTTCAAATCATCAATCCAAAACGTAGCTGCGGCCATCGGCCTCATCGCAGCAGTGACAGTTGGGGGATGCGTGATGATCCCTTACGACACACCGGAATCAAAAGCCCAAATCCAGCGCGATCTGAAAATTGCACCATCGGATATTCAAGCCGTGTCGGAAACGAACTGGTGCTTGTTCCCATATGGAAGCGAAGGCAGCTGCAGAGCTACTCAAGGCCTGGGAGTGTTGACCAGCAAAGGCCTGATCCTCAGCCTCTACAACAACCACACCTACACTGAAACCGCACGCATCCTCCCAGAACAAGTGCAGTGCGTGAAGACAGTTGGTGGTCGCACTGGAGTCGAACCGTTCGTTGTATTCACCAAAGACCGAGCGATCATGCTCGCCGTCATTACACCAGGTGGACAAATGAATGTGCCTGTGAAAGTCAGTTTCTTTGATTATCTGACGAAGCTAGGGCAGCACGTCTTCACTGGAACGGATGGCGGATATGTGCGCAAGTCGGGTCGACAGCAAACCGTAGGCGGAATGGTGTCAGGCACTGCCATCCCATGGCATACAACACTCGACGTAACCGAGGTTTTTAACCCTTGCCCGCAGGTTACAGATTAACGAGGAGTGGTGCGTTCCCTGTAAGCGGGTGGCGATTGCGGAAGATAACTGGCGCAAGCAAAACATCCAGTAATGGGCAGGCTGCAAGATTGATTTGCATAAGGTGCAGCGCTACCGCCGCACCGTAGGCAGGCAAGCTGACAGCCAACATAGCTTTCTGCCCTCTGAGCCGCCCTGTAGACCGCTACAAGAAAGCTTGAATTCATATTTTAGAATCCATAGTTCCCAGAGGCGGGATTGGTGTATCTAGCGGCTTCAGGATGCTGTCGACAGCCCGAAGATTAGGTAGCCTGTCCTTGGGATTATTTGGGCTGTCGATTAAACTCATCTGAGCGCCGAACCTTGCCCTAACGTTGTAGGCAATCTGTTGCCATCTCAGCAACCATTTAGCCTCGCGGTCTTTGTAGGCTCGCAACTCTCTTTCGAGTTGCTCTACTCTAATTGCAAGCTCCTCGGCATTTCTCGCGGCATTTTTCTGCTTTGCAGCTAAACCGCCAGCCAGTGACGCTTTTGCGGCGTCAAATGCCACCTTGATTTCAAGGCGAGCGTTAAGAGCTTGGCGCGTGAATCCAAACTGGTCTTCTAGAGTTTTCCAGCGCAGGCCTGAGCCCAGTTCACCCAATGCCCAACGCTCCAGCTCCTTGACGATAGCCTTCACGTTGCCTGGGTCCATTCTCTTGCCAAATTTACTCATGGCTACGCTCCCAGTATTTTCGCCTTGATCGCATCAGCATCCATTTCGAAATCACTTAGCATGGAGGTGAGGGTCTCGATCTTCTTCTGAGAATGAGCCATCCACTGGTGGCTCTCACCTTGCCTGTTGGACTGAGATTTTGTCATAGCATTCTCGTACTGAACGACTTCGATCTCAAAGGCTCGGACGATGCCAGCCTTCTTTTCATCATTGTCCTTCTCCCAAGAAAAATCCGAGCATTTGGCATGGCATTCTAGGTGATTTGGGCAAGGCGATTGAGAGAGGTTGCGTGTGCACATCCCGGTCCCAAGCTCGTGAACACCTGTGATTTTTGCTTTCAGATATGCTTCTTTATACTCAACCGGAAGCTTAATGTAGTTGTCTGCTACAACTCCACCAATCCTTCCTTCACGGATTTTTTCTTGATAAATCAACGCTCGTTTTTCACGAGAGGTATGCTGATAAGCCTTCGTATCATTTGCATACTTTCGACCAAACCATTTGGTTTGAACGAAATCACTCATCCCACCATCATTTAACAGCGTATTAATGGTGTGCCTAAAGTCATGACTTGAAAAGTTAGGCTTCATGCTGTCATCACAATGTTTAGCAGCAAGCGGTTCAAGATGATCGCGAAGAAATGTCGCGAACATTGAGTGCGTGACGGTGGTGACCACACATACGGAAACCGCTCCAGAGGACATACCTTGGTAACGGATAAAAAATAGATTCTCTTGATAATAGGTCTTATTCGTCGAAGCTATGCGCACAGGATCATTTAATCGAGGATCAAAGGTGCTGCGGCAGTAGGCAATCAGACCTTGCTTGGTGGTGAACCGGGATGGGTTAGCCGGTCGCCGTCCTTGAGACGTCAACTTATCCGGATCTGGAAAGGTATGACTGTTTGTTGTGAGCCAGCCGGTCGGGCGCAACACGTTGAAGCTGAACCCTAGCTCCTCAAGATCGGCAATGTAAAATCTGTGATCATCAGCATAGGGCTCAATCCAGCGCAAATCAGGACCACCCGTAGCTCGCATCACCTCCGCAGTAGAGCGCGCGGCCTGTGTGATATCTGTCAGCTCAGAGACTACGTCCTCAACGATGCTTACCGCATCCGTTGGCAGCCATACTTTATCAATGGGATGAGCGTTATCGCCTTTACTCGTCTTCATCAGGAAATAACCCAGGTATCTCCTACCCTCAGCATCGAGCCCCACCACCTGCACCGGCAATGTCGCTATCTCACTGAAACGCCTCCCAATGCACGCAAGCATTACGAGCATCAGAACATACATCCGATATTTATGGCCCGTTGGCACATTTTGGTAAAGCATTCCAATGAGCTCAAAAACCTCCAGATCGATGATCCGGTCACCACTGGTCTGCTCCAAATTCTGAGGTGCATCCAGTCGCGTCTGAGACACCCCACCGGCATTTGCTGGGCGCTTTAGCCCTGAGTATTTGTACTCGAACCTGATATTACAAAGCTGGTTCGCATCACAGTGCGCGGCGAACTCGTTGATTGCTTTGTGCAGGTTATAGGCCGTCGACTCTTGGTAATGCTCTGATATGAGCCGACACGCATCATCCAAATCTTCAGGCATCATCCTAGAAAGGAGACGATTATTCCCCCCAACACATTGGCTTATATAACTTATCGCGGTTACAAATGACTGATGATTACTGATCTTTTGATTTGAACGATGCGCCCTAAGGCAGAACAACGATTTGGCGGCGGACTCCCAGTCCCCTTCCAAAGGATGTGCTCCTATCTTAGGAGCATGCCGAAAATAGATGCTAGGCGATCCAGATCGTTTAGCAGAGAGCAACGTCATTGGTCCAGCTGTAAAAATCCAACTTGGCTCTCCCCAGACAATATTTTCAAACCCCAGCATATCAAGCATTTGGGCTTTACTAACCAACAGCGCAAGATTCGTAGCACGATCTTGGTCAAGTCTACTTAAAAATGCAGCGACCTTTGCCATCAACGCACCCCCGCCTTAACTTCTTTACACTTCTCAACAACCTGCGCTACGGCATAAATTATTTCGTCCATCTGACCTGCTATCCGCTTATCTGACAGCTTAAATTTTTGCTCGCGCTGACTCATAAGATACTCCAGTACAGATGTATGATCTGCGTCAAGATAGGCCTGGAATTTTGGACATTTATAACAGGAGTATGGGGGGTGCAACGCACAGAGCGAATGTGTTCCGCAGACACCTAAATCGATGTTTGGTGCATCCTCAATATAGACAAAAGGAATGTGTTTACCTGTGTCGTCATCGTTAACTGCTTTCTGGCCAGGCATAATGAATTCGCCTTTGAAGAAGCGAAGTATCTGTGCGTACGGCCCGATAAGCGCTTTGTCTAGTAGTTCTACGATATCACCAGCGAGATCGAAGTAAACTTGAACGTGTTGAAGGTCGGTATGATCGAGAATCTGCGCGAGCTGGCGTTGGGTAGCTCCATCCTTGACCAGATTTGTTGCTAAAGTGTAGCGAAGACGCCTAGGACTAAGGTGCAACAGTGCATTAGTAAGAGGGGATACAATTTTCTGCCTCAATACAAAGTCTTGAAGCAGGAGAGCAAAATAGCCTGAGTCATAGTTGAAATATGCTTCACGATGCCCAGAGGCCATTGCCGCTGTATTACCTGACTTATTGAAAAATAGCGGTATGTCGAATTTCCCAGCCTCGCCCCCTACCCGACTCAATGCTTGAACACGGCGATTGGCGGCAATAAGATACTGAATGTAAGGAGCAAACTCATTGGGGAGGTGTACTTCTAAAAAGTCATCTCTAGGATTGACCAGCCGTTTTTTGATTCTTGGATATCTTATGACCCAGCATGGTTCGTCCAGTCCAGGGGCTACATTGATAAGATCGCTCTCACGCAACCACGATAGATTTGCAGGGTTTCTGCCATGAGCAATGAACAGTGCCAGCGCAGCACGTTGCTCCTGCTCGGCAAGACTACTACAGGTGGCCGTATGGAGCGCATTATAGAGCGGTTGCAGCTCATAGATGCGATGCAGAGGGCCCGCATCCACGTCCTCATTTTTAACAGCTTCGCCTTTCGGACCGCCTGGTATTTTGAGGACTTCTAAGACGCTTCCGTATTCGGCACTGAACCCCACCTCCGTGAGGTATTGACAGCACCATAGATAAAATGATTTCGTTCGATGAACTTGATAAAGTTTATGCTCCTGCCTCGTAGCAGAAATCATTTTTTCGTAACAATTGATCAGCTCCTGCTCAAAATCGGGGATATCGGCGCGGTTAAAATCTGGGTACCGCAACAGGAGAAATCGATGGCAGTCCACCCAAACATTATAGGCATAACCCGCCGAAATGGTTTTAATTACATGGACGCAGTAACGCATCAGTGCATAGCGGAATTTCAGATTACGTATGCGCTTGAAATTCAGGATCGCAGATTTGCCACTAGTATTCGGCATGTGCCATTGCAAACCGTTCGTATCGACTACATGCCCCTCTCTGCTAATAACGGATTTAGGTATTGGTTCCAGCTGGCTTACCAAATCTATCCGTGCAACCTGAGCAACACCTTCTACTTGTTGGTTTCTAAATTCGTTACTCATGATTTGGATACTCTAAAAAGTTTTGCATCAGCACATCATGATATTTAGACTGAACAGTAGCGGCCTGCCGAATAATCTCACCTGAAATATAAACCTCCTGAGAACGCGTACTACTATCCCCTCGAAGGTAAGCCAAAATTTGTTTACGCTCATCTTCAGGGACACCACGCTGAGCCATATCACGCTCAGTTCGGCTTGAATATGTATGCCGAAGCGATTTCGGTGTCAGATTTGACGGCAGCCGGTCTCTGAATTTTTCGCGAATGATCTGGAAGTAATTAGATATACTGTTACCATGCAAAGGATCACCTTCATCAGAAATGATCAGGTAATCATGATTCTTCCCGTAGCGTTCCATTACGCTTTCGCGATGAATTTCAATATACTCTTCGATCAAATTAATGATGGTCGGCACCTGCATCTCTATATCGCGTCCATTCCGCTTAACCCTCGGCTGCGGGCTTCTTGTGTCGTTTGGATCGGCTATGCGCCTAAATACCCTCAGCGCCGTGACGCTTCCGAACTCTATGTCACCGATTCTCAGCGTAAGAACCTCTGCTGGCCGCAGACCGAAATTTAGCATAGTCATTACGATGATAAAGTTTCTAAACCTTACGTGCTCATTTAGGCCATAGGCATCCGGATTCCTATAATCCACACACCAAACTAGCGCGACTACTTCGTGATCACGAAGCCCTTTGGTAACAGACTTATTTTGGGGCGGATTACTAATTTCTTGATCGCTTAGGATTTTATCAACGTGCTCTTTATGCGCTTGAATTCGAAGAAACGCAGGATCGCCCGATGCCAATTTCGCCATTTTGAATCGGAAGCACCAACTGATGAACTGACGCACAGTGATGAGGCGCAACTTGAACGTCAGAGGCGACACTGCGACCTTGATCCCCTGAACGTTAGCCGCTACACCCGCTTGCCCCGGATCAACCTTCACCGTTAAACGCAATCTCTCACATAAGCTACCGGCCAGCTCTGCCTCGGTAAATATGCGGTCACCATCAATACGCGCAAGGAAATCAATGTTGAGTGATTCGAGCCACGCATAAAAAATCGCCAGCTCTCTAAGGTTTCTTGTGAGGGTGTTGGGACTGAGATCACGCCTCTGGAGGACCCACTCATTTGCGAGTGGAATCGGCAAGCCATCATCGTCAAGGAGAATGGGTAGGTTCTGCCCTGAGGGGTGTCGTACCATTTTTACGTCCATACACCACCCATTTCTTTACGAGATCTTATGTAGACTTTTAACTTTACATCGAGTCTTTGTGTAGTCAATTTTCAGGACCTTTACGACGGGCAAAAAAAAGCCCTCATAGCTTTACGGCTCAGAGGGCTTTTTTTCCTGAAAAGGTTTTGATTAACAGGGCTTTTAGACAGCCTTGACTCAATTTACCTTTACACTTTGATCTTATGTAGGTTAGAACGGAATATCGTCATCGAAGCTGTCGAAATCCGGAGCAGGTTGTGGTGCCTGCTGCTGCGGCGCTGGACGCGACTGCTGCTGAGGCTGCTGCTGTTGCGGCGCAGGGCGTTGAGCCTGCTGACGCGGAGCGGACTGCTGTTGCTGGTAGTTGTTACCACCACCCTGGTTTTGCTGGTCGCCCTGAGGACGGCCACCCAGCAGCTGCATGGTGCCTTGCATGTCGACCACGATTTCGGTGGTGTAACGCTTGATACCGTCTTTTTCCCACTCACGGGTTTGCAGCTTGCCTTCGATGTACACCTGCGAACCCTTGCGCAGGTATTCGCCAGCGATCTCGGCAACTTTGCCGAACATCGATACGCGGTGCCATTCAGTCTTTTCGACTTTCTGGCCGGTTTGCTTGTCAGTCCACTGTTCGCTGGTTGCCAGACTCAGGTTGGTCACGGCATTACCGTTAGGCAAGTAGCGAACTTCGGGATCCTGGCCGCACGTGCCGACCAATATAACTTTGTTAACCCCACGGGCCATAACGTTCTCCTAGGCTTCGCACGTCGGCGCTGGGTTAACCAACTGCTCGAGTGTCGCGCGATCCAATAGTTCGGTGTCCAATTTGATATAAATCGCAGCTTCTTCAGCCACAATCACTGCATCTGTAACGCCAGCAACTGCCTTCAAACGCTCGGTCAGACCTGCTTCGCGAAGCGCCTCAGGCGATAACGGCAAGCGCAGGCTGGTTACATATGGTGGTTCGCGCATGGTAACAGCAAAGGCCAGCCAGAGTGCAGCCAGACCTGCGCCTCCAAGGAACACAACCGACAAACCGCCATGCTGGAATAACCAGCCACCGAGTATGCCGCCCAGTGCCGAACCCAGGAACTGGCTGGTGGAGTAAACCCCCATTGCCGTGCCCTTGCCACCTGCCGGTGACACTTTGCTGATCAGCGAAGGCAATGACGCCTCCAGCAGGTTGAACGCGGTGAAGAACACCACAGTGCCGATCACCAATGCGCGCAAGCTGTCGCCGAACTGCCAGAAGAATAGCTCAGTGAGCATCAACGTCGCGACGGCACCGAGTAAAACTCGTTTCATTTTGCGTTTCTTTTCGCCATAGATAATGAACGGAATCATGGCGAAGAAAGAAATCAGCAGCGCGGTCAGGTACACCCACCAGTGCTGCTCTTTAGGCAGTCCGGCTTTTTCCACCAGCGCCAGCGGCAAAGCGATGAAGCTCGACATCAACATGGCATGCAACACAAAAATGCCAAGGTCCAGACGCAGCAGGTCGGGATGGCGCAAGGTCGGCAACAGGGCCTGCCTGGCCACGCCAGACTCTCGATGCTGCAAGGTACCGGTCGAGCGCGGCACCATGAACATCACGATGACGATCCCCACCAGTGCCATTGCACCCGTCGCCAGGAACAGCCCCGACAACCCGAAGGCACGGGTCAGCAACGGCCCCACAACCATCGCTACCGCAAACGACAAGCCAATGGTCATGCCGATCATTGCCATGGCTTTGGTACGATGCTGTTCGCGGGTGAGGTCTGAAAGCAGTGCCATGACAGCAGCAGAAATCGCACCAGCACCTTGCAGGATACGTCCGGCAATAACGCCCCAAATCGAATCGGAGTTCGCCGCCAGAACACTGCCCAAGGCGAAGACAATCAACCCGAGGTAGATTACGGGACGCCGACCGATGCGATCAGAAATCATACCGAACGGAATCTGGAAAATCGCCTGGGTCAGGCCATAAGCGCCAATTGCCAGACCAATCAGGGCCGGGGTCGCACCGGCGAGGTCCATCCCATAGGTTGCCAGCACTGGCAACACCATAAACATGCCTAGCATACGGAAGGCGAACACCAGGGCCAGACCGCTTGCTGCTCGGGTCTCGCTGCCACTCATGCGTTCGCTGTGGGGATCGTGCATGGAAAAACCTCATGTGAACCGGCGGCGATTCTACCAGTCCCATCGAGTAACAGCACACACACGAGAGAAGCGCGACGCTTTGTCACGCAAAAGTTATAAAGGCTGCTTGAATGACATCGTGCCATCAAGGGCCTGCACAGCTTTCGCACAGATCCGTATACTCATTCGTTTATGTTATGCCCGCCAAGCGAGGCCGCAGTGGACAAGATCCTGATACGTGGGGCACGAACCCACAACTTGAAGAACATCGACCTGACCCTGCCAAGGGACAAACTGATCGTCATCACCGGACTGTCTGGCTCCGGCAAATCATCCCTGGCGTTTGACACGTTGTATGCCGAAGGTCAGCGGCGTTATGTCGAGTCGCTGTCAGCCTATGCCCGGCAGTTCCTGTCGATGATGGAAAAGCCTGACGTCGATACCATCGAAGGCCTGTCGCCCGCGATTTCCATCGAGCAGAAATCGACCTCGCATAACCCGCGTTCCACGGTCGGCACCATCACCGAAATTTACGATTACCTGCGCCTGCTGTATGCCCGCGTAGGTATCCCGCGCTGCCCGGATCACGATATCCCTCTGGAAGCCCAGACCGTCAGCCAAATGGTCGACCTGGTGCTGGCGCAGCCTGAAGGCAGCAAGCTTATGCTGCTGGCGCCAGTGATTCGCGAGCGCAAGGGTGAGCACCTTTCTGTGTTTGAAGAGCTGCGTGCTCAGGGCTTCGTGCGGGCCCGCGTCAACGGCAGGCTCTGCGAGCTGGACGAACTGCCTAAACTCGACAAGCAGAAGAAGCACACCATTGATGTGGTGGTCGACCGCTTTAAAGTGCGTGCAGACCTGCAACAACGCCTGGCCGAGTCGTTCGAGACCGCGCTGAAACTGGCCGACGGCATTGCCCTGGTCGCACCGATGGACGACGAACCGGGCGAAGAGATGATTTTCTCCGCGCGCTTCGCCTGCCCGATCTGTGGCCACGCAATCAGCGAGCTGGAACCCAAGCTGTTTTCCTTCAACAACCCGGCGGGTGCCTGTCCGACCTGTGACGGGTTGGGGGTTAAGCAGTTTTTTGACATCAAGCGTCTGGTCAATGGTGAGTTGACGCTGGCCGAAGGCGCGATACGCGGCTGGGACCGGCGCAACGTTTATTACTTCCAGATGCTCGGGGCGCTGGCCAAGCATTACGATTTCAGCCTTGAAGTGCCGTTCAGCGAGCTTCCGGCCGACAAGCAAAAGGTCATCCTGTACGGCAGCGGCACGCAAAATGTTGATTTCCGCTATCTGAATGATCGCGGTGACATCGTGAAACGTGCGCATCCATTTGAAGGCATCGTGCCCAACCTTGAGCGCCGTTATCGCGAAACCGAGTCGGCCACGGTACGCGAGGAACTGGCCAAGTTCCTGAGCACCCAGGCCTGCCCGGATTGCCGCGGTACCCGCTTGCGGCGTGAAGCCCGCCATGTGTGGGTCGGTGAAAAAACCCTGCCGGCCGTGACCAATATGCCTATTGGTGATGCCACTGAGTACTTCAGCACCCTGAGCCTGACGGGGCGTCGGGGCGAAATTGCGGACAAGATCCTCAAGGAAATTCGCGAGCGCCTGCAGTTCCTGGTGAATGTGGGCCTGGACTATCTGTCACTGGATCGCAGCGCCGACACCCTGTCTGGCGGTGAAGCCCAGCGTATTCGTCTGGCCAGCCAGATTGGCGCGGGCCTGGTGGGGGTGCTGTACATCCTCGACGAGCCCTCCATTGGCCTGCACCAGCGTGATAACGATCGCTTGCTGGGCACCCTCAAGCATCTGCGCGACATCGGCAACACGGTGATCGTGGTGGAGCATGACGAGGATGCCATTCGCCTGGCCGACTACGTGGTTGATATCGGCCCCGGCGCAGGTGTGCATGGCGGCCATATCGTCGCCCAAGGCACGCCGGCCGAGGTGATGGCGCACCCTGACTCACTGACCGGCAAGTATTTGTCGGGCCGGGTGAAAATTCCTGTGCCGGCCAAACGCACGCCACGCAACAAGAAACTGACGCTGTCGCTCAAAGGCGCACGCGGCAATAACTTGCGCAATGTGGATCTGGAAATCCCCCTGGGGCTGCTGACCTGCGTGACAGGGGTTTCGGGGTCGGGCAAATCGACACTGATCAACAACACGCTCTATCCGCTCAGCGCTACGGCACTGAACGGCGCGACCACCCTTGAAGCCGCGGCCCACGACAGCATCAAAGGGCTTGAGCACCTGGACAAGGTCGTGGACATTGACCAGAGCCCGATTGGCCGCACACCACGCTCCAACCCTGCGACTTACACCGGGCTGTTTACACCGATACGCGAGTTGTTTTCGGGCGTGCCCGAATCCCGCTCCCGGGGCTATGGCCCGGGGCGTTTCTCCTTCAACGTGAAGGGCGGACGTTGCGAAGCCTGTCAGGGCGATGGCTTGATCAAGGTAGAAATGCACTTTCTGCCGGACATCTACGTGCCTTGCGATGTGTGCAAGAGCAAGCGCTATAACCGTGAAACCCTTGAGATCAAGTACAAGGGCAAGAACATCCATGAAGTGCTGGAGATGACCATCGAAGAAGCACGTGTGTTCTTCGATGCCGTGCCTGCATTGGCGCGCAAGCTGCAAACGCTGATGGATGTAGGTCTGTCGTACATCAAGCTGGGGCAGTCCGCCACAACGCTGTCAGGCGGTGAGGCACAACGGGTGAAGTTGTCCCGCGAACTGTCCAAGCGTGATACCGGCAAGACACTGTATATCCTCGATGAGCCTACAACCGGTTTGCACTTTGCTGATATCCAGCAATTGCTGGATGTGCTGCATCGACTGCGCGATCACGGCAATACAGTCGTGGTGATCGAGCACAACCTGGACGTGATCAAGACCGCCGACTGGTTGGTGGATCTTGGACCTGAAGGCGGCTCCAAAGGTGGGCAGATCATTGCAACAGGCACACCGGAAGAAGTGGCCGAGATGAGCCAATCCCATACCGGCTTCTATCTGAAGCCACTGCTGATACGCGACAGGGATTAAATCGCGGTACGAAAAAGCCCCTGTCATCGAGAGATGGCAGGGGCTTTTTTATGAGCGCTAACTTCGGCCTTGTCCGTAGTCGCTTGTCGAAGTACAAGCCTGCGAGGCAGGCAGGCTGATTAAAAGGCCCAGCCTTCGGCAGCAACTACAGGTTTTGAATCTAAATCAGAACTGCGATTGCAGGTAGTTCTGCAGGCCGATGGTTTTAATCAGACCCAACTGCTTCTCAAGCCAGTAAGTGTGATCTTCTTCGGTGTCTGCCAGCTGAATACGCAGCATATCGCGGCTCACGTAGTCTTTGTGCAGCTCGCACAGCGCGATGCCTTTGCACAGCGCCGCACGTACCTTGTACTCGAGGCGCAGGTCGGCAGCGAACATCTCAGGCACCGTGGCACCTACATCAAGGTCATCCGGGCGCATGCGCGGAGTGCCTTCAAGCATCAGAATCCGGCGCATCAACGCATCAGCGTGTTGTGCCTCTTCTTCCATTTCGTGGTTGATGCGTTCGTACAGCTTGGTAAAGCCCCAATCCTCGTACATGCGGGAGTGGACAAAATATTGGTCACGTGCAGCCAGCTCGCCGGTGAGCAACGTGTTGAGGTAATCGATTACGTCCGGGTGCCCTTGCATCGCCGCACATCTCCCTGCTTGAAAGCCTGTAGTTTGAACCAAGCTGACCGAGAGGTCACGACTCAATCGCTATAAAATCCTGCATTTGTAGAGAAAACAGACCTAAATAACGCAAAAACCGCCCTATTGAGGGCGGTTCTGCTTCTCACTTAGACTTACTTAGCCATTACACCCAGCGCTTTGGCAACACCGTCACCGTAAGCCTGATCGGCATTGTAGAAGTGTTGCAACTGACGCTCCACGACGTCGGCCGAAACCCCGTCCATTGCGCCTGCGATGTTATTGATGAGCAGGGCTTTCTGCTCGTCATTCATCAGACGGAACAATGCACCCGCGTGACTGTAGTAATCGCTGTCAACGCGATGATCGTAACGATCCGCCGCGCCACTCAGGGCCAAAGGCGGCTCAGCGTACTGCGGCGCTTGCTTTGGCGCATCAGCGAAGCTATTGGGCTCGTAGTTCGGCGCAGCACCACCATTGTTGCCAAAAGCCATCGCGCCATCACGCTGATAGGTATGCACAGGCACCCGCGGTGCGTTGATAGGCAGGTGCTGGTGGTTAGTGCCTACACGGTAGCGATGGGCATCCGCGTATGCGAACACGCGGCCTTGAAGCATGCGGTCAGGAGACAGACCGACACCTGGGACCATGTTGCTGGGACCAAACGCAGCTTGCTCGACTTCGGCGAAGTAATTAAGCGGATTGCGGTTCAACTCCAGCTCACCGATTTCAATCAACGGGAACTCTTTCTGCGACCAGGTTTTAGTCACGTCAAACGGGTTTTCGTAATGAGCCGCCGCTTGCGCTTCAGTCATGATCTGCATGCAGACACGCCATTTCGGGAAGTCACCACGCTCAATGGCACCAAACAGATCGCGTTGCGCATAGTCCGGATCCGTACCGGCAAGACGTGCCGCTTCAGCCGGTGGCAGATTCTTGATGCCTTGCTTGGTTTTGTAGTGCCACTTGACCCAGTGACGCTCACCCGCAGCATTGATAAGGCTATAGGTGTGGCTGCCAAAACCGTGCATATGGCGGTAGCCATCAGGAATGCCGCGATCAGAAAACAGGATCGTGACCTGGTGCAGGGACTCAGGCGAGTGCGACCAGAAATCCCACATCATCTGCGCACTTTTCAGGTTGCTTTGCGGCAGACGTTTTTGGGTGTGGATAAAATCCGGGAATTTCAGCGGGTCACGAATAAAGAAGACGGGCGTGTTATTGCCCACGATGTCCCAGTTGCCTTCTTCGGTATAAAACTTGAGTGCAAAACCACGAGGATCGCGCTCGGTGTCTGCCGAACCACGCTCACCACCTACTGTTGAGAAGCGCAGAAAGGTCGGAGTTTGCTTGCCGATGGTGTCGAACAGCTTGGCACTGCTGTATTGAGCCATGTCACGGGTCAACGTAAAGGTGCCGTGGGCGCCTGAGCCTTTGGCATGCACACGACGCTCTGGAATATTTTCGCGGTTAAAGTGCGCGAGCTTTTCAATCAGGTGAAAATCTTCAAGCAACAAGGGGCCACGAGGCCCAGCCGATCGGGAGTTCTGGTTATCAGCAACAGGTGCGCCGCTGGCGGTCGTAAGCGTTTTGGTCTGGCTCATGCTATTCCTTCCTCAGTCAGTCTTGATGCTGCCGGCTAATCGGCTGAGGAGGAGTATTGACCATGAAGCTTATATGGGCAAATTCATTAATTGATCATCACCAATAGATATTACTAATAATCCAGACACAAAAAACCGGGCACTAGGCCCGGTTCTTTGTAGAGACTGACGTCTTACTCAGCGGATACAGCTTCACCGCCAACTGGACGATCAACCAACTCGACGTACGCCATAGGCGCGTTGTCGCCAGCACGGAAACCGCACTTGAGGATGCGCAGGTAGCCACCCTCACGAGTTGCATAACGCTTGCCCAGATCGTTGAACAGCTTACCAACGATGGCTTTCGAACGCGTACGGTCGAAGGCCAGACGGCGGTTAGCCAGACAATCATTCTTGGCCAGAGTAATCAGCGGCTCAGCAACGCGACGCAATTCTTTGGCTTTCGGCAGAGTCGTTTTGATCAGCTCGTGCTCAAACAACGACACTGCCATGTTTTGAAACATAGCCTTGCGGTGGGAGCTAGTGCGGCTCAGGTGACGACCACTTTTACGATGACGCATGGTTCATTCCTTACCAAACACAACGTTCGGTGATTACGACGATCAGGCAGTCGCCTTGTCGTCCTTCTTAAGACTTGCAGGCGGCCAGTTGTCGAGGCGCATGCCGAGGGACAGACCACGGGAGGCCAGAACGTCCTTGATTTCAGTCAAGGATTTCTTGCCCAGGTTCGGAGTCTTCAACAGTTCTACTTCGGTACGCTGAATCAGATCACCGATGTAGTAAATGTTCTCCGCCTTAAGGCAGTTGGCCGAACGCACGGTCAGTTCCAGATCGTCAACCGGACGAAGCAGGATCGGATCGATCTCGTCTTCCTGTTCGATTACCACTGGCTCGCTGTCACCTTTGAGGTCGACGAATGCAGCCAACTGCTGTTGCAGAATGGTTGCAGCACGACGAATGGCCTCTTCAGGATCCAGTGTACCGTTGGTTTCCAGATCAATAACCAGCTTGTCCAGGTTAGTACGCTGCTCGACACGGGCGTTTTCCACCACGTATGCGATACGGCGAACCGGGCTGAACGAAGAGTCAAGCTGCAAGCGACCGATGCTGCGGCTTTCGTCTTCATCGCTCTGACGCGAGTCTGCTGGTTCATAACCACGACCACGAGCTACAGTGAGCTTCATGTTCAAGGCGCCGTTAGACGCCAGGTTGGCGATTACGTGATCGGGATTAACGATCTCGACATCATGATCCAGCTGAATATCGGCAGCGGTAACCACCCCCGAACCCTTCTTCGACAAGGTCAGCGTAACTTCGTCACGGCCGTGCAGCTTGATAGCCAGACCTTTAAGGTTCAACAGGATTTCAATTACGTCTTCCTGTACACCTTCGATGGCGCTGTACTCGTGGAGCACACCGTCAATCTCGGCCTCGACTACTGCACAGCCTGGCATTGAGGACAACAGGATGCGGCGCAGCGCGTTGCCCAGGGTGTGGCCAAAACCACGCTCGAGAGGCTCGAGTGTGATTTTAGCGCGGGTTGGACTGACAACTTGCACATCAATATGGCGAGGTGTCAGGAACTCATTTACCGAAATCTGCATGGATGCACCTATTTTCTAGCCCTTACTTGGAGTAGAGCTCGACAATCAGGCTTTCGTTGATGTCGGCGGACAGATCACTGCGAGCAGGAACGTTCTTGAAAACGCCCGACTTCTTCTCAGTGTCTACTTCTACCCATTCTACGCGGCCACGTTGGGCACACAGATCGAGAGCTTGGACAATGCGAAGCTGGTTCTTTGCTTTCTCGCGAATAGCGACCACGTCACCAGCACGAACCTGGTACGACGGAACGTTTACGGTTTGACCGTTAACGCTGATCGACTTGTGCGATACCAACTGACGAGATTCGGCACGAGTAGAACCGAAACCCATACGGTATACGACGTTATCCAGGCGGCATTCGAGCAGTTGCAACAGGTTTTCGCCAGTTGCACCTTTCTTGCCAGCAGCTTGTTTGTAGTAGCCGCTGAACTGACGCTCGAGAACGCCGTAGATACGACGGACCTTCTGCTTTTCACGCAGTTGGGTGCCGTAGTCGGATTGGCGACCGCGGCGTTGGCCGTGGATGCCTGGAGCAGCTTCAATATTGCACTTCGATTCGATAGCGCGCACACCACTCTTCAGGAAGAGATCGGTGCCTTCACGACGTGCCAGTTTGCATTTTGGACCAATGTAACGAGCCATTCTTTACAGTCTCCTGGATTACACGCGGCGCTTCTTCGGCGGACGGCACCCGTTGTGCGGGATTGGCGTCACGTCGGTGATGCTGGCGATCTTATAGCCACAGCCGTTCAAAGCACGGACAGCGGACTCACGACCTGGACCTGGACCTTTAACGTTAACGTCAAGGTTTTTCAGGCCATATTCCAGCGCAGCTTGACCAGCACGTTCAGCAGCTACTTGAGCAGCGAACGGGGTGGACTTGCGAGAACCGCGGAAACCCGAACCACCGGAGGTAGCCCAAGAAAGCGCGTTACCCTGACGGTCGGTGATGGTCACGATTGTGTTGTTGAAAGACGCGTGGATGTGGGCGATGCCATCAACCACTGTCTTTTTGACTTTTTTACGAGGACGAGCAGCAGGTTTTGCCATGACTAAATTCCTGTCGATTCGCTGGTGCGATTACTTGCGGATCGGCTTACGCGGACCTTTGCGAGTACGCGCGTTGGTCTTGGTACGCTGACCGCGTACTGGAAGACCACGACGATGGCGCAGACCGCGGTAGCAGCCCAAGTCCATCAAGCGTTTGATTTTCATGTTGACTTCACGACGCAGGTCACCTTCAGTGGTGAACTTTGCCACTTCGCCACGCAGCAACTCAATCTGCTCGTCGCTCAGATCTTTGATCTTAGCGGCTGGGTTTACCCCAGTCTCTGCGCAAATTTTCTGCGCAGTAGTGCGACCAACACCAAAGATGTAGGTCAGCGAGATAACAGTGTGCTTGTTATCTGGAATGTTAACGCCTGCAATACGGGCCATTCAGTGGGACTCCAATTGACAGCTACCTACGCCCCGGAAGCCAAGAAATAGGGCGCGAGATAATATCGCTGTAATAACAAATAATCAACCCAGCAGCGCACTAGCTGCTGGGCTTCAAACAGATCACACTCAGCCTTGGCGCTGTTTGTGACGTGGTTCCGCGCTGCAAATTACCCGAACAACACCTTCGCGGCGAATAATCTTGCAGTTACGGCACAGCTTTTTCACCGATGCACGAACTTTCATCACCAACTCCTCTCACCTTACGGGGTAGTACTTCAGCGAAGCATGCCGCTGCCGTAGCCCTTCAGGTTGGCTTTCTTCATCAGGGATTCGTACTGGTGCGAAACGAGGTGCGATTGTACTTGGGACATGAAGTCCATAACAACCACGACCACGATCAGCAACGAGGTCCCGCCAAGGTAGAACGGAACGTTTGCCGCAACCACCAGGAACTGGGGCAACAGGCACACGGCCGTCATATAAAGAGCACCGAACAGAGTCAAGCGAGTCAAAACGCCATCAATATAGCGTGCCGACTGCTCGCCTGGACGGATACCCGGAATAAAGGCACCGGACTTCTTCAGGTTTTCCGCTACGTCTTTCGGATTGAACATCAACGCCGTATAGAAGAAGCAGAAGAAAATAATCCCTGCACTAAACAGCAGAATATTCAACGGCTGACCAGGAGCGATCGACTGCGAGATGTCCTGCAACCAGCCCATACCTTCAGACTGACCAAACCAGGCACCCAGCGAAGCCGGGAACAGCAAAATGCTGCTCGCAAAAATAGCCGGGATAACACCGGCCATATTCACTTTCAGCGGCAAGTGGCTAGTCTGCGCAGCAAAAACCTTGCGGCCCTGCTGACGCTTGGCGTAGTGAACAGCAATACGACGCTGACCACGCTCAATGAACACCACAAAACCGATAATCGCTACTGCCAGCAAACCGATAGCAACCAAAGCGAAGATATTGATATCACCCTGACGTGCAGACTCGAAAGACTGCCCTATTGCTCTCGGAAGACCGGCGACGATACCCGAAAAAATCAACATCGAGATACCGTTGCCAACACCACGCTCAGTAATCTGCTCACCCAGCCACATCATAAACATTGCACCCGCCACAAAAGTGGTTATTGCAACGAAATGGAAGCCTAGGTCACCAGTGAACGCTACGCCTTGCCCCGCCAGACCAATGGACATGCCAATAGCCTGAACGAGAGCAAGAACGACAGTGAGGTAGCGGGTGTACTGGCTTATCTTGCGACGACCAGCTTCACCTTCCTTCTTCAACTGCTCCAGCTGCGGGCTGACAGCGGACATAAGCTGCATGATGATCGATGCCGAAATGTACGGCATGATCCCCAGCGCAAAAATACTCATCCGCTCCAGCGCGCCGCCGGAAAACATGTTGAACAAGCTAAGAATGGTCCCCTCATTCTGTCGAAACAGGTCCGCCAGCCGGTCCGGGTTGATACCAGGAACTGGGATGTGTGCGCCTATTCGGTAGACGATAATCGCCAGGAATAGAAAACGCAGTCGAGCCCAGAGCTCGGATAACCCGCCTTTGCTGAGCGCTGAGAGAGCACCTTGCTTAGCCATTTATTCCTCGAACTTGCCGCCAGCTGCTTCGATAGCCGAACGCGCACCTTTGGTGGCGCCGATTCCCTTGCCGATTGTGACAGCGCGAGTAACCTCACCGGACAGCATGATTTTCACACGCAGTACGTTGACGTTGATCACGTTGGCATCTTTCAGGGTCTGCACAGTTACGATGTCGCCTGCCACTTTAGCCAGCTCGGACAAACGCACTTCTGCGCGATCCATGGCTTTCAGGGAAACGAAACCGAACTTAGGCAGACGGCGATGCAGCGGCTGTTGGCCGCCTTCAAAGCCTGGAGCAATAGTGCCACCGGAACGGGAGGACTGACCTTTGTGACCACGGCCACCAGTCTTGCCCAAACCGCTACCGATACCACGGCCCGGACGATGCTTTTCGCGACGGGAACCCGGCGCTGGACTCAGATCATTGAGTTTCATCGATTAACCCTCTACACGCAGCATGTAGTAAGCCTTGTTGATCATCCCGCGATTCTCGGGAGTATCAAGTACTTCTACAGTGTGACCGATGCGACGCAGACCCAGACCCTTAATGCACAGTTTGTGATTAGGGATACGGCCGGTCATGCTTTTGATCAGCGTTACTTTAACGGTAGCCATGATCAGAAGATCTCCTTGACGCTTTTGCCACGCTTAGCAGCAATAGATTCAGGAGATTGCATAGCTTTCAAACCTTTGAAAGTGGCGTGAACCACGTTTACCGGGTTAGTCGAGCCGTAGCACTTGGCCAGTACGTTCTGAACGCCAGCAACTTCGAGGACAGCACGCATAGCGCCGCCAGCGATGATACCGGTACCTTCAGAAGCAGGCTGCATGTAAACCTTGGAAGCGCCGTGGGCGGATTTCATGGCGTACTGCAGAGTGGTGCCGTTAAGGTCCACTTGAATCATGTTGCGGCGAGCAGCTTCCATTGCCTTCTGGATCGCAGCAGGCACTTCACGTGACTTGCCACGGCCGAAGCCAACGCGCCCTTTACCATCACCAACCACGGTCAACGCGGTGAAAGTGAAGATACGGCCGCCTTTAACGGTTTTGGCTACGCGGTTAACTTGAACCAGCTTCTCAATGTAGCCTTCGTCGCGCTTTTGGTCGTTATTTGACATAACTTAGAACTCCAGCCCAGCTTCACGAGCAGCCTCAGCCAGCGCTTTCACGCGGCCGTGGTACTTGAAGCCAGAGCGGTCGAAAGCCACCTGCGAGACGCCAGCGGCTTTTGCACGCGTAGCGACCAGCTGGCCAACCTTTGTGGCCGCGTCGATGTTGCCAGTGGCAGCATCACGCAGTTCTTTGTCCAAAGTCGAGGCGCTTGCCAGGACTTTGCTGCCGTCGGCCGAGATGACCTGGGCGTATATATGCTGAGACGAGCGGAACACGCAGAGACGCACGACTTCTAGTTCGTGCATTTTCAGACGTGCTTTGCGAGCGCGACGCAGTCGAGTAACTTTTTTGTCGGTCATTTGCTATGCCCTACTTCTTCTTGGCTTCTTTACGACGGACGACTTCGTCCGCGTAACGTACACCCTTACCTTTATAAGGCTCTGGTGGACGGAAACCGCGGATCTCAGCGGCCACCTGACCTACCAGTTGCTTATCGATGCCCTTGATCAGGATATCGGTTTGGCTTGGGGTCTCAGCGGTGATGCCTTCCGGCAATTCGTAATCCACTGGGTGCGAGAAGCCAAGAGCCAGGTTCAGCACTGTGCCTTTTGCTTGCGCTTTGTAACCAACACCGACCAGCTGGAGCTTGCGCTCGAAGCCTTGGCTTACGCCTTGGACCATGTTGTTTACCAACGCACGAGTGGTACCAGCCATTGCGCGAGTTTGTTGATCGCCATTGCGAGCAGCGAAACGCAGCTCACCAGCTTCTTCAACGATCTCAACGGACGAATGGATGTTCAGTTCTAGAGTGCCCTTGGCACCCTTCACCGAAAGCTGTTGGCCGGCGAATTTTACTTCGACACCAGCTGGCAGCTTAACGGGGTTCTTAGCGACGCGTGACATGCTTATCCCCCCTTAGAACACAGTGCAAAGAACTTCGCCGCCGACACCGGCAGCGCGCGCAGCACGATCCGTCATCACACCTTTGCTGGTGGAGACGATAGACACACCTAGACCGCCACGAACTTTCGGCAGATCTTCGGAGGACTTGTACTGACGCAGGCCTGGACGGCTAACGCGCTTAACTTCTTCGATAACCGAACGGCCTTCGAAGTACTTCAGCTCGATAGACAGCAGTGGTTTGATTTCGCTGCTGATCTGATAATCCGCGATGTAACCTTCGTCCTTAAGAACTTTGGCTACAGCTACCTTCAACGTGGAAGATGGCATGCTTACGACGGACTTTTCAGCCATCTGGGCATTACGGATTCGAGTTAGCATGTCCGCTAACGGGTCCTGCATACTCATGGGCTAGACGCTCCTGATACAAAAAGAATTAGCCTTGCGGCTACAACTGTCGCCGAGTGACTCAATGCTTAAAAAGCACGGGCTCAGGCGAGCCGGTCATTCTAGACACACGCCAGAAATGAATCAAGCCCCAATAGGGGCTTGATTCATATTCAAGGTCACCGGCTGTCAGGATCTTGCGACCCTGACAGGGATAACTTTGCCTGTGCGCCTTACCAGCTGGCTTTAACCAGACCTGGTACGTCACCGCGCATTGCTGCTTCACGCAATTTGTTACGGCCAAGGCCGAACTTGCGGTAAACACCATGCGGACGACCAGTCAAGCGGCAGCGGTTACGCATGCGCGCAGCGCTTGCGTCACGTGGCTGCTTCTGCAGAGCAACTTGAGCTTCCCAACGTGCTTCTGGACTTGCGTTCAGATCAACGATGATAGCTTTCAGCGCAGCACGCTTTTTGGCGAACTTGGCAACCGTAAGCTGACGTTTCAGCTCGCGGTTTTTCATGCTCATCTTAGCCATGGTCCTACTCCAATCAGTTGCGGAACGGGAATTTGAATGCACGCAGCAATGCGCGACCTTCATCATCCGTTCGAGCAGTGGTGGTCAGGGTAATGTCCAGACCGCGGAGGGCATCGATTTTGTCGTAGTCGATTTCCGGGAAGATGATCTGCTCTTTAACGCCCATGCTGTAGTTACCACGACCATCGAAGGACTTGGCATTCAGGCCGCGGAAGTCGCGAACCCGAGGCAGGGAGATCGACAGCAGACGATCCAGGAATTCATACATACGCTCACGGCGCAGAGTAACCTTAACGCCGATCGGCCAGCCTTCGCGAACTTTAAAGCCTGCGATGGACTTGCGAGCGTAGGTCACTACACATTTTTGACCCGTGATTTTTTCCAAATCAGCTACAGCGTGCTCGATGATTTTCTTATCACCGATCGCTTCGCCCAAACCCATGTTCAGGGTGATTTTGGTAACGCGCGGAACTTCCATCACGTTCGAAAGCTTAAGTTCTTCCTTAAGTTTCGGAGCGATTTCCTTCCGGTAAATCTCTTTTAGTCGTGCCATGGTCTTATCTACCTAGCAGTGTTCAAGCATCAACCGCTTTTTGGGTCGACTTGAAGACACGAATTTTCTTGCCTTCTTCTACTTTGAAACCAACGCGGTCAGCCTTGTTGGTTTCGCCGTTGAAGATGGCGACGTTAGAAGCGTCCAGTGGAGCTTCTTTTTCGACGATACCGCCTTGTACGCCCGACATCGGGTTAGGCTTGGTATGACGCTTAACCAGGTTCAGACCGCCAATAACCAAACGGTTGTTAGCGAGAACCTTAAGCACCTTACCGCGCTTACCTTTGTCTTTGCCGGCGATCACGATGATCTCGTCGTCACGACGAATCTTTTGCATGTCGGATCTCCTTACAGCACTTCTGGGGCGAGCGAGACGATCTTCATGAACTTCTCAGTACGAAGTTCACGGGTCACTGGCCCAAAGATACGGGTGCCGATCGGCTCTTGCTTGTTGTTCAGAAGAACAGCAGCGTTGCCATCAAAGCGGATAATGGAGCCATCAGCACGACGTACGCCGTGACGAGTGCGGACTACAACAGCAGTCATCACTTGGCCTTTTTTCACTTTACCGCGAGGAATTGCTTCCTTCACGGTAACTTTGATGATGTCACCGATACCAGCGTAACGACGATGGGAGCCACCCAGCACCTTGATGCACATAACGCGGCGTGCGCCGCTGTTATCGGCCACATCGAGCATGGATTGAGTCTGAATCATATAATTTCTCCGACCCCTAGTCCTTAGACTTCCACAGCGCGTTCGAGAACATCAACCAGTGCCCAAGACTTGGTCTTGGCCATCGGACGAGTTTCACGAATAGTGACTTTGTCGCCGATGTGGCACTGATTGGTTTCGTCGTGCGCGTGCAGCTTAGTCGAACGCTTAACGTATTTACCGTAGATCGGGTGCTTAACGCGACGCTCGATCAGTACGGTGATGGTTTTGTCCATCTTGTCGCTGACAACACGGCCAGTCAGCGTACGGACAGTCTTTTCGGCTTCAGCCATGATTACTTACCTGCCTGCTGTTTGAGCACAGTCTTCACGCGAGCGATGTCACGCTTAACTTGCGAGAGCAGATGCGACTGCCCCAACTGGCCAGTTGCTTTCTGCATACGCAGATTGAACTGGTCGCGCAGCAAGCCGAGCAGTTGCTCGTTCAGCTGCTGTGCGGATTTTTCACGAAGTTCATTCGCTTTCATCACATCACCGTCCGTTTAACAAAGGAGGTGGCGAGCGGCAGCTTTGCAGCAGCCAGGGCGAAAGCCTCACGCGCCAGCTCTTCAGTAACACCCTCGATTTCATACAGGACTTTGCCTGGCTGAATCTGGGCAACCCAATATTCCACGTTACCCTTACCTTTACCCATACGAACTTCTAGGGGCTTTTTGGAAATAGGCTTGTCCGGGAATACACGGATCCAGATCTTACCGCCACGCTTAACGTGACGGGTCAGTGCACGACGCGCTGATTCGATCTGACGAGCGGTTAGGCGACCACGAGCAACAGACTTCAGCGCATACTCGCCGAAGCTGACTTTGCTACCGCGCAATGCCAAGCCACGGTTGTGGCCAGTCATTTGCTTGCGGAACTTCGTACGCTTAGGTTGTAACATTTGGCGTACCCCTTACTTAGCAGCTTTTTTACGAGGCGCTGGTGCTTGTGGCTTCAGCTCTTCTTGGCGACCACCAATTACTTCGCCTTTGAAGATCCAAACCTTTACACCGATCACACCGTAAGTGGTGTGAGCTTCGTAGTTGGCATAGTCGATGTCGGCACGCAGGGTGTGCAATGGCACACGACCTTCGCGATACCATTCAGTACGTGCGATTTCAGCACCGCCGAGACGACCGCTCACTTGGATTTTGATGCCCTTGGCACCAATGCGCATAGCGTTCTGTACAGCGCGTTTCATCGCGCGACGGAACATTACACGACGCTCCAGCTGCTGAGCTACGCTCTGCGCAACCAGCATACCGTCGAGCTCCGGCTTGCGGATCTCTTCGATATTGATGTGCACAGGCACACCCATTTGCTTGGTCAGGTCCTGACGCAGTTTCTCAACATCTTCACCTTTCTTCCCGATAACGATACCAGGACGAGCAGTGTGGATGGTGATACGTGCAGTTTGGGCCGGACGATGGATATCGATACGGCTTACGGACGCGCTTTTTAGTTTGTCTTGGAGGTATTCACGCACCTTCAGATCAGCGAACAAGTAGTCCGCATAAGTCCGACCGTCTGCGTACCAGACGGAGGTGTGCTCCTTGACGATTCCCAGGCGAATGCCAATGGGATGTACTTTCTGACCCATCTCTTCGACTCCGTTACTTGTCAGCAACCTTGACAGTGATATGGCAAGACCGCTTGACGATGCGATCAGCGCGGCCTTTGGCACGCGGCATGATGCGCTTCAGCGAACGCCCTTCGTTGACGAAAACGGTAGCGACTTTGAGGTCGTCAACGTCTGCGCCTTCGTTATGCTCGGCGTTGGCTACGGCCGACTCCAGCACTTTCTTGATGATCTCGGCGGCTTTCTTGTTGCTGAAAGCCAACAGGTTGAGCGCTTCGCCCACCTTCTTCCCGCGGATCTGGTCGGCGACCAAGCGGGCTTTCTGGGCGGAGATTCGAGCGCCCGACAACTTAGCGGCTACTTCCATCGTTCCTTACCCCTTAACGCTTGGCTTTCTTGTCTGCCACGTGCCCACGATATGTGCGGGTACCGGCAAACTCGCCTAGTTTATGGCCAACCATGTCTTCGTTCACGAGAACTGGGACATGAAGACGACCGTTATGCACAGCGATGGTCAAACCGACCATTTGTGGCAGGATCATAGAACGGCGCGACCAGGTTTTCACCGGTTTGCGATCGTTCTTTTCCGCCGCCACTTCGATCTTCTTCAGTAGGTGAAGATCAATAAAAGGACCTTTTTTCAGAGAACGTGGCACTGTCGTATCCCTCTATTTACTTGCGACGACGGACGATCATTTTGTCGGTACGCTTATTACCACGAGTCTTCGCGCCCTTAGTCGGGAAGCCCCATGGCGATACCGGATGACGACCACCAGAGGTACGACCTTCACCACCACCATGTGGGTGGTCAACCGGGTTCATGGCAACACCACGAACGGTTGGGCGAACGCCACGCCAGCGTTTGGCACCAGCTTTACCCAGCGAACGCAGGCTGTGCTCGGAGTTCGAGACTTCGCCAAGCGTTGCACGGCATTCAGCCAATACTTTACGCATTTCACCAGAGCGCAGACGCAGGGTCACGTAGACACCATCACGAGCGACCAGCTGAGCCGAAGCACCAGCGGAACGTGCGATTTGCGCGCCTTTACCCGGCTTCAATTCGATGCCGTGTACGGTGCTACCAACTGGAATGTTGCGCAGTTGCAGAGCGTTGCCCGGCTTGATCGGTGCCAAAGCACCTGCGATCAGCTGGTCACCAGCACTCACGCCTTTAGGGGCGATGATGTAACGGCGCTCGCCGTCTGCGTACAACATAAGAGCAATGTGAGCAGTACGGTTTGGATCGTATTCGATACGCTCAACAGTGGCTGGAATGCCATCTTTGTCGTTGCGACGGAAGTCGACCAAACGATAGTGCTGCTTATGACCACCACCGATGTGACGAGTGGTAATACGGCCATTGTTGTTACGACCACCAGTCTTCGATTTCTTCTCGAGCAGCGGTGCGTGAGGAGCGCCTTTATGCAGCTCCTGGTTGACCACCTTGACCACATGACGGCGGCCAGGGGAAGTCGGTTTGCATTTAACGATTGCCATGATGCACCCCTTCCTTACTCAGCACTGCTGCTGAAATCGAGATCTTGGCCTGGCTGAAGGGAGATTACCGCCTTCTTCCAGTCATTACGCTTGCCCACGCCGCGAGCGGTGCGCTTGCTCTTACCCAGAACGTTCAGGGTAGTAACACGCTCAACTTTCACGCTGAACAGGCTTTCGACGGCCTTCTTGATTTCCAGCTTGGTTGCATCAGTAGCAACCTTGAAAACGAACTGGCCTTTCTTGTCTGCCAGAACCGTAGCCTTCTCGGAAACGTGCGGGCCAAGCAGAACTTTAAATACGCGTTCCTGGTTCATCCCAGCAGCTCCTCGAATTTCTTCACGGCCGACACGGTGATCAACACCTTGTCGTATGCGATCAGACTAACTGGGTCGGAACCTTGAACGTCACGTACATCAACGTGTGGCAGGTTACGAGCAGCCAGGTACAGGTTCTGATCAACAACTTCAGACACGATCAGGACGTCTGTCAGACCCATGCCATTCAGTTTGTTCAGCAGATCTTTGGTTTTCGGCGCTTCAACTGCGAAGTCCTGAACCACGATCAGACGATCAGTACGAACCAGTTCAGCAAGGATGGAACGCATTGCTGCGCGATACATCTTCTTGTTGAGCTTCTGAGAGTGATCTTGTGGACGAGCTGCAAAAGTAGTACCACCGCCGCGCCAGATTGGGCTACGGATAGTACCGGCACGAGCACGGCCAGTACCTTTCTGACGCCAAGGGCGCTTACCGCCACCACGAACGTCGGAACGGGTCTTTTGCTGCTTGCTACCTTGACGGCCGCCGGCCATGTAGGCCACGACTGCTTGGTGAACCAGCGTCTCGTTGAACTCGCCGCCGAACGTCAGTTCGGAAACTTCGATCGCTTGAGCATCATTTACATTTAATTGCATGTCAGCTTCCCCTTAACCGCGAGCCTTGGCCGCCGGACGTACAACCAGGTTGCCGCCAGTAGCGCCAGGAACAGCACCCTTGACCAACAACAGATTGCGTTCAGCGTCGACGCGCACTACTTCGAGGGACTGCACGGTCACGCGCTCAGCGCCCATATGACCGGACATTTTTTTGCCCTTGAATACACGACCAGGAGTCTGGCACTGGCCAATAGAGCCCGGGACGCGGTGGGAAACGGAGTTACCGTGAGTGTTATCTTGGCCACGGAAATTCCAACGCTTGATCGTACCCTGGAAGCCTTTACCTTTGGACTGACCGGTCACATCGACCATCTGACCTGCGGTGAAGATTTCAGCGTTGATCAGATCGCCTGCCTGGTACTCGCCTTCTTCAAGACGGAATTCCATTACGGTACGACCGGCTGCAACGTTTGCTTTAGCGAAGTGACCCGCTTGAGCAGCTGTTACACGCGAAGCGCGACGCTCGCCGACAGTGACTTGCACTGCACGATAGCCATCGGTTTCTTCAGTTTTGAACTGGGTGACGCGATTCGGCTCGATCTCAATGACCGTAACCGGAATGGAGACACCTTCTTCGGTGAAAATACGGGTCATACCGCATTTACGACCGACTACACCAATAGTCATGTTGTAAACCTCATGAGTGTACGGGGCTTTCACCCGCTATGGCCGCCCATTTCAGAGCGTTACACGACTAAGACCCAAGTCTTAGCCGAGGCTGATCTGCACTTCCACACCGGCCGCAAGATCAAGCTTCATAAGTGCATCAACGGTTTTATCCGTTGGCTGGACGATGTCCAGAACGCGCTTATGAGTACGGATCTCGTACTGGTCACGCGCGTCTTTGTTGACGTGCGGGGAGACCAGAACGGTGAACCGCTCTTTACGGGTAGGCAGTGGAATTGGACCACGCACTTGAGCACCAGTACGTTTCGCGGTTTCCACGATTTCCTGGGTTGATTGGTCGATCAGGCGATGGTCAAAAGCCTTCAACCTGATACGGATTTGCTGATTTTGCATTGGATTTCAGACTCCGATTGCTATTCCCACCGAGCGCAATACGCCCGTTTAAAGGAGGCGCAATTCTATAGATGGCCCAACTGGGTGTCAACTCAATAAAAAAAGCCCCCGCTGAGCGGAGGCTTTTTCAGGCAATCAAAGCTTAAGCAATGATTTTGGCTACTACGCCAGCGCCGACGGTACGACCGCCTTCACGGATTGCGAAACGCAGACCGTCTTCCATTGCGATGGTTTTGATCAGGGTGACAACCATTTTGATGTTGTCGCCTGGCATTACCATTTCAACGCCTTCCGGCAGTTCGCAGTTACCGGTCACGTCAGTGGTCCGGAAGTAGAACTGTGGACGGTAGCCTTTGAAGAACGGAGTATGACGGCCGCCTTCTTCTTTGCTCAACACGTACACTTCAGCTTCGAAGGTAGTGTGCGGCTTAACCGAACCCGGCTTAACCAGAACCTGGCCACGCTCTACGTCGTCACGCTTGGTGCCGCGCAGCAGCACGCCGCAGTTCTCGCCAGCACGACCTTCGTCAAGCAGCTTACGGAACATTTCAACGCCGGTGCAGGTGGTGACAGTAGTGTCACGCAGACCAACGATTTCCAGCGGATCTTGAACGCGAACGATACCGCGCTCGATACGACCAGTCACAACAGTACCGCGACCGGAGATCGAGAATACGTCTTCGATTGGCATCAGGAACGGCTTGTCGATAACACGAACTGGATCCGGAATGTAAGTATCCAGAGTCTCAACCAGTTTACGAACGGCAGTGGTGCCCATTTCGTTGTCGTCTTTGCCTTCCAGAGCCATACGAGCAGAACCGATGATGATCGGAGTGTCGTCGCCTGGGAAGTCGTAAGTCGACAGCAGGTCACGAACTTCCATCTCAACCAGTTCCAGCAGCTCAGCGTCGTCTACCAGGTCAGCCTTGTTCAGGAAAACCACGATGTACGGAACGCCAACCTGACGGGACAGCAGGATGTGCTCACGGGTTTGTGGCATCGGACCATCAGCGGCCGAACAAACCAGAATAGCGCCGTCCATCTGAGCAGCACCGGTGATCATGTTCTTCACATAGTCAGCGTGACCTGGGCAGTCAACGTGAGCGTAGTGACGGATCAGCGAGTTGTATTCAACGTGCGCAGTGTTGATGGTGATACCACGAGCTTTTTCTTCTGGCGCGCTGTCGATTTTATCGAAGTCAACGATTGCCGAACCGAAAATCTCGGAGCAAACACGAGTCAGAGCTGCAGTCAGCGTGGTTTTACCATGGTCAACGTGACCGATAGTGCCAACGTTGACGTGCGGTAGGGAACGATCAAATTTTTCTTTAGCCACGACAATTAACTCCTTGCCTAAAGGACTGAACTAAATCAGCCTTGTTTTTTAGTAACAGTTTCGACGATGTGCGCCGGAGCTGTATCGTATTTTTTGAATTCCATAGAGTAGCTTGCGCGACCCTGAGACATGGAACGAACGTCGGTCGCATAACCGAACATTTCACCCAACGGAACCTCGGCACGAATAACTTTGCCGGAAACCGTATCTTCCATACCCTGGATCATGCCGCGACGACGATTCAAGTCGCCCATCACGTCACCCATATAGTCTTCAGGTGTAACAACCTCTACCGCCATGATCGGCTCAAGCAGCTCACCGCCACCTTTGGTAGCCAGTTGCTTGGTCGCCATGGAAGCAGCCACCTTAAACGCCATCTCGTTGGAGTCGACGTCGTGGTAAGAACCATCAAACACGGTAGCCTTCAGGCCGATCAGCGGATAGCCGGCAACAACACCGTTCTTCATCTGCTCTTCGATACCCTTCTGGATAGCCGGGATGTATTCCTTAGGAACCACACCACCTACCACTTCGTTCACGAACTGCAGACCTTCCTGACCTTCGTCAGCAGGTGCAAAACGGATCCAGCAGTGACCAAACTGGCCACGACCGCCGGACTGACGAACGAACTTGCCTTCGATTTCACACTTCTTCGTGATGCGCTCACGATACGAAACCTGAGGCTTGCCGATGTTGGCTTCGACGTTGAACTCACGGCGCATCCGATCAACCAGGATGTCCAAGTGAAGCTCGCCCATGCCAGAGATGATCGTTTGACCAGTCTCTTCATCAGTTTTAACGCGGAAAGATGGATCTTCCTGAGCAAGTTTGCCCAGAGCGATACCCATTTTTTCCTGGTCATCCTTGGTCTTAGGCTCTACGGCAACCGAAATAACCGGCTCCGGGAAGTCCATACGAACCAGAATGATTGGCTTGTCAGCGTTGCACAAAGTTTCGCCAGTGGTGACGTCCTTCATGCCGATCAAGGCCGCGATGTCGCCAGCGCGCACTTCCTTGATTTCTTCACGGGCGTTTGCGTGCATTTGCACCATACGACCCACACGCTCTTTCTTGCCTTTAACCGAGTTGATCACGCCGTCGCCGGAGTTCAACACGCCCGAGTAAACACGGACGAAGGTCAAGGTACCCACGAATGGGTCAGTAGCGATCTTGAACGCCAGAGCCGAGAACGGCTCGCTATCGTCTGCATGACGCTCCAGCTCGATAGACTCGTCATCAGGGTCAGTACCCTTGATGGCTGGAATATCGCTAGGCGCTGGCAGGAAGTCGATAACGGCGTCGAGAACCAGGGGAACACCCTTGTTCTTGAAGGAAGAACCGCAAACAGCCAAGACGATCTCACCAGCGATAGTACGCTGACGCAGAGCAGCCTTGATTTCCGCGATGGTGAATTCTTCACCTTCGAGGTACTTGTTCATCAGCTCTTCATTGGCTTCGGCCGCAGCCTGAACCATGTTGTCGCGCCACTCGTCAGCAAGATCTTTCAGCTCAGCTGGAATTTCTTTGCGAACAGGAACCATACCTTTGTCAGCATCGTTCCAGTACACAGCTTCCATGTTGATCAGATCAATCTGACCCTGGAAGTTGTCTTCAGAACCGATAGCCAACTGGATTGGAACCGGAGTGTGACCCAGACGCTTCTTGATCTGCTCAATAACGCGCAGGAAGTTTGCACCAGCACGGTCCATCTTGTTTACGTAAACAAGACGTGGAACGCCGTATTTGTTGGCTTGACGCCATACGGTTTCCGACTGAGGCTCAACACCCGAAGTACCACAGAACACAACGACAGCGCCGTCGAGTACACGCAGGGAACGCTCAACTTCAATAGTGAAGTCAACGTGGCCCGGGGTATCGATTACGTTGAAGCGATGCTCGTCTTTGTACTGCTTTGCAGAACCTTTCCAGAAGGCGGTAATGGCAGCAGAAGTAATGGTAATACCACGCTCCTGCTCCTGCACCATCCAGTCTGTGGTCGCGGCGCCATCATGCACCTCGCCCATCTTGTGACTTTTGCCCGTGTAAAAAAGGACGCGCTCGGTAGTGGTGGTTTTACCAGCATCTACGTGAGCGACGATACCGATGTTACGGTAGCGACTAATCGGAGTAGTACGAGCCATAAAGCCCTCGCAAAATTAGTGAAGCTGAAATTAGAAGCGGTAGTGCGAGAAAGCTTTGTTAGCTTCGGCCATACGGTGCACGTCTTCACGCTTCTTAACAGCAGCACCTTTACCTTCAGCTGCGTCCAACAGTTCGCCAGCCAAACGCAGAGCCATAGACTTCTCGCCGCGCTTGCGGGCGAAGTCTACCAACCAGCGCATTGCCAGGGCGTTACGACGGGACGGGCGAACTTCGACCGGAACCTGGTAAGTAGCACCGCCTACACGGCGCGACTTCACTTCGACCAGCGGAGCGATGGCGTCGAGAGCTTTCTCGAAGATTTCCAGGGGATCGCTGTTCTTGCGTTCTTTAACCTTTTCCAGCGCGCCATAAACGATACGCTCGGCAACGGCTTTTTTGCCGCTTTCCATCACGTGGTTCATGAACTTGGCCAGGATTTGGCTTCCGTATTTTGGATCGTCAAGCACATCGCGCTTGGCTGCTACGCGTCTTCTTGGCATGGATAAGCCCTCAAACGGTCTTCAGGTTAGCTCGGAACCATTACACCCAATGGATGCACGTCCGACCTTACTCTTATCGACTCAGAAAAAAAGAAATCTGCATTTTTTACCAGCAACCGAATACTACTTCGGCTTCTTGGTACCGTACTTCGAACGACCTTGGTTACGACCTTTAACGCCGGAAGTATCCAAAGAGCCGCGAACGGTGTGATAACGAACACCTGGCAAGTCTTTTACACGACCGCCACGAATCAGTACCACGCTGTGTTCTTGCAGGTTGTGACCTTCACCACCGATGTACGAGGAAACCTCGAAACCGTTGGTCAGGCGCACACGGCATACTTTACGCAGTGCCGAGTTAGGTTTTTTCGGCGTAGTTGTATACACACGGGTGCATACGCCACGACGTTGCGGGCAGTTTTGCAGCGCAGGCACGTCGGATTTCTCGACGATACGCTTACGCGGCTGACGTACCAGCTGGTTGATAGTTGCCATCTACTAGCTCCACTGTTGTCTTGCGACGCTATTGTCTTGCAAGAAAAGCAAAATGGCAGGAACGAATTCCCGCCAAATTTAGGGGTACAAGAGTCTAAAGAGGATCTTGCCCCCAGTCAAGGCAAGGCCCCGACACTTCCACTCATCAAACCCAGACAAAATGTCTCAATTCGATGAATGGAACTGCCGGGGCCCACCCTTCATTTACCGCAGAACTCAGTTACCGCTCGAGTTCAGCGCTTCGGTCAGTGCAGCTTCCACTTCACTGGCGCTTACGCGCAACGGCTTGTCAGCCTCACGGCGGCGCTTACGCTCGCTGTGGTATGCCAAACCGGTACCAGCCGGGATCAAACGACCCACGACAACGTTTTCTTTCAGGCCGCGCAGGTAGTCGCGCTTGCCGGTTACCGCTGCTTCGGTCAGTACGCGGGTGGTCTCTTGGAAAGAGGCCGCGGAGATGAACGACTCAGTCGACAACGACGCCTTGGTGATACCCAACAGAACGCGAGTGAACTTGGAAACGAATTTATCTTCGCCACCCAAACGCTCGTTTTCGGTCAACACCTGGGTCAACTCCATCTGGTCGCCCTTGATGAAGGTGGAATCACCAGACTCGGCGATCTCAACTTTACGCAGCATCTGACGCAGAATGGTCTCGATGTGCTTATCGTTGATTTTTACGCCTTGCAGACGGTAAACGTCCTGGATCTCGTTAACGATGTACTTGGCCAGCGCACTTACACCCAGCAGACGCAGGATATCGTGTGGATCGCTTGGACCGTCGGAGATAACTTCGCCGCGGTTCACTTGCTCGCCTTCGAAGACGTTCAGGTGACGCCACTTCGGAATCAGCTCTTCGTACGGATCAGTACCGTCGTTCGGGGTAATAACCAGACGGCGCTTGCCTTTGGTTTCTTTACCGAACGCGATGGTGCCGCTGACTTCAGCCAGAATCGAGGCTTCTTTCGGACGACGCGCTTCGAACAAGTCAGCAACGCGTGGCAGACCACCGGTGATGTCTCGAGTTTTCGAAGTTTCTTGCGGAATACGAGCGATAACGTCACCGATCGCGATTTCCGCACCATCCGCTACACCGACCAGGGCGTTGGCTGGAAGGAAGTACTGAGCCGGTACGTCGGTACCTGGCAACAGCAGATCCTTGCCATCCACACCAACCATCTTAACGGCTGGACGGATGTCCTTGCCGGCAGCTGGACGGTCTTTGGCGTCGAGGACTTCAATGTTGGTCATACCGGTCAATTCGTCAGTCTGACGCTTGATCGTGATGCCTTCTTCCATGCCCACGTAGGTCACGGTACCTTTCATTTCGGTAACGATTGGGTGAGTGTGCGGATCCCACTTGGCTACGATCGAGCCAGCGTCAACCTTGTCACCTTCTTTAACCGAAATCACGGCGCCGTACGGCAGCTTGTAGCGCTCACGCTCACGACCGAAGTCATCAGCGATGGCCAGCTCACCCGAACGGGATACAGCTACCAGGCAGCCATCTACACGCTCAACGTGCTTGAGGTTATGAAGACGGACAGTACCGCCATTCTTCACCTGAACACTGTCAGCAGCAGAGGTCCGGCTTGCCGCACCACCGATGTGGAACGTACGCATGGTCAGCTGTGTACCCGGCTCACCGATCGACTGAGCAGCGATTACGCCAACAGCTTCACCGATGTTCACCTGGTGACCACGAGCCAAGTCACGACCGTAGCACTTGGCACAGATACCGAAGCGAGTTTCACAGCTGATTGGCGAACGCACGATGACTTCGTCGATGCTGTTCAGCTCGATGAATTCAACCCACTTCTCGTCAACCAGAGTGCCCGCAGGAACGATAATTTCCTCGGTGCCCGGCTTGTATACGTCACGGGCGATTACTCGACCCAGAACGCGCTCACCCAATGGCTCAACAACGTCGCCGCCTTCGATGTGCGGAGTCATCAGCAGACCGTGTTCGGTACCGCAGTCAACTTCAGTCACAACCAAGTCTTGCGCAACGTCTACCAGACGACGAGTCAGATAACCGGAGTTAGCTGTCTTCAAGGCGGTATCCGCCAGACCCTTACGAGCACCGTGAGTCGAGATGAAGTACTGAAGTACGCTCAAACCTTCACGGAAGTTCGCAGTAATCGGCGTTTCAATGATGGAGCCGTCCGGCTTGGCCATCAGACCACGCATACCGGCCAGCTGACGGATCTGCGCTGCAGAACCCCGTGCGCCGGAGTCGGCCATCATGTACATCGAGTTGAACGACTCTTGCTCAACCTCAACACCGTGACGGTCGATAACCTTCTCTTTCGAGAGGTTGGACATCATGGCCTTGGAAACTTCGTCGTTAGCTTTCGACCAAAGGTCGATTACTTTGTTGTACTTCTCGCCCTGGGTTACCAGGCCGGAGGCGTACTGACTTTCGATCTCTTTCACTTCATCGGTTGCGGCCGCGATGATGCGAGCTTTTTCATCAGGGATAACGAAGTCGTTAACACCGATGGAAACGCCGGAAATGGTCGAGTAAGCAAAACCTGTGTACATCAACTGGTCAGCGAAGATAACGGTCTCTTTCAAACCAACCACGCGGTAGCACTGGTTGATCAGCTTGGAGATCGCTTTTTTCTTCATCGGCAGGTTGACGACGTCGTACGACAGACCTTTTGGCACAACCTGGAACAACAGCGCACGGCCGACAGTGGTGTCGACGATACGGGTGTTGCTCACGCTGCCGCCATCACGGTCGTTGACGGTTTCGCTGATGCGAACCTTGACCTTGGCATGCAGTGCGGCTTCACCAGCACGGAATACACGGTCAACTTCTTGCAAGTCAGCGAACACACGACCTTCGCCCTTGGCGTTGATCGCTTCACGCGTCATGTAGTACAGACCCAATACAACGTCCTGCGACGGAACGATGATTGGCTCACCGTTGGCTGGCGACAGAATGTTGTTGGTCGACATCATCAACGCACGCGCTTCCAACTGGGCTTCCAGTGTCAGCGGTACGTGCACGGCCATTTGGTCGCCGTCGAAGTCGGCGTTGTACGCAGCACAGACCAGCGGGTGCAGCTGGATAGCCTTACCTTCGATCAGTACCGGTTCAAACGCCTGGATACCCAGACGGTGAAGAGTCGGTGCACGGTTGAGAAGAACCGGGTGTTCGCGGATAACTTCAGCGAGAACGTCCCAAACTTCCGGCAACTCACGCTCAACCATCTTCTTGGCTGCTTTAATGGTGGTAGCAAGACCACGCATTTCCAGCTTGCCAAAAATGAACGGCTTGAACAGCTCAAGAGCCATTTTCTTCGGCAGACCGCACTGGTGCAGACGCAGGGTCGGACCTACGGTAATTACCGAACGACCCGAGTAGTCAACACGCTTACCGAGCAAGTTCTGACGGAAACGACCTTGCTTACCCTTGATCATGTCAGCCAAGGATTTCAGAGGGCGCTTGTTCGAACCGGTAATGGCGCGACCACGACGGCCGTTGTCGAGCAAGGCGTCGACCGCTTCTTGCAACATACGCTTTTCGTTGCGCACGATGATGTCCGGAGCGGACAGATCAAGCAGGCGCTTCAAGCGGTTGTTACGGTTGATTACCCGACGATACAGATCGTTGAGGTCGGAAGTCGCGAAACGACCGCCATCAAGCGGAACCAAAGGACGCAGATCTGGCGGCAGAACCGGCAGAACGGTCAGAACCATCCACTCAGGAAGGTTGCCGGAGCCCAGGAAGGCTTCCATCAACTTCAGGCGCTTGGACAGCTTCTTGATTTTGGTTTCGGAGTTGGTTTGCGGAATTTCTTCGCGCAGACGGCCAATCTCGTGCTCCAGGTCGATAGCGTGCAGCAGTTCACGGACGGCTTCAGCACCCATACGGGCATCAAAGTCGTCGCCGAACTCTTCCAGCGCTTCGAAATACTGCTCATCGTTCAGCAGCTGACCTTTTTCCAGAGTGGTCATGCCTGGATCGATAACGACATAGCTCTCGAAGTAGAGAACGCGTTCGATATCACGCAGGGTCATGTCCATCAGCAAGCCGATACGGGACGGCAGCGATTTCAGGAACCAGATGTGAGCAACTGGCGAAGCCAGTTCGATGTGAGCCATGCGCTCGCGACGGACCTTGGCCAGTGCGACTTCAACGCCACACTTCTCACAGATCACACCGCGGTGCTTCAAGCGCTTGTACTTACCGCACAGGCACTCGTAATCCTTTACCGGGCCAAAGATCTTGGCGCAGAACAGGCCGTCACGCTCAGGCTTGAACGTACGGTAGTTGATGGTTTCCGGTTTTTTAACTTCACCGAACGACCACGAACGGATCATCTCAGGCGATGCCAATCCAATACGGATGGCGTCGAACTCTTCGACTTGACCCTGGTTTTTCAGCAAATTCAGTAGGTCTTTCAAGGCCTTTCCTCCTGGCGGAGCAGAGAGCGGGCTAAACAGCCCCGCTCTCGATTCGCGTCACGTGTTATTCGGTTTCCAGATCGATATCGATGCCGAGGGAACGAATTTCTTTGATCAACACGTTGAAGGACTCGGGCATGCCCGGCTCCATACGGTGATCGCCGTCCACGATGTTTTTGTACATCTTGGTACGACCGTTCACATCGTCCGACTTCACTGTGAGCATTTCTTGCAGAGTGTATGCCGCGCCGTAGGCTTCCAGCGCCCAGACCTCCATCTCCCCGAAACGCTGACCACCGAACTGTGCCTTACCACCCAGCGGCTGCTGGGTAACCAGGCTGTAAGAACCGGTAGAACGAGCATGCATCTTGTCGTCTACCAAGTGGTTCAGCTTCAGCATGTACATGTAGCCAACGGTAACCGGACGTTCGAACTTGTTGCCGGTACGGCCGTCAGTCAGCTCCATCTGGCCGCTGTCTGGCAGATCTGCCAAACGTAGCATTGCCTTGATTTCGCTTTCTTTGGCACCGTCGAACACAGGGGTAGCCATCGGCACACCGCCACGAAGGTTCTTCGCCAGATCCAGGATTTCCTGGTCGGTGAAGTCATCCAGGCTTTCTTGACGACCGCCAATTTCGTTGTAGATCTCATGCAGGAACTTACGCAGGTCAGCGACCTTGCGTTGCTCTTCAATCATGAGGTTGATCTTCTCGCCCAAACCTTTAGCCGCGAGGCCCAGGTGAGTTTCGAGAATCTGACCAACGTTCATACGCGAAGGTACGCCCAACGGGTTGAGAACCACATCAACCGGGGTGCCATTGGCATCGTACGGCATGTCTTCAACCGGCATGATCACGGAGACCACACCTTTGTTACCGTGACGACCAGCCATCTTGTCACCCGGCTGGATGCGACGACGGATTGCCAGGTAAACCTTGACGATTTTCAGCACGCCTGGAGCCAGGTCATCGCCCTGCTGCAGTTTGCGCTTCTTGTCTTCGAACTTGTCGTCCAGCAGACGACGGCGATCGATGATGTAAGCCTGAGCCTTTTCAAGCTGCTCGTTCAGAGCATCTTCAGCCATGCGCAGTTTGAACCACTGACCATGCTCAAGACCGTCCAGGATTTCATTGGTGATTTCCTGACCTTTCTTAAGACCGGCACCGCCCTCGGCTATACGGCCAACCAGAGCAGAGCGCAGACGTTCGAAAGTGGCGCCTTCAACGATACGGAACTCTTCGTTCAGATCCTTGCGGATCTCGTCCAGCTGGGTCTTCTCGATCGACAGGGCACGAGCATCACGCTCAACGCCGTCACGAGTGAAGACCTGTACGTCGATAACAGTACCTTTGGTACCGGTAGGTACACGCAGGGAAGTGTCTTTAACGTCGCTGGCTTTTTCACCGAAGATAGCGCGCAACAGCTTCTCTTCTGGGGTCAGTTGAGTCTCGCCTTTCGGAGTGACCTTACCTACCAGAATGTCGCCAGCGCCAACTTCAGCACCTACGTAAACAATACCGGCTTCGTCCAGTTTGTTCAGTGCAGCTTCACCCACGTTCGGGATGTCTGCAGTGATCTCTTCAGGCCCAAGCTTGGTGTCACGTGCCACACAGGTCAGTTCCTGAATGTGGATCGTGGTAAAGCGATCTTCTTGAACAACTCGTTCCGACAGGCAGATGGAGTCTTCGAAGTTGTAACCGTTCCAGGCCATGAACGCGATGCGCATGTTCTGACCCAACGCCAGCTCACCCATATCGGTGGACGGGCCGTCAGCCATGATGTCGCTGCGCTGCACACGGTCACCCTTGCGAACCAGCGGACGCTGGTTGATGCAAGTGTTCTGGTTGGAGCGGGTGTATTTGGTCAGGTTGTAGATGTCGACACCGGCTTCGCCAGTTTCAACTTCATCATCAGCAACACGAACCACGATACGGCTGGCATCAACAGAGTCGATCACGCCGCCACGACGAGCCACGACGCAAACGCCGGAGTCACGAGCTACGTTACGCTCCATGCCGGTACCTACCAGCGGCTTGTCAGCGCGCAGAGTTGGTACAGCTTGACGCTGCATGTTGGAACCCATCAACGCACGGTTGGCGTCATCGTGTTCCAGGAACGGGATCAGCGACGCTGCAACCGAAACTACCTGCTTCGGCGAAACGTCCATCAAGGTGACGTCTTCCGGCGCCTTAACGGTGAATTCGTTCAAGTGACGAACAGCTACCAGTTCGTCGATCAGCACTTTCTTGTCGTTCATCGTGGCCGAGGCCTGAGCGATCACGTGATCGGCTTCTTCGATGGCGGACAGGAAAACGATCTCGTCAGTTACCAGTGCGTCTTTCACTACACGGTACGGGCTCTCAAGGAAGCCGTACTGGTTGGTGCGCGCATAGGCAGCCAAGGAGTTGATCAGACCAATGTTCGGACCTTCCGGCGTCTCAATAGGGCAAACACGGCCGTAGTGAGTCGGGTGTACGTCACGAACTTCAAAGCCAGCACGCTCACGCGTCAAACCGCCCGGGCCCAGTGCAGAAACACGGCGCTTGTGGGTGATCTCGGACAGAGGGTTGTTCTGGTCCATGAACTGGGACAGCTGGCTCGAACCGAAGAACTCTTTCACTGCCGCAGCCACTGGCTTGGCGTTGATCAAGTCTTGCGGCATCAGGCCTTCGCTTTCAGCCATCGACAGACGCTCTTTGACCGCACGCTCAACACGTACCAGGCCAACGCGGAACTGGTTCTCGGCCATTTCGCCTACACAGCGAACACGACGGTTACCCAGGTGGTCGATGTCATCGACGATGCCTTTACCGTTACGGATGTCGACCAGAGTCTTCAGCACGGCAACGATGTCTTCTTTGCACAACACGCCCGAACCTTCGATCTCGGTACGACCGATACGACGGTTGAACTTCATCCGGCCGACCGCAGACAGGTCATAACGCTCGGGGCTGAAGAACAGGTTGTTGAACAGAGTCTCGGCAGCGTCTTTGGTTGGCGGCTCGCCTGGACGCATCATGCGATAGATCTCTACCAGAGCTTCCAATTGGTTGCTGGTGGAGTCGATCTTCAGAGTGTCGGAAACGAACGGACCGCAGTCGATATCGTTGGTGTACAACGTCTCGATACGAACTACTTGACCCTTGGCAATTTTTGCCAGGATTTCAGTCGTCAGCTCGGTGTTGCACTCAGCAATGATTTCGCCAGTAGCCGGGTGCACGATAGCCTTGGCCGTTGTGCGACCCAGGACGTAGTCCAGAGGCATAACAAGCTCTTTGACACCGGCTTTTTCCAGCTGGTTGATGTGACGAGCAGTAATACGACGACCCTGCTCAACAATCACCTTGCCTTTGTCATCGACGATATCGATGGCCGCAATTTCACCGCGCAGGCGATGAGGCACCAATTCCAGACACAGGCTTTCACCTTGTACATGGAAGACGTTGGTGGTGTAGAACGCGTCCAGGACTTGTTCAGTCGTATAACCCAGCGCACGCAGCAGTACCGATGCAGGCAGCTTGCGACGACGGTCAATACGTACGAACACGCAGTCTTTCGGATCGAACTCGAAGTCCAACCACGAACCGCGGTAAGGAATGATACGCGCAGAATAAAGCAGCTTACCGGAGCTGTGCGTCTTGCCGCGGTCGTGGTCAAAGAACACGCCCGGGGAACGGTGCAGCTGGGAAACAATTACACGCTCGGTACCGTTGATTACGAAGGTACCGTTTTCAGTCATCAGGGGGATTTCACCCATGTAGACTTCTTGCTCTTTGATGTCCTTGATCGCTTTGTTCGACGATTCTTTGTCGAAAATGATCAAACGAACTTTTACCCGCAAAGGTACGGCGTAAGTTACACCGCGCAACACGCATTCTTTGACATCAAATGCCGGTTCGCCCAAGCGATAACCGACGTACTCCAGCGCAGCATTGCCGGAGTAGCTGATGATCGGGAAAACGGATTTGAAGGCCGCATGCAGGCCCACGTCGCGGAACTGATCTTTAGTCGCTCCCGCCTGCAAGAATTCACGATACGAATCCAGCTGGATTGCCAAGAGATACGGCACATCCATGACGTCCGGCAACTTGCTAAAGTCCTTGCGGATACGTTTTTTCTCAGTATAT